>NZ_AQOV01000002.1:1200000-1544187 GCF_000365425.1 Methylomonas sp. MK1
GCACCGATGTGGCTATCGAAAGTGCCGATATTGTGTTGCTGCAAGGTTCTTTATTAAAGGTCTCCGAGGCGATGGCGCTTTCGAAGTTGACGGTTGCCAACATCAAACAAAACCTGTTGGGCGCGTTTTTCTACAACACCATCGGCATTCCGGTGGCGGCGGGTTTGCTGTATCCGCTGTTCGGCATACTGCTGAACCCGATGATTGCCGGTGCGGCTATGGCTATGTCGTCGGTAACGGTAGTCAGCAACGCCAACCGTTTGCGTTGGATTAAACTGGATATTTGAGCAGGCGTAAAAAATGAATAGCGTACCTAAATCCTCTACGCATCCATTCAGCGTCGCCGACTATCTGGGTTGGCCGGACGACGAGCGCTGGGAGTTAATCGACGGCGTTCCTTACAACATGAGTCCGGCGCCGAGTATCAAGCATCAAAATGTGGTGATAACGATTGCCGCAAAGTTAATAGCCGCATTGAAAGGTAAGCCTTGCAAACCGTTCATAGCACCTGTAGACGTCATTCTCTCCGAGCATGACGTCGTGCAACCGGATTTGTTAGTGGTCTGCAACCCGGAAAATATCGGCGAAAAAGCCATACACGGTGCCCCGGATTTAGTGGTGGAGGTATTGTCCCCAAGCACCGCGCTGAAAGATATGCGTGAAAAAAAAGCGCTCTACGAACGTGCCGGCGTGAGGGAATATGTGGTGATCGATCCTTTGGAAAATTACGTGCAACGTTTTTTTCTGGGCGCGGACGGCCGCCATGCCAATGCCGACGTATTCGGTGTCGACGAAGATTTGCCCCTTTTGAGCTTGCCTGAGTTGATTCTGCCCTTGGCGGAGGTATTTGAGTTGTAACGACGCGCTATTGGCTTCGACGCCGAAGCGAATAGCGCGTTGGGCTGTTTACAGCTTGAACTGTGAAATCGTGGTATGCAAATTACCGGCGATTTTTTGCAAATGATGGGCTTCTTGCGCGGTTTGCTCCGCGTCCCTTGAGTTGTTGATGGTGACGTCATTAATCGAGTTAATGTTTTGATTAATGTGCTCGACCACAATTTTTTGTTCTTTCACCGCGTCGGAAATATGCGTATTCATCGTGGAAATTTGCGCCACCATGCTTGAGATGTTATCCAGCAACTCGCCGGTACTTTCGATCACTTCAACGGTTTCTTTAGCCTGATTCCGGCTTTCCGACATGGCTTTTACCGCTTCCCGTGAGCCTTGCTGCAAGCGTTCTATCATCGCTTGAATTTCATGCGTGGAGTCCTGGGTCCGGCTGGCCAGCGTGCGCACTTCGTCCGCCACTACCGCAAAGCCGCGACCTTGTTCGCCGGCTCTGGCAGCCTCAATGGCGGCATTTAGCGCCAATAAATTGGTCTGGTCGGCGATGCTCTGAATCACATCCAGCACTGAGCTGACATTCACGCAATTTTGTTCGACATTACCGATCACCGTACTGGCCCTGTCGATATTGTTCGACAGCGCGTGAATGGATTGCACGGTATTGGTTACCACCGCCTTGCCGTTGTTGGCGGCGACGCTGCTTCTCTGCGCAGTTTGTGCGGCGTTGGCGGTGTTGTTAGACACTTCTGTGACTGTGGCGGACAATTCCGTCACTGTTGCCGCGACCTGGTCGGTACCCATTTGCTGTTTCAGAATATCCTCTTGCACCCGCTCGGACATTTGGCTCAAGCGGTTCGAAGCGGTGTTTAACTGATCGGACTCCATCGCCACTTGCCGCATCAAACTGTGTAACACGCTTAAAAATTCGTTGAACTGGGTGACGATAATGCCGACTTCGTCGCTGCCTTCGTGCGGAATGCGTCGGGTCAAATCGCCGCCGCCTTGTCTTAGCAGATATAACGATTTTTGTAGGGCGGTCAATGGCGGCTCTATTTTGAAATAAAGCATGCTTAAACAGACCATCACGAACAATAGCAACACGATGGAAAAAGCAATTCTCGATAGGCTGTAATCGTGCAAAGAAGAACTTAATTGCTCTTTGGCTAGGGTCAGTTCCCGGTCAAGTTGCTCGGTAGTCCTGTTTAATTCGCCGGTTAGGCGGACAGCTGTATCGTCAAGCCCCGTGTTCGGTGCTTTCATGGTTGCCGTGCCGGCCTCGTTGCCCAGATTGATATAGTCCCAGCCCATTTTTACGCCGGCATCATGCATGTCCTGGATTTGCTGTCTTAAGCTTGCCAGTTGCGTTTGCAAACTGGGGTAAGACTGTGCCGCCTTGTCGATATTCTCGAATGCCGCGTCCAAATTTTGCTTGGCTTCCGCAAATCCGCCATCACTGTGCGTGGCGCCGACGTCGGTAAGAAATTGCTGAATCTGCACAACATGAAAACGCACATGAGACAAATAGTCCGAGGTGTTTTGTTTTTGAGTCGCTGCCTGCAAGTTTTCGTCTATGGATTGAAAAGCGTGCCATAGCGAAAAAACAAACAGTAGATTGGCAAAAGCCAAGGCTGATGCAATTAAGATCAGTGAAGATTTGATCGAGGTATTTTTAAACATGGGATTTGATGACAATTATTTTTCTAGTTTCTCTAAATCAGTCACCAACGCCGCCATTGCCGCGACGGCATGGTGTTGGGCTTCTGATAGTGCGTCGCCGTTGTTTAAGGCGTACAAGCCGATTTGCCGGTTGAGTTCGGCAATTAAGCGCGTGCGATGGTCCCGGCGGCTGCGGAGCTTGGCAACCATATTCGAGAACGATAGCGCCAAATCTTGTAGCTGATCGTGTTCCCGCAAGTGCGTGACAGTATCGAGTTTGCCGTCGCCGACCTCTTGGCACAGGGTTTCGAAGCGGTATAAAGGGCCGGCGATTTTGTGCGAGGCGTACAGAACGGTGCTCACCGCAATGCCGCCGGCAACCAAAATGGCTACCAAGTTGCCGATTAAAATCGATACGCCCAGTCGTTCCGCGGCGTTGACGATATTGGCATGCGCCGATTGGGATTGAGCTTGCAGATCGCCGCCGGTCATCCAATAAATCAGGAGTGCCGAACACAATCCGGCGAGCAATATCAGCGCAAAAGCGCCGAGGATGAAACGGCCTTGGAAGTCCTTTTTTATAAAAATTTGGCGGCGTTTGGTAACGGTATTGTTCATTTTCAGGAACCTTAGTTGACGTTATGACAAGTTAAACAGAGCTCGCCGTCGCTGTTGTTACGGCGTAGTAAAAAGCTTTTTTTCAGCCTTTCGGCATTCATTAGTTTATCCATGAAGCTGTGGCTGGCTTGCGGCCGGTCGCTATCTAGTTTGCCGTGTGTGTAGTGACAGGTCAGACAGGTAATGTCGTTTTCCTCGTTAAGCGGCAAGTCGGCGGGTACCGGAAAGTCGATATTCAGGCCTACTTTGTGGCCTTGGTTGGGATTATGGCACGAGGAACACATGGCCACGCCGTCCTTGCTAAAGGTGGCTTGATCGGCTGTTATATTTTTGCTGTTGAAAATGCCGTCATCTTTTAGCTCCGGTGTCGCGGTATGGCAATTACTACACCCCGCTTGCGGCGATTGCTTGGAAATAAGGTGCGGATTGTCGTCGGCGGTATGCGCACCGCTGACGAACAACAGCAAAAGTGCGCCGGTGCCGCCGGCCAATAAGCATTTGTATAGGAGCTTGTTCATGATTAAAAAGACATGACGATTTGGGCTATGCCCAGTTTTCTGTCGAAATAACGCTCGGCTGTTTCCGTGCCCAGCGAATCGTTGTATTCAAATTTGACCCGCAAATGATCGCTAAATTTATAGTTAAAGCCCAGGCTAAGCATGGAGATGTCGTTGATCGCCACGGTGCTGCCGTCGAAGTCCAGGCCAAGGTCTTGTGAAGGTTGCCAGCGGCTGTAGCGGGCGAACGCCACGATGGGCTGTTTGCTCAGGCTTTCCAAATCCAGGGTCAGCGTGGAGTGATAGCCCAATTGGTGGCCCTTGCCGAACGGGCTGGTGTTTGGATCGGGGATGATGATCGGCAATGGATTGCCGTCCGCATCTTGTTCCAAAAATACCTGTTGATGCGCATTCAGCAGCATGAATTCGTTTTGTAAACGCCACATGCCGTAGCCGATACTCAGGTCCGCGCCGTAAACGGTATTGCGGATCCGGTTTTCGCCATCGAACTCGCTGAGGTGGGAAACACCGATTTCAATGCCTTCAGGATTGGCATTGTGGATCTTGTAGGTGTTTTGCCCCAAAGCCAGACCCACCCGGCCGCCGACGGTATGGCCGTCGTTGGCATACAGCGCGTCGGTCCAGAACACCGAATAGTTGAACATATCCCAGGCGCCGTAGGAACGAATACCGTCGGCATTGTAACCGCCCAATTGCATGCGAGAGGTGGTCAACGGCGCGGTAATAGTGATGCGGTCCTTGTTGGCGAAATTTTGGTAGTCGTTACCGAACGGTAAGTCGAAACGGCCGGCCTGGATGTGAAAACCCTTGTTATTGAAAATCCGGCCACGCGGCGGAATACGATCATTGAACGAATGATAGTCGACCAGCGCGACGGCGATGCCGGCCATCGTGCTGCCGCCACTTAGCGCGCCGGGGCCGCTATTACCGCAGAATATCGCGCCGGGCGCGCCATAGTCGGCGTTGGATGAATTGCCGCACAGTACTAACGCCGAGCTGGCACCAAAGTGGTCGTCATGCACATAGTCGAGATCCAATTCCACCGAGCCGACACTGAAGGTTTGGTCGGTGGAGTTGCCGGTTTTGGCGTTGATGTCGAAAAAGCCGCTCATTTGCAGGCCGTTGGCTTCGGCAGCTTCTTTCAAAGCAGCAATTTTTTTGTCCAGCGCTTTCAGTTTGGTATCCACTGTCGGCTCGGGCTTAGCATTGGCAGCGGTTTTTACCGGTGCCGGTGCTGGCGCCGGCGTCGGTTCGCCGGCCGGAGCTACTGTTGGGTTTGCCGACACCGCGACCGAATTGTTTCTTTCCTGCTCCAGTTGTTTGATGCGGGCTTCCAGCTGTTCGATTTTCTGGTCTTTTTCCTTCAGCACGCCTTGCACAATCTGTCGAATATGCTCGTCTTCCGCAGCGGTTGCATGCGCGTTGGCTTGGGCTGCCAGGCTGAGCAGGGCGATAGCTATTCGCTGGTTTTTTGAGTGCATATCTGTCTCTGAGTGTAAGCTTAGGACTACGTTTGTTTCAGAATCGTCGTAATGAGGCAAGGTTAGTTGCTTTTGTCGGCATTACAAGTTGGTGCATAGGGCTGGGTTTATTCACCCAGCCCTATTTATCCCTGGTGCCCCGTTCGGGCTGAGCTCGTCGAAGCCTCTTATGGTTGGCCTTTCGATAGACTCAGTACCCGCAAGGGCATAAAGGCGAATGGTATTTAAGGGCCGGGTTAATAATTCGCCGATCCGTTTCCGAATGACGGTGCGGCTTATTCAACACAGAATCTAATGTTACAATGAACGGTTTTATGCCCGGCGCGCGTCTGTCAAAGGCTGGGGAACCGCGAATCAAGCTTAGGTCGTTTATGAATAAACTGAAATGTGCCGTGATAGGTGCCGGATATTTAGGAAAATTTCATGCGGAAAAATACGCATCGTTAAAGGATTGCGAATTGGTGGCGGTGGTTGACATCAATGCCGAGGCGGCGCAACAAGTCGCCGAAAAAACCGGCTCTCAAGCTCTAACGGATTACCATGAATTGCTCGGCAAAGTCGATGCGGTTAGTGTTGTGGTGCCCACCAGCTATCATCACAGCGTATCCAAAGACTTTCTGAACGCCGGCACGCACGTCTTGGTAGAAAAGCCGATCACCGTTACGGTTGAAGAAGCCGATGAGCTGATCGCGATTGCCAAGGAAAAAAACGTCATTCTCCAGGTCGGGCATTTGGAGCGATTCAATCCGGCCGTGCGCGGTTTGGAGAAAATGGAAGATAAGCCTCTGTTCATCGAGTCGCATCGCTTGTCGCCGTTCAATCCGCGCGCCAACGACGTTAGCGTGGTGCTGGATTTGATGATTCACGATATCGACATCATCATGGCCCTGGTCGATTCGGAAGTGGAAAAAATCGATGCCAGCGGCACGGCGGTGCTGACCCAAGGCACCGACATCGCCAATGCCCGCATCACCTTTAAAAACGGTTGTGTGGCGAATGTCACCGCCAGCCGGATCAGTATGAAAATGGAACGCAAGATGCGCATGTTCCGCCCTTGTTCCTATATTTCCGTGGACTTTCAGAACCGGGTTTTGATTAAACACAGAACCGGCGAGAAGGAAATGTTTCCCGGCATTCCGGAAATCGTTACCGAGGAATCGGTATTTGAAAGCGGCGACGCCTTACTCGATGAAATTAAACATTTTGTCAATTGCATCAAGACCGGCGAGAATCCGCTGGTTCCCGGCGAAGCGGGCCGTAAAGCCCTGGCTACCGCGATAGAAATCACTAAATTCTTAATCCATCGATAAAAAGGGCTGACACTATGATCCCCATGGTCAATCTGCAAGCGCAGTATGCGGAAATTCAAGATGAAATCGTCGGCGGTTTCAGCGAAACCCTTAATAACTGCGCGTTTATCCTGGGGCCGAATGTACAGGCTTTTGAGAAAGAAGCCGCTGCCTATCTGGGTGTTAAACATGCCATCGGCTGCGCCTCGGGTACCGATGCTTTGCATTTAGCCTTATTGGCGGAAGGCATAGGCGCCGGCGACGAAGTCATTACCAGCGCATTTACCTTTATCGCCACCGCCGAAGCAATCAAATATGTCGGCGCCAAACCGGTGTTTGTCGACATCGATCCGGGTACGTTCAATATCACCCCGGCCAATATCGAAAAAGCCATTACGGCCAAAACTAAGGCCGTGATGCCGGTGCATTTATTCGGCCAGCCCGTCGATTTGCCGGCCATCAAAGCTATTTGCGACAAACATGGCTTGAAACTGATTGAAGACTGCGCGCAATCCTTCGGCGCTACCGTCTACAACAAGCAAACCGGCAGTTTCGGCAACGCGGCCGGTTTTAGTTTCTTTCCCAGTAAAAACCTGGGCTGTTTCGGCGACGGCGGTTTGGTGACCACCGATTCCGACGCGACCGCCGCCAAGATCAAGCAATACCGCAATCACGGCTCCGACGTGCGCTATTACCATGATGTCATAGGCTACAACAGCCGGCTGGACGAGCTACAGGCTGTGGTATTGCGCGCCAAATTAAAACGCATCGACCGCTACAACGCCGCTCGCCGCCATGCCGCGCATTTGTATTCGGAACTAATGGCCGATTTGCCGCTGACTACGCCATATGAAGACGGCATTGGCGTGCATGTCTATCATCAATACACTTTGTTGTCCGACCGCCGCGACGAGGTGATGAAAGCCTTGCAAGAGCAGAAGATTGGCTGTGCCGTCTACTATCCGGTACCGCTGCATCAACAAAATGTCTTTAAGGAGGAATGTGCCGGCTTGGCTTTGCCGGTCACTGAGTCGGTAGCCGCGCGCTGTTTTTCTTTGCCGATTTGTTCCAATCTGAGCGACGATACCGTCAAGCAAATTGTCGGTGTGATACGCGGCGTTTTCCAAGCGTAAATTCCCAAACGCATTTATGTAGGGTGGGCTGCGCAACACGCAGCCCACCAACCATTCTCAAATGACCAATCAATCTGCTTACACGGTGTTGTTTAGCGCCGGTGAATCCTCCGGCGACCAACACGCCGCCAATATGTTTCTGGAGCTGAAACAGCGTTGTCCGGCGCTTCGCGGCCTTGGTATGGGCGGCAGCAAAATGCGTCAGGCCGGTATCGACGTACGTTACGATTCGGCGGGGATTGGCGTGATTGGTCTGGTGGAAATTCTGAAGCACTACGGCGAGATCCGCCGCGCATTGAATTTACTGAAACACATCATTGCCACCGAAAAGCCGGATTTACTGGTGTGCGTCGATTACAAAGAGTTCAACCTGAAGCTGGCGCGCTTTGCGAAAAGCCAAGGCGTGAAAGTGCTGTTTTACGTCAGCCCGCAAGTTTGGGCGTGGCGGCCGGGCAGGGTAGTGACTTACGGCAAGGCCATCGACATGATGGCGGTGATCTTTCCATTCGAAACTCAATATTACGAAGCCGAAAACGTACCGGTCCGTTATGTGGGCCATCCTTCCGTCGATAAAGTCCATCCGCAACGCAGTCGATCAGAAGATTTCGAGTTGTTTGGCCTGGATCCCAATCGGCCTGTCGTCGGCATACTACCGGGCAGCCGCGGCAACGAAATCAAGCGCATCTTGCCGGTGATGCTGGCTGCGACGGCAATATTGTCGGCACAGCGGCCGGAGTTGCAGTTTGTCTTGCCGCAAGCCGATTCGATCAGCGATGCGGAGTTGGCTGAACATCTGGGAAACACTTCGCTACCGGTTAAGGTGATCAAACATCAGCCCTATGATGTCATCCAATGTTGTGAGGCGGTGATGACCACCTCCGGCACCGCCTCGTTGGAAATTGCCTTACTCGGCGTGCCGATGGTCATCGTATACCGGCTGGCTGCCTTCAGTTATTGGCTGGGCAAACGCTTGGTGAAAATTCCGTTTATCGGGCTGCCGAATATCATCGCCGGCAAGGCCATCGTCAAGGAATTGATCCAAGAACAACTGACCGCAGAGAATCTGGCGGCGGAGATTCTGAAACTGTTGGGCGACGGGGATTATCGCCAGCGCTGCATCTCGGAATTGCAGGCCGTCAAACACCAGCTTGGCGATGGTGGCGGCTCAAAAAATATGGCTGAACTGGCTTTGGCGATGTTGGGTGGGCAAATAGCCGCCCAGGACCGGTAAAACATCCGGGCTGCTCTGCTGGCAAGCAGCCGGGTTTTGAAGATTAACAGAACTTATTAAACCGGACTGCGACTGTCGCGTTGGTCGTAAAATTCTGCCACAAACGTATCGAAATTTTGATTTTCAATAGCGTCCCGCAACCCCTGCATCAATTCCAGGTAATAGTGTAGATTGTGGATGGTGTTGAGCCTGGAGCCCAGCATTTCCTTGCATTTGTCCAAGTGCTTTAGATACGAACGCGAGTAGTTTCGGCAGGTGTAACAATTGCAATCCTCGTCCAGTGGCCGGGTATCGAATTGGTATTGCTGGTTTCTGATTTTGATCACGCCGTGGCGGGTGAATAAATGGCCGTTGCGGGCGTTGCGGGTCGGCATCACGCAATCGAACATATCGATGCCGCGCCTCACGCCTTCCACGAGATCTTCCGGGGTGCCGACGCCCATCAGATAGCGGGGTTTGTCCACCGGCATTTTTAGATGAATCGCATCCAGCGTCGCCAGCATTTCGTGCTTCGGTTCGCCTACCGACAGGCCGCCGATGGCATAGCCGTCAAAGCCGATGTCGGTCAAGCCGGCGATGGATTCTTCGCGCAATTGCGGATACATACCGCCTTGCACAATGCCGAACAGGGCGGAGGAGTTACCTTCGTGGGCGCGCTTGCTGCGTTCCGCCCAACGCAGGGACAAGCGCATGGAGTCAGCGGCTTCTTGATAGGTGGCCGGGTATGGGGTACATTCGTCAAAAATCATCACGATATCCGACCCGAGATCGCGTTGCACCTGCATCGACTCTTCCGGGCCCATGAATATTTTGCTGCCATTGACCGGCGATTTAAATGTGACGCCTTGTTCGCTGATTTTGCGCAATGCGCCTAAACTAAATACTTGAAAACCGCCGGAGTCGGTCAGAATAGGCTTTTGCCAACGCATGAAATCGTGCAGATCGCCGTGGGCTTTCATCACCTCCATGCCGGGCCGCAGCAACAAATGAAAGGTGTTGCCTAGAATGATTTGTGCGCCCAAATCCGTTAAATCTTCCGGGGTTAAAGACTTTACCGTGCCGTAGGTGCCGACCGGCATAAAGATCGGTGTTTCCACCACGCCGCGGGCAAAAGTCAGCTGGCCGCGGCGGGCGTGACCGTCTGTGGCTTTGAGTTTGAATTCCATGCAAATCCGGCAAATGAAAAAAGGCGGAATTATCGGTCCTTTTCGTTCCGCAAGCCAGAGAAGTTGTCGTTTTGAGTTCAATAAGCGAGAGTGGCGGCTTTTGTCCCCTGAGAAAACTTGTTGGTGCCGGATTGTGTTATAAATTTGAGGCACTTGCCGCAGCTTTTCTATCGAAATACCTAATGTTCGGTAATTCCGTTTATTATCGGGATATTGTTCATTTCACTATATAAGCTAGCAAAATTGATGAATTTTCTTCAGGCCATAAAAACAATAATCGGCCATTCTCGGGAGAGCTATGTTGGATACTAAAAGCAAAACCATTTTGGTAGTCGATGATTCTCCGGAAAATCTCACCGTCATCAGCGAATTACTGCAACCGCAATACCGCGTGCGTGTCGCTACCTCCGGGCAACGAGCGTTGCAGATGGTCGCCAACCCGCCTTACCCCGATTTGATTCTGCTTGACGTGATGATGCCGGGCATGGACGGTTACCAAGTATTCGAGCATCTGCGCGCCGATCCCATTACGCGTACGATTCCGGTGATATTCGTCACAGCGATGGACAGTATGGAGTCCGAGTTGCATGGATTGGATGTCGGCGCGGTTGATTACATCACCAAACCCGTTCTGCCGCCCATCGTTTTAGCGCGCATCCGCACCCAGCTGGAGTTAAAGCAGGCCAGAGATTGGCTGCGCGACGAAAACACCTACCTGGAAATGGAAATAGCTAAAAGGATGAGCGAAAACGAGCTGATTCAAAAAGTCAGCATTCGCGCCTTAGCGCATCTGGCGGAAATTCGCGATCCGGAAACCGGCAACCACATCCTGCGCACCCAAGGCTACGTTCAACATTTGGCCCTGGCCTTGCAGAGCCATCCGCGCTTTTTCGCGACATTGACCGATCATTACATCGAATTGCTGACGCGCTCCGCGCCCTTACATGATATTGGCAAAGTCGGCATACCGGACGCAATCCTGCAAAAACCTGGCAAATTAACCGGCGAGGAATGGGCGGTGATGAAGACCCACGCCAAATTGGGCAGCGACGCGATAGAAATGGCGGAACGTGATGCCACGCGCTCGGTGGAGTTTTTGATTTTGGCTAAGGAAATTGCACATTGGCACCATGAAAAGTGGGACGGTAGCGGCTATCCGGAGGCGTTGGCCGGCGATGCCATTCCGGTTTCCGCGAGGATTATGGCGCTGGCCGATGTATTCGACGCCTTGATTTCCCGGCGTGTTTACAAAGAGCCCATGGCTTTCGCTGAAGTCAAGACTATTATTGCTGAAGGACGTGGTCGCCACTTTGATCCGGATATGGCCGATGCCTTTTTAGCCGATTTCGATGCCTTCTGTGATATTGCCCAACGCCATCTCGATTCCATCGCGGAGTAAATGATTTATGACCCAAAACGCTCGCATATTGTTGGTTGAAGACGAGGAAATTATCGCCATCATTATTCGGGATTTATTGGTCGCCGAAGGTTTTCTGGTGACGGTCTGCGCCAATGGCTGCATTGCCTGGGAAACCTTACAGCACGACCGGACCGGCTACGATTTGGTGCTGTTGGATAGGGGCTTGCCGGGGATGAACGGCATGGAACTGCTGCGATTGATCAAGGGTGACCGGGCCTTGGCTGCCATTCCGGTGATTATACAGACCGCCCGCAGCGACAAGAAAAGCATCCAGGAAGGGCTTAGTCAGGGGGCTTATTACTATTTGACCAAACCGATTCAACCGGAAATATTGATCGCCGTGATCAATGCCGCACTGCAACAACGTCGTGAGTTGCAGGAGATGTCCGAAACAGTCAATCGCGCCGGACGTCCGTTGACGCTAGTCCATTCCGCCGTGTTTCGTTTTCGCGATCTCGATGAAGCAAAGATGTTGAGTCATTGTTTGGCCCAATCCTGCCCGGAGCCCGAGCGCGTAATCCAGGGTTTGCAGGAGTTGATGGTGAATGCGGTTGAACATGGTAACTTGGGCGTTTCCTATGCGGAAAAAGGCGAGCTGATGCTGGCGGGAGTCTGGCTGGAGGAAATTCAACGACGTTTGACACTCCCGGAATTTAGCCGACGCTTTGTATCCGTTCATTTCCAGCGTCTGCCGGATAAGCTGGTGTTTACCATTCAAGACCAGGGTGACGGTTTTGATTGGCAGGACTTCCTGGATTTTTCCCCGGAACGGGTGTTCGATTTGCATGGCCGCGGCATCGCGATGGCCAGATTGATGAGCTTTGATCGTCTGGAATATCAAGGTAACGGCAATACGGTAACGGCTGTGGTTAACGGCGTATCTTCTTTGTACGGCTTAGACAATTAATTCGACTTTGCAAGCCCATGCTGTCGAATAACGATCAGTCAAACTCAGCGCAGGTCAGCCGCAAAAGCGTCTTAGCCGTCGTGCTGGTATATGCCATTTTCGCCGCCAGCTGGATTTTGGTATCGGATCAATTGGTACACCACTTTTTCAAAGATCCGGACCAGCTGACGCTAGCCAGCATGCTGAAAGGCTGGGTTTATGTACTGGTGACGTCTTTATTGCTTTACGGTTTGATGCGGCGCTGGTTTGGCCGAAGCCGCGAACCGCAAACAGTTCCCCCCGCTCCGCGAAGTCATTTGTTGTCGCTAGGCTTATTGATAGCCGTCATCCTGGCTTTGATGGCGGCGAGCGTGACTCTGACCATCGAGCAACACACCCAAGAAGAGTTCGGCAGGCTGCAGGCGGTCGCCGGCCTCAAGTCCAGGCAAATCAGCGACTGGCTGAATGAACGGCGCGGCGACGCGGATTTTATCCAAACCAGCGAATTTATCATCGACCTGTATCAACGCTGGCAGATGGATGGCGATATGCAAAGCGCCGAACGCCTGCAAAACCGTTTGGAACAATTTCGCAAAAGCAGGGGAATCTCGGCCATCAGCCTGCTTAAACCTGAAGGCGAGCGTTTATGGCGTTCCGCGAAAGCCCCCGCCACGCTCTTGCCTGGGCAGCTAAAGGTTGCAGAGCTGTCGACAAAAACTCGGCAAATCCAATTAGTTAATCCTTACAAAGATGACGGCGGACGTGTCCTGCTGGATTTGGTTGTGCCGCTGACAGCCCAGCATCAGGTAGCGCCGCCGCTGATTGTTTTACATCTTGATCTTAGCGAGTGGCTGTTTCCGGTTCTGGAGAGTTGGCCGGTCGCTAGCGGTACCGGCGAAACCTTGTTGTTTCGGCGTGAGGGCGATGAAATTCTCTATCTGAATCCGCTGCGCTTTCGTCCGGACGCTGCGGCGTCGTTTCGGCTGCCAATCAACACTGCAAATTTATTGGCCGGCAAGGCGCTGCGCAGTCAGGCTAGCCTCGATAACATCCTGGAAGCCAAGGACTACCGCAATGTCTCCGTCATAGGCCTGGTACAGGCCATAAGCGGCACGGACTGGTTGTTACTGACCAAGCTGGATAAGGCCGAAATCTATACCAAGGCCAGTAGCGAAGTAGTGTGGATCGTGTGCGTAGGTAGTTTGACCATTTTTATAGTCTGCGCCGGTTTTTATCTGTTGCGGCAGAGTCAGAGTCTGGCTTTGGCCACGGCGGTGCAGAAGGCGCAAGCGGAGCGTTTGCGGGCCCTCGATTTATTAGGCGCCATATCCGATTTGTCCGTGGACGCGATATACGCCAAGGATCTACAGGGTCGTTACATCCTGTTTAATACCGCCGCCGCCAATTTTGTCGGCAAGCCGGTAGAGGAAGTACTTGGTCAGGACGATAGCGCCATATTTCCACAGCAACAAGCCGAGCACTTAAAAGAGTTTGGCCGCCGGGTGATGGCGGAAAATATAACTCTGACGGAAGAAGAAGCCCTGGATACGCAATTCGGACAGCGGATTTTCCTGGCTACCAAAGGGCCACTGTGCGATGAACACGGTAAAGTAATAGGGATGTTCGGTATCTCACGGGACATTACCGAACGCAAGCGGGCCGAGCTTGAATTACGCGAGAGCGAGGCGCGCTTTCGCGGTTTGGTGGAACAGTCGTTGGCGGGCATTTATATTATTCAAGACGGGCGTTTCGTTTACGTCAATCCGGGTTTTGCCGCGATCTTCGGCTATCAGCGGGCTGAGGATATTATCGACGGCAAAACAGTGGCTGATCTGGTCTGTCCGCAGGACAGGCAGATGGTGTTGGAAAATTTGCGCCGACGCATTGATGGCGAGATCGAAGACATTAACTACCGCTTCGAAGGCTTACATCGCAACGGCCACTGCATTGACGTTGAAGTACATGGCCGCAGTTTCGATTACAAAAACCGGCCGGCGGTGATTGGTTTTATTCTTGATGTCAGCGCCCGTAAAGCCGCCGAAGACCAGCTCAATCTCCAAGCCGCGGAATTAAAGGCTCGTAATGATGAATTGGAGCGGTTTAATCGGGCCATGGTCGGCCGCGAGCTGGATATGGTTAATTTAAAGCAGCAGGTCAATCAGCTGGCTGCGGAGCTGGGCCGCCAGCCCCCTTATGCATTAGCGTTTCTATCAGCCCAACCTGAAAATACTGTTGGTCATGATTCTGCTGAAGCTCACGCCGAATCTGGCTTGGACCCTCTCAAACCGAGCGCAATATCAGTAAACAATGGCGCCGGGTTGATTGGCGGCGATACATCGGCTGCGGAAGAAGACCATTTATGATTATCCCCGAGCCGCCATTCGGCGATTTTTCCGATTTGGTGCGCTCCCGTTACCGGAGCAGCCTTAGACTCGCCTATGTGTCGGCGGTGATTCTGGTATTGGTTGCGCTGGCAATTCGCCTGTATTTGCCGGCATCCTTTGGCCTGCGCCCGATGTTGCTGTTGTTTTTATTTCCGGTGATCGTGAGCGCCTTTTTAGGCGGTTTGTGGCCTGGATTATTGGCTACATTGCTGTCGGCCATTGTTAGTAATTTCCAACTGCTGCCTCCCTATCGCAGCTTGGCAATTGCCGGCATTTACGATGTTGTGCAATGGACGTTATTGATCGCAAATGGGATTTTAATCAGCCTGCTTAGCGAATTCTTGCTTCGGATTCGGCAACGCGAAAACGCGCACTGGTGCCAATTACTGGAAACGCGGGACCGGCTGCGGTTTAGCCAAACCTTATTCCAGACCACGTTCGAACAGGCGGCGAAAGGCATTTGTCTATTGGCGCCGGACGGGCGCTGGCTGAAGGTTAACCGCCAGTTTTGCGAGATAGTCGGTTATAGCCAGGACGAGTTGCTAACCGGCAATTTTTCGGACATTGCCTATCGGGAGGATTGTGACGCTCTGTTGCGGCTGCCGGCGGACGAAGTGGATGGTTTTTCCGGAGACAAGCGCGTTATTCGCAAGAACGGTAGTATCGTCTGGGTTAAATTAAACGCTTCCGCAGCGCGCAAACCGGATGGTAGCCCTGAGTGTTTTATCTTGCTCATGGAAGACATTGAGCAGCGTGAACAAGCATTACTAGCGTTACACGAAAGCGAGACGGCCTTGAAAATTGCCCAGCGTTTAGCCGCCTTGGGCAGCTGGGCCTGGGACTTGCGCACCGGCGAATTGAAGTGGTCGGAACAGATTTACAATCTGTTCGGCCGCGACCCTCATTTACCGCCCGCCGATTATGAAGAGGTTGCCCGGTATTTTAAGCCCGAGAGCTGGCAGCGCTTGCAGGCTGCCGTAGCTCAGGCTTGTAGCGACGGCGTGCCTTACGAATGCGAAGCGGAATTGCAGAACGATGGCGAGTTGCATCGCTGGGTAGTGGCCCGCGGCGAGCCGGTCCGCGATGAGCAGGCTAACATCGTGGCTTTGTATGGCACCGTGCAGGATATTACCCCACGTAAACAGGCCGAGCTTGCGCTGCAAGACGCGCAGCGGGTGGCCCTGGAAAAGCAAGGCGAGGCCAGGCTAGCCGCGCTCAATTTGATGGAGGATGCGCTTACGGCCCGCAAAGCGCTTGAAGTGGCTAATGCGTCGCTACGCGAAAGCGAAGAATTCAAACGGGCTATTTTGGATTCGGTGAGTGCCAACATCGCGGTATTAAACCGCGATGGCATGATAGTCTCTGTGAATCGACCCTGGCAGCAGTTTGCTGAGGATGATGCCCTAGCGTGCGGGCAAGCGGTTGATGTATGCGGCATAGGCACTAATTATTTGCGGATTTGCCAGCAGGCGTCGGGCCCGTATAGGCAGGGATCGTTGGCGGTGTTCAGCGGATTGTCGGCTGTTTTGGAAGGTCGGCTTCCCCGCTTCAGGTATGAATATGCCTGCCATTCCGCGCAGAAGCAGCGCTGGTTTGCCATGGTCGTCACGCCTTTGGAAACTGCGGAAGGCGGTGCGGTGGTTTCTCACACCAATATCACCGAGCGCAAATTGGCGGAAATGGCCTTGGTTGAAAGTGAGGAGCGCTTACGTCTGGCCCAAAGTAGTGCCAATATCGGCATCTGGGATTGGCATATTGATAACGGCGAAGTGCAATGGACTGCCGAACTTGAGGCCATGTTTGGCTATGCACCAGGGACTTTTCCGGGTAATTATCAGGCCTTCAGCCAAGTTGTGTATCCAGGGGACCTGCCTGAATTGGAGCGTCGGCGAGATGCGGCCCTCGTGGCTCATCAGTCTTTTGATTTTGATTTTCGGGTTCAACCGGAGCCGGGGCAGATCAGATGGCTCAACTGTAAGGGTGGCGCTAATTACGACGATAGGGGCCGGCCGCAACGCGTGTTTGGTATTTGTATCGATATTACCGAGCGCAAAAATACCGAAAGCGAACTTAAACTCTGGGCGCAAGCGTTCGAAAACGCCGAATTCGGCTTGGCGATTGCGGACGCGCAGACTAATTTGTTTTTGGCGGTGAATCCGGTCTTTGCCGGGGAGCGCGGCTACACTGCGGAAGAACTGATCGGCAAACCGGTAGCGATGGTTTATCCGGCTGATTTAATCGATCAGGTACAACACCGTATCTCTAGCCTGGATACCTCCTGTCATGGCGTATTTGAGACCGAACATCAGCGTAAGGACGGCAGCCGTTTCCCGGTAATGATAGACGTAACCGTCATTAAATCCGGCGACGGTAAACCGGTGAGACGAGTGGCCTACGCCTTGGACATTAGCGAGCGCAAGGCCTCCGAGCTAGCTTTGCGCGAGCAAACGGATGCGCTGCAGCGTTTCAATCGGGCCATGGTCGGCCGGGAAGTGGACATGATTGCGCTAAAACAAACCATCAACGAGCTGTCCAGGCAGTTGGGGCTGGAACGCCCCTATCCTCTGGCGTTTATCGATCAGGCCGGGATAACCCCGGCCAGGAGTGTTCCGCGATGAAACGCGTCCCGCTGATTATCAGCCCGGGCTTTAATTACCGTTGCTCCGGCGCAGGCCGGAGCCCGGTAATACTGCTGGATTACCGCTTGCGCGGGGCTGACGGCTACTCGGAATTTAAGAGCCGGGCCACGAGTAAACGCAGGAAAACGCCAGATCATTTGGTTTTGGCGCGTTGGGGTGCTTATTACTTAGCCGCCATCGTAATCGTGATGGGCCTATGAATCCTGTATTGAAATTACTGATCATCGAAGAATTACAGGCTGCTTATCTGGCGCGGGTGCACCACTTGCAACAGAACGGCCTAACCGTCGAATGCCGGCGGATAGAGAGCCACGCGGCGCTGGTGCTTGCCTTGCAAGACGACTGGGATCTGGTGCTGTCGGATTACAAGGTACCGGGATTGGATATTCGCGACACCTTGCAATTTATTCAAGCTCACAGTAAGGATTTGCCGGTTATCCTGGTGTCCGATAGCGTGGGTGAGGAAGTCGCGATGGAGTTGTTGCGGCTGGGTATGGTCGATTTCGTGTTCAAGGACAATCCGGTCCGCTTAGTAACGTCGATACTTAGGGCTGTCGAGGAGCGCGATCAACGCCGATTAAGGCGTGAAGCGGAGCAGGCCTTGCGGCAAAGTCAGGAGCAGGCGCTGTTAGAGCAACATCAGGCGCAGCTGGCGGCCTTGAATTTGATGGAAGATGCCATCGCCGCCCGCCAACGCGCGGAAGCGGCCGCGGAAGCCTTGCGCGAAAGCGAACGGCGTTTAATGATGGCGCAGGAAGGCGCGCATGTCGGGATTTGGGATTGGGATATTGTTAAGGATCACTGTTACTGGTCGCCGGAATGCGAGCGATTGTACGATGTAGAGCCCGGCGGTTTGCGTTCTAACGCCGATTGGCGAGCACGCGTGCATCCGGACGATCTGCATTTGATAGACGATCAGTGGGAAAGCCGCATTTTGCGCGGCGAGCCGTTCGAGGTCGAGTTTCGCTTTATCCTGCAATCAGGCGACATCCGCTGGCTGAGCAGCAAAGGCCGAGCGCAATACGACGCCGACGGTAAACCGGTAAGGCTGTTTGGCGTTAATCTGGACATTAGTGAGCGCAAACAAACCGAACAGCAACTACGTAAGTTGGCGCAGGCGGTGGAACAAAGCCCGGCCAGTATTATCATCACCAACCTGATCGGCGAAATTGAATACGTAAACGAGGCGTTTTTGCAGGTCAGCGGCTACCAGCGGGACGAGGTCATCGGTCGCAATCCACGCCTGTTGCAATCGAGAAAAACCCCACCCGAGAATTATCGGGCGTTGTGGACCGCGCTCGGTCAAGGTCAGACTTGGAAAGGCGAATTCATCAATAGACGTAAGGACGGCAGCGAATATGTGGAATTTGCCATTATCGTGCCCATCCGCCAAGCCGATGGCAGCGTTACCCATTTTGTAGCGGTACAGGAAGACATCACCGAGAAGAAACGCGTGGCGCTGGAGCTGGATCAGTATCGGCATCACCTCGAAGATTTGGTTGCCAGCCGCACGGCCGAACTGGAAGCGGCGAAAGTGTTGGCGGATGCCGCCAATCAAGCCAAGAGCGCCTTTTTGGCCAATATGAGCCACGAGATTCGTACGCCCATGAATGCCATCATCGGCTTGACGTATTTGCTGCGGCAAAGCAGTCCCAATCCGGAACAAAGCGAGCGTCTGGACAAAATCGACGGCGCCGCTCAGCATCTGCTGTCCATCATTAACGATGTGCTGGATTTATCGAAGATCGAAGCCGGGCGGCTGGAACTGGAGCAAACCGATTTTTCCCTGGCGACGGTGCTGGACCACATTCGCTCCATTATTGCCGAGCAGGCGCGGGCCAAGGCGTTGAGCATAGAGTTGGATGGGGAGGGCGTCCCGCAATGGTTGCGCGGGGACCCGATGCGTCTGCGGCAGGCCATGCTCAACTACGCTACTAATGCCGTGAAGTTTACCGAACGCGGTTCGATTCGGTTGCGGGCGATGGTACAGGAGGAAACCGCTGCCGGTTTGCTGCTGCGCTTCGAGGTGAGCGATTCCGGAATCGGGATTGAAGCGAAACAACAAGCCAGCTTATTTCAGGCTTTCACCCAGGCCGATGTGTCTACCACCCGTAAATATGGCGGGACCGGCTTAGGCTTGGCAATTACCCGTCGGCTGGCGAATATGATGGGCGGTGATGCGGGCGTCGATAGCGTACTGGGTCAAGGTAGTCGCTTTTGGTTTACCGCTCTGGTGCAGCGCGGGCACGGCATAATGCCTTTACAAACCATTGAAAAACCCGCCGACGCGGAAATGATGCTACGCCGAGATTATGCCGGCGCGCGCCTGCTTTTAGTGGAAGACAATCCGATTAATCGGGAAGTGGCACTGGAGTTGTTGCATGGTGTTGGTTTGGCGGTGGACACCGCCGAGAACGGGCGAATCGCCCTCGAAAAAATCGGCAAGAACACCTACGATCTGGTGCTGATGGATGTACAAATGCCGGAAATGGACGGTTTGGAAGCTACGCGGGCGATACGCGCACAGCCGGGTTTTACCCGGTTGCCGATTTTGGCGATGACCGCCGCCGCGTTTGAGGAAGACCGGCATATTTCGCTCGCTGCCGGTATGAACGATTTTGTGGCGAAACCGGTAATTCCGGAAGACCTTTACGCGGCCTTGTTGCGCTGGTTGTCGCCGCGTTCCGGTGCGCGTCATGTCAAGTTCGATAAAGCCGAAACCGAGCGGTTTTCGCCGAAAACAGTGGTAAACGGCGATACCGTGCCGTCGGCCTTACTGACCATCAGTGGCCTGGACACCAGGCAAGGACTTGCAGTGGTGAAGGGCGACGTGGATAAGTATCAACGTCTGTTGAGCATGTTTGCCGATGCCCATAATAAAGACTTGAAACAAGTCCAGACCTACTTGGTCGATGGCAAATCCGATGAAGCAAAACGCATCAGTCACTGCTTAAAAGGCGTTGCCGGTACGCTGGGTGCCAAACAAGTCGCCGATTTGGCGGCTAAGCTGGACCGGGCGATAGCCGAGAGCAGGGATTTGGCGGTCTGCATGGAGTTAGCGGCTTTGTGCGATAGCGAATTGACGAATCTGGTCCGCGCTATCCTGGCTTTACCTGCGCAATCGGCGACTAGTGAAGTGGGCGAGGCGATTATCGATGCGGAAAATACGCGTCAAGTCGTTGCCGCGATCGCAAGCTTGCTGGCAATTGGCGATGCGCAAGCCAGCCGCCTGGCGCGCGAATATGCGGTGTTGTTGCGGGCGAAATTGGGGGTTGCGTATCCGGATTTTGCCAGGCAGATCGAGGCTTTCGACTATCAAGCGGCATTATTAACTTTACAGGCCGCGGATTAGCCAATGATGCAGTTAGTAAACGCTGAACGATGGGCGATGATTAGCGCCTTTCGGTTTTGAACCGGTAGCGGCGGATACAAAAAAGCCGCGGCGTCAGGAGACACTGCGGCTATCGGTAAGCATAAGGCCAAGCCGATTTAGGACATTTGCGATTGCAGATAATTCGGCAAACCAATCATATCGATCAAGCCCAATTGTTTTTCCAGCCAGTGCGCATGATCTTCCTCGGTGTCGTCCAACATCACTTCCAGAATTTCCCGGGTTTGATAATCGCGTACGGTTTCGCAATAGGCAATGACTTTGCGCAAATGCGCAACCACTTTATATTCGACCGCCAGATCGTTTTTCAGCATCTCCGGGACGTTGGTCCCGACCGCTAGCGGTTCGCGTTTGGATAAATCCGGTGTGCCTTCCAGAAACAAAATCCGCTTGATCAAGGCATCGGCATGGTTGGTTTCGTCTTGAACCTCGTGATTGATGCGTTCGTATAATTTGTTGAAGCCCCAGTTTTCATACATCCGGGAATGAATAAAATACTGGTCTATAGCGGTCAGTTCGCCTGCCAGCAATTCGTTTAAGTGAGCTATGACTTGTTTGTCGCCTTGCATATGCCGCCTCCCGGATAAATTTGATAACGCCCTTCGCTATGTTAATACAAAAAGCCGCCGGGTTCTTGGTTTGCGTGGATGCCCGCTGTGCCTTTAACTGATTTTGTCATGCAATAGCGTATGGCTATTAACGATACGGCTTTACGCCGAAATTGCTCCACCTGTCTATGCAAGTAAGCCGCCTGTCGGTTCAACTCGCTGCTAGCGGCACATGCCGTAGTGCCGTTTTCCACCAGCCGGCCGACTACTTCGCCTATGGTAGTTAAGTTTTTATCCGGATTTTACGTGACATGGCTTTGTTCCTTAACCGCTTGGGTAATGTGTTTGTCCATGTCGCTGATGCGATTAACCGAGTCGTTGATGACAAACAACGCCTTGTTCGACAGCTCAGGATGCACGGTATTTAAGGGCCGGGTTAATAAATCAATGCAGTTTGATGGCGTTCCCGCTGAGCAGCGGAGCAAAAGCCTTGTTTAGATCGGTGGCAAGTGCCTTTGGCTCGCCATTTACGATGAAGACCAAGCGGCCGCGGTGGTCGTCGGCTGCTCTCCGGGGTAACGGGGCAGGCCGGTACAGTCGATTGCTGGCCGCTTGAATGACCATGGGTTCGGTTTGTTCGGCAAGATAAACCACGCCTTTGATGCGGAGTAAGTCTTGCGGATGGCGAGTCAGGAGTTCTTGCAGGATGGCTTGCAGTTGTTGCCAGGGCAGAATTTGTTCGAGATGCAGCGATATACTGCGAAAGTTATGTGCCGGTAACGAGCCGTCATCAGGCAAGCGGCGCAACGTCGGGCCTGCATTAGTCAGCAGGCTACTAGCCGCGCGAACGTCTCCTGTCATAAGTATGGGCGTGGCCGGTGCCAGAACTCGCAAGCGTTTTGCCAACACGGCTTGCTGGTCGGCATTGCTCAAGTCGGCATGGGTCAGCAATAAGGTATCGGCCCAAGCCACCTGCGCCCGAGCTTCGGCAAAACTATCCAGTTGTGCAGTAGCCGACGGTATGGCCAGGGTAGTGATGACGTTCTGCAAATGATAGCGGCTTGCCAGCCAGCGCTCGCGCAACAGAGTATCCAGAATCGGTTCCGGGCTGGCGATGCCGCTGGCCTCGATAATCATTCGTTCGAAGGGTTTGGTCTGGGCCTGATCCCACGCCATCCACAGGTTTTTTAAAGTGGGTGCCAGCGTGCCTTTAATCTGGCAGCACAAACAACCGCCGGCCAGAGTCGTCAACGGCATACCGGTTGGTTGCAGCAAATCCTGATCGACGGGGGTGGCGCCGAATTCGTTGATGATTACTGCGGTTTTGGGATGTTCCGCGAGCAGACGGTTCAGCAGCGTGGTCTTGCCACTGCCGAGGAAGCCGGTGAGGACGATAACGGGGATTTTGCGTGGATCGTTCTTTTTCAAGTGGTAGCCGTTTCCTCAATGAAAGGCCATGCTTATTTGGCCCATGCGAATGCAGTGTGTTTTACTCATTCGGATGGGGCATACCTGGAATGACGAATTATGCCTGTTTTATAAGCCGGAACGCCAACGTCAATCAGCGCCTCGCTTGCCTCATTGCTCAGAGACCAATTCAGCGACTTTGTCTAAAGGCCTACCCGACATGAAGTCAAGGCCTCTAACATATCCTCCTTAGGTAAGTTGCGACCGATAAAGACCATGCTCGACTCCCGCGTTTCATCTGCTTGCCAAGGGTTACCGAACGTCTCGGTCATCAGCATATGTACGCCTTGATAAATCACTTTTTGCTCGCAACCAGCAATGTTAAGAATGCCTTTGTAGCGGAGTAAGTCGTTGCCGTAGTCGCGGATCAGGATGTTCAGGAATGCCAGAATCCGCGCAGCATCAAGGGGTTGGTCGGTTTGGTAGACCATTGAGCTGATGTCGTCTTCATGCTCGTGGCTGACGTCTTCCAGAAAGTCCGGTTCGATTTTCAAAATGTCATCCAGATTAAAACCATCAATATCCAGAATATCGTGCAGTTCGGTTTGGCCGAAATGCACATGTTTGATCGGTGCTCTGGGGTTCATAGCCCGGAGGCGGGTTTCCAGGTCTAAAACAATTTCCGGTTCCTGAAGGTCGGTTTTGGACAGCAGGATGCGATCAGCAAAGCCGACTTGCTCTTGCGCTTCGTGGTGTTCTTCCAGTTGTTGATGGGCATGCACGGCGTCAACCACGGTGATGATGGCGTCTAGCTGGTAGTTGTCGGCAATGATTTCGTCGATGAAAAAGGTTTGTGCAACCGGAGCCGGGTCGGCCAAACCGGTGGTTTCGATGATCACTCGGTCGAAGCCGACATCGCCGTTTTCGCGGCGTTCCGCCAGCTCGCTGAGGATACGCACCAAGTCGCCACGCACGGTACAACAAATACAGCCATTATTCATGGTCACAATTTGTTCGTCGGCTTGCACTAACAACTCGTTATCGATACCGGCTTCGCCGAATTCGTTTTCGATCACTGCAATCCGTTTGCCGTGGTTTTCACTGAGAATTCGGTTCAATAAAGTGGTTTTGCCGGCGCCGAGAAAGCCGGTGAGAATGGTCACCGGCACGGCGGCGTTGCTTTTGAGGTTGGCGTTCATGAAATCTCCGTCAGGCTGGGGCTTTAACACGCGGTATTTGCGTGTAAGCCGAGTGATTATGGAGCGGGTCGAAATTTTAGATAAATTTGATCAGCTATGCCCGGCCCTCACAGCATGTCCAGTGTCAGTACCAAGCGCCGCGGCTGCACCGCCGTTGGCGTAGGGGAACGATGCACAAAACCCTGGCCTTCGTTACCTTCCCAGGCTTCGCCTTTCATCAAGCCGACGGCGTAGGCGGGCATCCGCCGAATCGCAGTTTGGTCGGTGATCAAGCCGGACTGCGCATCATCCAGGCCGCAACTGCCCATTCCCAATTTTCTTCGATCCAGCGCATATTCCGGCAGCCATTCGGTGCCGATGCCGCCGTAACTGCAAATCATCCGGGCAGGCACTCTATCCACATGAAAGCGGGGACACATGGCAGTTTGCAAAGTTCGCAGGCGCAAGCCGGCTTGTTTGAGTCCGAACAGTTCGCAGAATGCCGACGTCAATAGTTCGATATCTTCCAGCCATGTGTTATAGCCATCGAGCTGGCTGGCTTGTGGCCACAGGTTTGTAAAGTCGAACTGCGTCGGATTGACCGGCTGACTGAGTTCCAAACTGCCGAATTGCTTCAAGGCTTGATAGATAAACTGTTCAATCCTGGCTGGCAACGGTCGTTCTATTAAGCAAAAGTTCACGCCGTCCTCGTAGATGCGCGTCAAATCCACAAAGTTTGTTGAGACGACGGTTCGGGTCGATGGCCGATACGACAAGGGCTGGAAGGAAGTTGGTCTTGTGAGCGGTGACAGGGATGATTGACGAAAGGGTATGCGAGCAAACACAAAAAACTCCTTAACTAGCGATCAGGAACTGTTCGAAAAATACAATGAATTGCATGAACACAATTCCGAAACCAAAAGCGGCGGTTTGTCCGCTCAGGCAGGGAAAACTGCAAGGTTCGTGTAATGCCGGAATCAGATCGGAGGCGGCGATATAAATAAAACCGCCGGCAGCGATGGGTAATAACAGCGACAAGGACGATTCTGCCAACTGGCTGAGTAATAAGGTAAAGATCGCTCCCGGCAAAACGGTCAGCGAGCAATAAAAGTTGTAGAGTACGGCTTGTTTGGGTGAATAGCCGCCGCGCAGCAGGGCGCCGACATCCCCGAGTTCCTGCGGGATTTCGTGGGCAATAATGGCCAAGGTGGTGGTCAATCCCAGGGCCGGATCGGCCAGAAAGCTGCCGGCGATCAAGATGCCGTCAACAAAGTTGTGCATGGCATCGCCGATCAGATTCATTCTAGCCAATGGCATAATCTCTCCGCCCGTTGGCGTGGTGTCGACGTTATGATCGTGCCGCCAGCGCACCAGTTTTTCCAACACAAAGAAACCGAATACACCAATCAACACCGTCAGGCAGACGTCGCTGACGCTGCCGTGGCGGTCTATGGCATCGGGTATCAAATGAATGAAAGCATCACCTAAGAGTACTCCGACTGCTAGTGCGACCAGATAGGGCACTACCCGATTCAAGACGTCGGGTTTCAGCCATAATGCAAATACGCTGGACAACGAGCAAATGCTGACGGCGAGACAGGCCGCAATGGCGCCGGCAATAGTACTGATAGCGATAGTCATGTGCGATAGGGTGCCTTAGATTTGAGCGAGTGGTATTCGTGCTGAGAGCTGTAAATAAATCGGGCTAATTTGTTCGGCAAAGCATGGGTGGCGAAATGCGTCAGCATGAACCCCAACACACTTAAAAAGAGTTTTGATAGCACGCGTTTGGCGGGCGCTCTGTCAATCAAGGGCAAGACAATTGCCAGAATAAGCAACAATTCAATACCGATGATATGCAGATAGCCGTCGATACTAGCCATCGGCAAACCATTGCGGAAATTCATCATGATAGTGTCGCCAAACCGTCGGACCGGCTGCAAGTTCGGCGTCAGTTAACAGGCATTCGTCCAACTCGCGGCGCACTTTGTCGATGTCGACATTTTGACCGATGAATACCAGTTCTTGGCGGCAGTCGCCGTAGGGTTCGGCCCATTGCGACTGGATATCCGGCAGATAATCTTGCGGCCATTCCTGGCGCGGCACTGCCGCCCACCAGCGACCGGCCAAACCATGGTGCATCACGCCGCCGGCCTGTGACCAGCTGCCGGCGTGATCCGGGCGCGACGCCAGCCAGAAGAAGCCTTTGGAACGGAGCAATGTGCCGTTATCCCATTCGCCGGCGTGCAGATGATCATAGAACCGCTGCGGATGGAAGGGGCGACGGGCGGCGTAAACGAAGCTGCCTATGCCGTATTCTTCAGTCTCCGGTTTATGTTCGCCCCGCAATTCTTTTAACCAGCCCGGGGCTTGCTCGGCTTTTTCGAAATCGAACAAGCCGGTGTCGAGTACTTTGTGTAAATCGACCTGACCCATCACGATTGGGAGAATTTCCGCGTCGGGGTTGAGGCTGTGTAACACCGCTGTTAAATTGATGATCTCGTCGCCGGCGATCAGATCAATTTTGGAAATCAGAATGATATTGGCAAATTCGATTTGATCGACCAGTAAATCGGCGACGTTACGTTCGTCATCTTCGCCCAGTGACTCGCCGGTTTCTTTTAAGCTCAAGGCTTCTAGGTAATTGCGCATAAAGTTGACCGCGTCCACCACGGTGACCAGCGTATCCAGGCGAGCATGGTCGGATAAACTCGCCCCGGCTTCATCGCGAAACGTGAAGGTCTCCGCAATCGGCAGCGGCTCGGCAATGCCGGTGGATTCGATTACCAAGTAATCG
This sequence comes from Methylomonas sp. MK1, assembly GCF_000365425.1. Taxonomy (NCBI): domain Bacteria; kingdom Pseudomonadati; phylum Pseudomonadota; class Gammaproteobacteria; order Methylococcales; family Methylococcaceae; genus Methylomonas; species Methylomonas sp. MK1. Next base: position 1,226,589 of record NZ_AQOV01000002.1, read on the forward strand.
AAGCGGCCTTCCTTGGCCAAATTGCCGACCTCGATCAGCAAGTCCTCGCGGAGGGTGCAACAAATGCACCCATTGCTCATTTCGACCAGTTTTTCCTGGCCACGATTCAGTTGTACTTGGTTTTTGACCATCGCCGCATCGATATTCACCTCGCTCATGTCGTTAACAATCACGGCTATCCTTAAATTCTCCCGATTGTTGAGGATGTGGTTCAACAAGGTGGTTTTACCCGCACCGAGGAAGCCGGATAGCACGGTGACAGGGAGTTGTTTAGCTGGGGCGTGTCTAAGAGTCATGGTGATTCTGATGTTATATTGTAGCGTTATGGCGGTCAAAAAAAGGCGCTGTTGGTAAGGACAGCGCCGATTTCAGCGGTTCTAATAACTGACTCTAAAACCTACTTCCGCGCCGCGTCCTGCTTCCGGGGCAAAATTTCGCAAGTACGATGTCGAGTTGCGGATGTTTTGATCCAGCAGGTTATTACCTTTGGCGAATATCATGAGCTTGGCGTCTTTATAGGCCTTGATTTGATAGTTGGTGCCTACATTCAGCAAGAAATAGCCGGCAGTGGAGGTTTCGAAATCGCCGGCATGGGGCTGAGATTCGGCTCGGGTAAAGCGCAGATAAGTGGACAATTTCTCCCGATTGAAATCCAGTTGCAGGCCGTAGCGTAACGGTGGCATGCGCGGTACGTCGCTACCGTTGAGAAATTCGCCGCGGGTGTAATCGCTGAATAGGGTCATCTCCAATAAGCCGACATGGTTTTCCATCATAGGCACGATCAGTTTGGCTTCATAACCCTTGAAGATAGCGTCGTGTTGTCCGCTGGTGACCAAAGGCACACAATCCGCTACGCAAGGATTGCCGTCTTGATCGACGAATTCGCCGTTGCGTTGCTGGAAAATATAATCGCTGGCCCAGTTGTGGAATAAGTCGAATTCGGCGCGTAACCAATCGGTTTTGAAGCGGTAGCCCAAGTCCAGGTTGTAGGAGGTTTCTTCTCTTAAACCCAGGTCGCCTCTGTCGTAACTGCGGGTGGCGTCGTGGTAGCCGTCGGACAGCAATTCTTGGACCTGCGGCGCGCGCGAGGAGCGAGTCACTGCCAGATTCAAGCTGTTGCGATTATCCAGTTTCCATACCGCGGAAGCCGACGCGCTGACCGGGATGTAGCTGAGATTGGCGAAACCGTCCGGGCGAATATCGGTTTGTTCGACGCGGGTGCCCAGCTGATAAGTCACCGCCCCAAGGTCGAAAGATTCCACAGCGAAGACACCGTAACTGGTAATGTCCGAGCGTGGCACGATGCTGTCGCCGGTGAGTTTTTCGATCGCATTAAAGTCGCTGGCCTGGGCTTGAAAACCCACCACGCCGCGCAGCGGTCCCAGATCCTGGTGAGCCAATTCCATGCGGCCTTCGTAGGACTGGTTGGTGTAATAAGCACCGGGTTCGCCGTTGGCGATTTCGGTATGCTGGTAATCGGTGTAACCCAGCCGGGTACGTAGATTTTTTGCAAAGCGGAACGGGTTGTTCAGTTCGCTCTTAAAGTCGTATTTGGTTTGCCGCATCGCGATGCGTACCGTTTCGTCGCCGGTGCCGTCGGGAGCGATGGCGTAGTTGTTGTTTAGGTTATTGATCGACACACCGGCGAAACCGGGCGCACCGATCCAGGACAAGCCGGCCGAACCGCTGATTGCTTCCGCGCCGGTGTTGTTCAGATAGCCTTTGGGGTTATCGACAATCTCCAAGCTGGGATCGGTGACGGCCACTTTCGCGGTGTCTATGCCGCTGCCGCCTATGTCCAGATTGTTGCGATGCCGATAAAAGCCGTCCAGGTGATAAGCAATATTGTCCTTGCCGCCTTCGACTTTCATGGTGGTGCTGGTTTCGTCGGAGGTGGAATCGAAACGTTGCTCGAGCGCGGCACCTACCAGTTTGTCGAACTGGCGACCGGGGATGCGGTTGTCGATGACGTTAACCACGCCGCCCATCGCGCCGCTGCCGTAGAGTAGCGTGGCCGGGCCGCGCAGCACTTCGATGCGCTCAGCCAACAGAGGTTCGACGCTGGTGGCGTGGTCGGGACTGATTGCGGAAACATCGTTGCTGCCGATACCGTTGTTCAATACCCGGACTCTGGGCCCGGCTTGACCACGTATCACCGGAGTACCGACGCCGGGGCCGAAGGATTGGCTGCTGATGCCCAGCTCGTTTTTCAAGGTATCGCCGATGCTGTGGCCGGTTTTCATCCGTAAATCGTCATCGCTCAGCACGGTGACCGGTACCGGGCTGTCCGACTTTTTGTCTTGTAGCGGTGCTGTGACAATTATTTCGTCCATTGCTTGTATCGCAGGTTCTTCGGCCATCAAGACCGGCGATGGCAGTATTAAAATCAGGGCAGCGGTTTTTTTCATGAGAAGTAGCGCAGTCAGGAATGATGTGCAAAGATGTTATATTATAACAGACGTGGATGCAATATTATCGCATTAGTTTTTACATCGTCTTCTTGTGGCTTATTGGGTGATTTGAGTTTGATTCGTTGTGAAAGCAGCAAACTTGACAGCAATAATCCCGAAGGGCGATATGGACCGCTTTCGAGATCATATGGTTGAAATGTTACGGAAATGTTTCTTTGCGCCTCGGAATGAAATACTTATTCCCGGCGGTGTTGATAACGCGGAGTAATTTGCGCCTAAGCCCTGCTAATTTAGGGCCTGCGGCTGTTCCAGACATTGCTGGGCCTGGATTGCAATTTCCAATTCCTCGTTCGTGGCAATCACCAATATCGCCACTCCGGAGTTGGCTGGATTGATGCTGTCGCATGGTCTCACCGGTTTTCGGTTTTTTTCCTGGTCTATCGCAATCCCAAAGAGGGTCATATCAAGGCAGACTTGTTCGCGCAGCCAGGCATCGTTCTCGCCGATGCCGCCGGTAAATACCAAGGCATCGACTCGGCCCAGCACCGCAAAATAAGCGCCGACGTATTTTTTAATGCGATAGGCGTACATCGCTAAAGCCAGCTTTGCCTGTTCGTCGCCGGCTTCGGCCATCCGGTGTATCGCCCGCATATCGTTTTCGCCGCAAATACCCTTGCAGCCGCTTTCTTTATTTAACAAGGTTTCAATGGCGTCGTTGGACAAATTCAGCGTGCGGCTCAGATAAAAATGGATTGCCGGATCGATGTCGCCGCAGCGACTGCCCATCATCAAACCTTCCAGCGGTGTCATACCCATCGATGTGTCGATGCTCCGGCCGTTTTGGATCGCTGTGACGCTGGCGCCATTACCGAGATGCAGCGTGATTAGATTGGTCGCCGACACCGGTTTGCCGAGATACTGCGCAGCTTGCTCGGCAACATAACGGTGCGAAGTGCCGTGGAAGCCGTAACGTCTTACGCCATGTTGGGTATAAAGGTGTTCGGGCAGGGGATAGCGATAGGCATAATCCGGCAGGGTTTGATGAAACGCTGTATCGAATACCGCGACTTGCGGCGTCTCGCCCATTTGGTGGATGGCTTCCTCGATACCCAACAAATTGGCGGGGTTATGCAGCGGAGCCAATGGAATAACCTCGGCAATGCGTTGCATCACTTGTGTATCAATCAAGGCCGGTTCACGAAAATGTTCGCCACCATGCACGACTCGATGGCCGATGCAGGCCAACTCCCGACGGTCCTTCAACACGCCGCACGCTGCCAGCGTTTCGAACAGCAACTGCAAGGCTTGTTGATGGTTGCGGCAATTGATTTCGTCGCGTGTCCGGTCATTATTCGCCAGCGCATAACTATGGCTAGCGGAGTCTTCGCTGATGCGTTCGATGATACCTGCGATCAATACTGAGCGATCAGACATCTCGAATAAGCTGTATTTAACCGATGAGCTGCCGGCGTTAAGCACCAGAATTTTCATGAATATCTCGAAAGGGTTAGGCGATTAATGGGCAAGTTTCGCCGGTGGCGGCGGGATATATTGGCGATCCAGATCATGGTCGATTTTAGTGGTCAGGCTTTCCACGGCTTTGATGGTCAGACTGGCGTTGGGGCCCTTGGATTCGGAAATGTAGTCGCCGATCAACTTGCCATCGGCTACCTTGACCAAGCGCCCCATCAGATAAGCGAATAAAAAGCTGGGTTTGTGTAGCCGTCCAACCAAAATGTAATCGGCTTGAAATTGCTTGCCCAGTTGCGCGGCGGCATCGGCATGGTCGAATAAATAGCCGACGCCACTGTTGGCGGCTTGCTGTACCTGGTTCGGTATGGCTACGATTACATAGCCGGCGCGCTTTAACTCTTGCTCCAGCAGCGGTTTGATTGACGCGGTTCGTTGCAATTCAGCGGGGACGCCGGGCGCCAGAGTTAGGTCTTTCAATTCAAAATCCAGCACGGCGATGCGGGTCTGCGCCAGTGAATTAAAGCTCAGCATGCAGAACAGCAAACTGCTTAATAGGGTTTTTTGCATCATGTTTTGTTGGCTTCCTGGGCTTGAATCGCGGTGATGACAACCGTATTGACGATGTCTGTCACTGTGCAGCCACGGCTTAAATCGTTGACCGGTTTGTTCAAACCTTGCAGGATGGGGCCGACGGCGATTGCACCGGATGAGCGTTGCACCGCTTTATAAGTGTTGTTGCCGGTATTGAGGTCCGGAAAAATTAATACGGTGGCCTGGCCGGCGACTTCGCTGTCGGGTAGTTTGGTTTTAGCGACGCTGGCGTCCACGGCGGCATCGTATTGCATCGGGCCTTCCAGCAGCAGGTCCGGACACAGACTTTGGGCGATTTTGACGGCGTCTCTGACTTTATCCACCGCCTCGCCCTTGCCGGATTCGCCGGTGGAGTAGGACAGCATAGCAACGCGCGGTTCGATGTTGAACATGCGTGCGGTTTCGGCGGCGTTAATGGCGATGTCGGCCAATTGCGCGGCGTTGGGATTGGGGATCACTGCGCAATCGCCGTAAACCAATACGCGATCTTCCAGGCACATAAAAAACACGCTGGAAACAATTGACGCGCCGGGCCTGGTTTTGATGATTTCGAAGGCTGGACGAATGGTATGTTGCGTCGAATGCACCGCACCGGAGACCATGCCGTCAGCGTAATCGAGATGTATCATCAATGTCCCGAAATAACTGGGATCGGCCATTAGGTCGAAGGCGGTATCGTAAACGATGCAGCGATGTTTACGGGCTTGGTAATAGGTTTCCGCGAACAACGGCCGCAGATCCGATTTAATCGGGTCGATGATGTTGACATTGTCCATCTTCAAGGCCATGGCCTGAATTTTCTGGCGGATCTCGGCTTCGTTACCCAGTAGGGTGATTTTCACCACATCGCGCAGCAGCAAAATCTCCGCTGCGCGCAGAATCCGCTCTTCATTGCCCTCCGGTAGCACGATATGTTGCTTTCTGGCTTTGGCGCGCTGCAACAGATCGTATTCGAACATCAGCGGCGTGATTTTGTGCGAAACCTTGCTGCACAGTCGCAGCCGCAGTTCCACCATGTTGATGTTACTTTCGATTAATCCCAGTGCAGTGGCAATTTTGCGATCATCTTGAGAATGCAAGCGGGCGGTGACCTGACTGACTTGTAAAGCGGTGGTGAAGGTGTCGGAATCGACGCCGAGCACTGCGAACGGCGTATCGCCCAGGCCGTCAATCAATTTTTGCACTTGCGGGGCCGGTTGTTGATGGCCGGTTAATAACAGGCCGGCAATCTGCGGATAGTTGCTGGAGTTGTAGGCCATCAGGCTGGCCATGATGATATCCGAGCGGTCGCCAGGGGTAATCACCAAATCGCCGGTTTCCACATAATCCAGAAAGTCCGGCACCAACATTGCCGCGACTTTGTAGTGATACACCTCGCGGCTCATCGTCGCGTTTTCACCGGAAAATACTTTGGCGCCGATGACTTTGGCGATGTTGCCGATGGTGGGTTTTTCCAGGGACGATTCGGCGGGCACCACGTACACCGGGAATTCGCTGGAATGATTTAAGCTGTGGCGCAGGCTGGCAATTTGATTTTGCGCGACACCGATGATGACCGTGGCCAGCAATTCGCAGTCGTGTTCGTGTACGGAATGTTTCAGGCTGGCCAAGCCGTTTAAAATTTGTTCGTCGCTAAGATCTTCGCCCTGCATAACCGGCATCATCAGGCAGCCCAGATTGTTGGCGACATCGGCGTTGAAATCGAATTCGAAAATGGCGTTGCCGTGTCGATAGTCGCTGCCGACGCAGAGCACATGATCGCAACGCGCCTTCAAGGCCCGGTATTTGGCCAGTATGGTTTTCAACAGTTCGTCGTATTGTTCGGCGGCCAAAAATTGCCGGGCTTCCGCGCTGGTACAGCCATACATGGCTTCGTATGGGGTGGGGAGTTGATAGCGGTGGCTAATGAATTGAATCAAATCGTCTTTGTCGGTATCGCCTTGAATAATCGGCCGAAAAAAACCGATATTGTCCGCGTAGCCGGATAACATTTCGATGATCGCCAGCATGATCAAGGATTTACCGCTACCCTCGTCGACGCCGGCAATATAGATGTCTTGCGAAATAACGGGTTCGCTTTGCGGATGGGGCTGAGTCGGATTCATGATCGATGACTTATATATTAATGGGAAAGTCTAGCGGAGGATGTTGCCACATGGCGCGCCGCTTGGCGACTGTATATTTTATTTATTCGGGCACCGCGCAGAGGTTAGGCGCATGCAAATAGTCTTTGGCTATCATAGGTTTGGATTTATAAAATAATGTAATATCAAAATAATTATTGATTAATCTGCAAGCTCGGCTTTAATGGCTATACTACTAGCCGGGCGCAGGGATTACTTGAACAACAGAGATGGCGAAATTTACCGTTTATTTTAAAGACAATGCAATCCATACAGGTGTTTTTGATTCTGGTGTAGTGCATATTGGTCGTGATGAAACCAATGACCTAGTGGTTGATAGTCTTGCCGTCGCGCCCGCGCACGCCGTTGCCGTGATTAAAGACGGCACTTGCGTTCTCAAGCAATTGAACGAAAAATTTCCGCTTTTGGTAAACGATCAGCACACCAAAGAATGGAGCCTGCAAAACAACGACATCATCAACATCGGCAAACACTATATCGTCTACAACACTACCGATGAATTTTCGGAAAAAGTCCTGGTATCCACGCCTGCCGACTTTGGCGATGCGGATGTGCGGGCGTTAAATGAGAAGCTGGAAGAAGCCGTAAAATCGCCCGAAGCCAATTTGCAAGTATTAAACGGCATGCATATCGGTCGAATTCTGCGCTTGAAGAAAGCCATGACGCGCCTGGGCCACGAAGGTGCAGGGGTTATTGTGATAGCTAGGCGCAAGGACGGTTATTTCCTTTCCGCCCTGCAAGGGCATGAGGGCCTGGCGATTAACGACGAGCCCTTGGGCGACCGCACCGTGCAGTTGCAAAGTAACGATGTAATTGTCGTTGACAGTACCTCAATGCAATTTTTCTTGGATTAAGCGTATGACATTTGAAAAAAACGATGATAAACGCCGTTTTCACAGGATTTTTTACCATACAGGGGCTGTTTTAACCGGTTCGGGTCAAACCTATCCTTGCAAAATTATCGATCTGTCCTTGCGCGGTTGTCTGTTGGATTTAGAGCAGCCTTTAGCCGGTCAGGCCGATGCTTTATATTCCTTGAAATTCGATTTATCCGAAGAAATCAGTATTAGTATGGAAGTGGCGGCAACCCATGCCGATGCCAACAGGGTGGGTTTTAAGTGTGTGCATATCGATATAGACAGCATTTCCAACTTACGCCGATTGGTGGAACTCAACCTGGGCGATAGCGAGCTGCTGGAGCGGGAGTTGGCGGCCTTGGGTGATTTGGCTGAACACGCCGATCATTGATAGGGATTGTTGCTTCGATAAAGTCAGCTCAATCCTGCCAGCCAAAGTCTAAAACGCATACCCCATTCTGACGTATACCCTACCGTCGTAAAGACAATATCGCCGGCGGCGTTAATGAAGAACACAGCTGGTACACCTTTAATCCCGTAACGTTGACCGATACTGCCGCTGTTGTCGTTCACAACCGGCCAGTTAAGTTGTTTGTTGTTTAGATAGTTCTGTAATGCGCTGTCGTCGCCGGAGCGCACCGCTACCGTCAAGCCCGGATAATCCCGCATTATGTTGCTGATGCTGCCCTGCATGCTTCGGCATATCCCGCACCATTCCGCCCAGAAGTACAACACAGCCGGCCCTTTACTTATGCGTGGCATAGGGTTTTCGCCGGTTAGCGTGGTTTGCACGATGGGCGGCGGCGTACCGCTGACTAAATCCTGATTGACCAGAAATTGCCCGGCAAAGATAAATAACGCCGCAAAAATATAAAACCCCAGCTTTTTCAGCATTACAAGCCTTGCATCACGCTAGCGCCGTGTTGTTTAAGCCAGAGCCGGCGTTGCTTAAAGTCGGGTAGATGTTCGCCAACCAATTGCCAAAAAGCCGGAGAATGATTTTTGTGTTTGATGTGGCAAAGTTCATGGACTACCACGTATTCCAAAACTGCGGCTGGAGCCAGCAGCAGCAGCCAATTCATATTAATGTCGTTTTTCGGACCGCAACTGCCCCAGCGGCTTTTTTGGGTTTTGATGCGGATGCTGCGCGGAAACAGGGCAAAGCGCGGCGCGTGTAGATCGACCCATTGCTGTACCTGCTGCTTGGCTTGGTTTTTCATCCAGCGTGTCAAAGCTTGTTGAATCAGGGCGGAGTGTTGCTCATCGGCAATTCCAGCCGGTAATTTCACCCAAAACATTTCGTCGTTCAGCAACTCGATGCGGACAGTTTTGGCTTTACCGGTGGTGGTTTTTAGCGGTAAGCGGCGGCCTTGGTAGGGGATATGCGCGCCATCCGTGTACTCGCTCGGCGCTAGCTTGGGGGCAGCGGTTTGCACTCTGCCGGCAATGCGTTTTAGCGCGGCTTCTATCCAGTCTTTTTGGGCATGCACAAAATCCTGAATGCGCCGTTCGGACACTTTGAGCGGTGCCACCACTTCTATTTTGTCGGCGGTGACTACGATGCGGGTGTTTTTGGCGCGGCTGCTGCGGCGTAGGTTGTAAGGTAAGGGGACGGTTTGCTTGTTCAAAAAGGCGATTCCAGCATTCTTAATTTAAGCTCGGTCCACATGCTTAAGCGGTCCGAACCGCCGACATGTTGCCCGGAACCTTTACTTTTGGCAAGCCATAAGCCGGTACCGTTAAAGCTGTACACAGGCTGTAAGTCGCTGCGCTGCGTAGCAGGGACTATGTTCGGCTTCAGATTATCCAGCACCAAGGGTACCGCGCGCGGCGAGTCGAAGTAGGTCAGTACCATATGTGCCTGATTCAGTTCCAAAGCCTTGACGTAGGTAATCCGCAGTTTACTTTCATCGACGCCCATTTCCACCAAGGTGAAATATTTGGCTATGGAGTAATCTTCGCAATCGCCGGCACCTTTGGCCAGAAACTCCGTGGGTGCTGCCCAGTAATCGGTTTTTTGCCACAGGATAATATCGTCAATAAACTCGACGTTACCGTTGAAAAAGTCGTTGACCCGTTCCAGTTTCGTCGCTTCCGGCCAGCCTTTGCCGTTCTCGATCAAGCTTTGCCAGTCTAAGAAACGTTGCTTGGCTGTTGAGCCGTATTTTTTTTCTACTTTATCCAGCAGGCTCTGATCGATTAATAAGCCGGCCGCCAGCACCATGCCGCAACACAGGCTAAAGACAATAAGGGCGATTCCGGCTGCATTAAGTGCGCCCTTATTAACGGCTGGCACCGACGATTCCTATCGCCTTTAAGCGGCGATAATCCTTATCCGACTGTACGTTTTCGGCCAAGATCGAAATATCCAGCAATGTGGAAATTTCTTGCATGGTTTGCACGAACGCGTGCTTTTGCGAGGAACTGTCGATACCGTTGCCGATGTCGCGGGCCAGACGGATAAAGTCCGGTTTCAGGCGCTTGACCAATTCCGCCGACATGGATTGGGTTTCGAAGCGTTTGATCATCACCCGCGCGCCCCATTGATGCACGGTTTCTATGAAGGCCTGATAGGCGTCTATATCCTTGACGACAGCATAAGCGGATAAGCTGAATACCAGCTTTTTGGCTTCCGCCGGATTTTGTTTGATTAGTTTTTCCAACCAGAGCCGGAAATCGCTGTTTTTGATGGTGCGGGTCGATACGTTGACGGCGATGGCATGTTCGATATGATTATGTCGAATATGCTCCAACGCGATGCGAATGACGCCTTTATCCAGATCGACGATTTTGGCGAATTTTTCAGCAATCGAGATGAATGGACCGATTGCCACCAGGCCGCCCTGTTTATCGTGCACCTGAATGAAAGCTTCTTCCATCAACAGTTCGCCGCTGCTGAATGCGGCGATCTGCCCGATATACCAAACCGAGTAACCGTTATGGTCGACGCAGTCGAAGACCAAATCCCGCCAGGTGGCAATATCGCGGGCTAAATTATCGCCGGTGCGGATGAAATAACTGTTGGTGCCGATCAGATGCGCTTGTTCATAAGCTTCGTGCGCGGCTTCCAACAGAATTTCGGTGGTCAGCAGCGGATTGAAAGCAACCACGCCGATGTGGGCCAAATCGGTTTTTTGGTAACGTTCGCCCAATTCGGTTACTTCGTTGCTCAGGGTTTTCACCAACCCTTCCAGTTGTTCCGAATTCCCAATCTTCAGCACGAGTGCAAATTCGGCGCCGTAGAATCGATAAGCTTTGCCGGCTTGTGCTCCAGCAAGATCGGCGATTTTTTCCAGTATGGCGGCAAACGCTTGTAAGAATTGATCGATCACGTCGCTGTCGCGCTCTTTAACCAGATCGACCAAGCTGTCGATTTTTATCAATACCACATAGGCATCCGCGTCTTCCAAGGCCAAATTTTTCATGTCGGTTTCGAACACGGCTTTTTTATACAGCCCGGTCAAATCGTCGCGCAACAAGCTGGCGCCCATTTGGTCCAGTTTGCCGTGCAGTGCGGCAATCGTGGTTTTTATTTTGTGCGACATGGTGTTCATGGATGCCGCGACATTGCGTACTTCGCGGGTCCAGGGCAATTCTTCGATGCTTTCGAAATGGCCGTCGCTGATCTGCTGAGCCAATAGATCGATTTTTCTTAGCGAGGCTAATGTGACGCGTAAAAGCAGTGCCAGCAGGGAGATGGAGAACAAAAATGCCGCAAGGGAATAGTAAAACCCGGATTTGGCTTGTTCATACAGCTTTAGATAGGCGTAGCCGGAGTTGACCGTGACGTAGATCACCCCGCTCATGTTCCAGCCCGAGCTGATTTCGCTTTCGGCGGTGGCCGATGTCATCGGCAGCAGGTCGGTAAACCAGTCCGGCACGCCTTCTATGCGCTTGTCGCTGCTTAGAGCCACCAGTTCTTTGTTATCCGCATCGACCAGCCTGATTTCTTTGTAATAACCCATATCAAAAATTGCGCTCATCATGGTTTTAATCACCGGATCGTGGTTATCAACCATGTAAGGACTGAGCGATAGACCCAGCGAGGTGGCGGTATCCTGGGCATGATTCTTCGATTCGCCTTCCAGGTAGTCCTTGATGTTGTTGACGCTCAACGCGAAATTGACGCTGAAAATCATCAAAAACAACGCCGATATCAGGATTAACAATTGTTTGGATAATGACATGAGCTTCAGCTTCCCGTGGCTTCTTGATTGATCATATGCGTCGCGAGTTGTTGCAAGGCGGTGCGGATATTCTCGCGCAGGCGCGGGTCCGTCTCAATTTCGTCCAAAGCCTTGTTCATACAGAGCATCCATTGATCCCGCTCCGATTCGCCAATCGAGAATGGAAAATGCCGGGCCCGCAGCATCGGATGGCCGAATTCTTCGATAAACAGGTTGGGGCCACCCAGCCAGCCCGAGAAGAACTTGAACAATTTGTCTTTGGCGCTTGCCAGGCTGGGGGCGTGCATGGCGCGGATACCCTGGGCTTCCGGCAGAATATCCATATAAAAGTAGAATCTATCGACCAAGCTGCGCAAGGCAGTCTCGCCGCCGATTAACTCGTAAGGGGTGGGGCTCATGTCCTATTTAACCTCGTATGTACAATTTCTTTAGGTATACTAGCAGACGGTATCGACAATGCCTTGAAACTCCGGGGGCATTGCGCGGTCACAGCATTACTTGTAACTTTGAGAGGATAACTGATCATGCGTTTAAATACTGCAACTGCTCGTTCGGAAGCCGGCATACTGGCGACCAATAAGGTTTTAAAGAATACTTATTTATTGCTATCGATGACATTGCTGTTCAGCGCGGCTATGGCTGCTGTAGCCATGACCCTGGATTTGCCGCATCCTGGCTTGATTATTACCATAGTGGGCTATTTCGGTCTGCTGTTTTTAACCACCCGTTTCAGTAATAGTGCGCTGGGTTTGGTGTTCGTGTTTGCGTTGACCGGTTTCATGGGGATGACTCTGGGGCCGATTTTAAACATGTATGTACACGCGTTCAGCAACGGCCATGAGCTGATTTTAACCGCACTGGGCGGTACCGGCGTGATTTTCCTGGGTTTGTCAGGCTACGCGCTGACCACCCGCAAGGATTTTAGTTTTATGGCCGGCTTCCTGATGGTGGGCGTGCTGGTAGCGTTCTTCGCGGGTTTGGCGGCGATCTTGTTCTCGGTACCTGCGTTGTCGTTGGCGGTTTCCGCGATGTTCGTGTTGCTGATGTCCGGTATGATTTTGTATCAAACCAGTGAAATCATCCACGGCGGCGAAACTAACTATATTTTAGCGACCGTGTCATTGTACGTGTCCATCTACAACCTGTTCACCAGCTTGCTGCAATTGTTGGGCGTATTCGGCGGTAACGACTGATAATTCGGTCAAATACGCTATTCGCTGCGAGTGTTAAACAAGGCGGATTGATAAAGCAAGGCAATTAAAATAAAAATGCCCCGTTGGGAAACCGGCGGGGCATTTTTTTATATGGGCATTACAGCTTGTTCAGTTCTGCAATTGGCCGGTTTTCGTCTGTCATTTAACCGGGCCGCAACGATGCTCGGGCAGTTTTAGTGTTGCTCAGGGCTATACCAAGCCTCAGCCGCCATTTTGTACATTTCTTGAAAAATGACTTTCAATAATTGAAAAGCTGAAATAGCTATCAGTGCGCCGATAGTGACTCCGGCCATAGCGACAAGTGCGATTTTCATAATGCCTCCTCTTTTTATCGAATAAAGTGTGAACAGCGTCATAAAAATGCCGCTTCGGGCGCGATTTTCCTATGTTAAACGAGGATTTCAAGTGGTTTTTAAACTACATCTGTGGCCTGATTTTTCAATGTTATTCATCTTCATAGACTTAACATTCGACGTTAATGTTGTTTGCTAAAAATTTTTTTTCAAATGCTATGTCTTTGCCTGCCAGCTGCTGATTTTAGAAAAAACGTTTAAGCGGATATTGCCGGATCGGACTTATACTCTGGCGCTGCGTTTAGTAGACGTAAAAGGGACGTACTCATGCGGCATTTGATTTAAGCAAAAAAGCTGGTTAACTATAAAGCAGGGGGATTAAACGATGAACAACAAACTATTACCTAAAATTGACGAGAACCTGGTGTCGAAAATTGTGGATATTTTCTATGCCAGTATGCTTGATGACTATCGAATCAACCGATATTTTTACTCTAGGCCCATCCAAGAACAAGCCAAGCCGCTAAAGCAGCTTGTAAACGCGTTGCTCAGAGCCGAACCCGTCGAGCCTAAAAAACTGTCCGAATTGGCTGATGATTATTTTGCGGCGGCTTTTGCCAGAGGGAACGCCAAGCCCAGTTTGGTCAATAATCGAGACTTTGCGTTTTTGGAGATGTTTGTTACTGGCGATCTTGTCGGCAGCGACGAGAAACCCCACCTAACCCTGCTCTGTCCCGGCCATTCCCATTTTTTGAGATTACAGCCGATTGACGATAACTACGATGTGGTATTGGAACTATTGCAAAACAGCCTCAACCAATTGGAAGTCCCGCAGGAAACGGCTATGCAGATCATGGCATTCGCGGCCTCGGGCCGGGACGGTATCCTTGGCAGAGGCCAAGCGATTTATGATGACGGGGATATAGCGACCGATTTCCGAACACATGGTTAATTTTACTATCGTATAAAGTTCGGAAATTGCTGAACGTTGCTGTTTCGTTTGGTCGGTTGGGCAGGCTTTTTGTTAGACGCGCGAGTTTTAACGACTCTACAAATCTTGGGCTTGCATAAACCTGAGTTGTCAGCATTCAATCAAATTTACCGCCAAACCGCCGCGTGAGGTCTCCTTGTATTTGGTTTTCATATCGGCGCCGGTTTCGCGCATGGTTTTGATTACCTTGTCCAGGGATACGAAATGCTTGCCGTCGCCGCGCAGGGCAATGCGAGCGGCGTTGATAGCCTTTACCGATCCCATCGCGTTACGCTCGATGCAGGGTACTTGCACCAAACCACCGACTGGGTCGCAGGTCAAACCCAAGTTATGCTCCATCCCAATTTCGGCGGCGTTCTCGACCTGCTCGGGCGTGCCGCCCAATACTTCGGCCAGTGCACCGGCCGCCATAGAGCACGCAACGCCGACTTCGCCCTGGCAGCCGACCTCGGCACCGGATAGTGAGGCGTTCTCTTTGTACAAGATAGCTATCGCAGCTGCCGTCAGCAAGAAGCGAATCACACCTTCCTCATTCGCGCCGTCGCAAAAGCGCCAGTAGTAATGCAATACTGCCGGGATGATGCCGGCAGCGCCGTTGGTGGGTGCGGTCACCACGCGCCCGCCCGAGGCATTTTCCTCGCTGACGGCAAGCGCGAACAAATTTACCCATTCCATCGTTCCGACCGGCATGCTTGGCGTTTGCCGGGGTATTTCGCCACTGAGCTGCCGATAGAGATTGGCTGCTCGACGTCTGACTTTCATCCCGCCCGGCATAACTCCTTCTTCGTGTAGTCCTCGGTCGACGCAAGCCTGCATCACTTGCCAGATGTTTAACAGTTTCTGGCGGATTTCCTCTTCACCCAGCCAGGCTTTTTCATTGCTTAGCATCAAGTCGCTGATTGATTTGTTATGTGTCGCGCACAGTTTTAGTATCGCTGCACCAGTTTTGAAAGGGTAAGGCAAGCACGTATCGTCATTGCTCAGCCGATCAGCGGCCGCTGCGGCGTCGGTCACCACAAATCCGCCCCCTACGGAATAGTAGTCGCTTTGCAACAGTTCGGCGCCATTTGAGCCGAATACGGTAAAGCGCATGCCGTTGGAGTGATAGGGCAATACTTTGCGTTGGAACAGTAAGTCGGCCTTCTCGTTAAAAGGCACCGGGTAACGATGCAATAGCCTAACCGCCCCGGTTTCGCGGATAGTCGCTAGTCGTTGTGGAATGATGGCCGGGTCAATCAAGTCGGGTGCTTCGCCTTCCAGACCAAGCAATACCGCTTTGTCGGTGCCATGGCCTTTGCCGGTCGCGCCAAGTGAGCCGAATAATTCGATGCGCAAGCGGTGCACCTTATCAATGATGCCTTGTTGCTCCAGATTATTGACAAACGTCCGTGCTGCCCGCATTGGTCCGACCGTGTGTGAGCTGGAAGGTCCGATACCGATTTTAAAAATATCGAAGACGCTGATAGCCATAATAGTTACCTAAATAGTGCTGAAGAAAGAGTGTCTGGAGTAAAGGGGCTGCATCCCCTCCTCGATAGCGAAGCAATTAATATGCCCCGTCGCGTAGGCTGTAATACAAGGGCCTAGTAAAGTCAATGCCTCGAGAGGGTGAAAAATAAAATAGGGGGCTTTGGTTCGGGTTTATTTTGGCACAAAAAAAGCCGGTATTACCCGGCTTCAATGCTTTGCTACGATAGCAATCAAATGACCACTATAAAGGGGTGACGTTTTCCGCTTGTGGGCCTTTAGCTCCGCTGGTTACTTCCATGGTGACGCTTTGGCCTTCACTCAAGGTTTTGCGACCGCTACCTTGAATAACGCTAAAGTGTACAAACACATCTTTGCCACCATCTTGTTCAATGAAGCCGAAGCCTTTGTCATCGTTGAACCACTTAACTTTGCCTTGTACTAATGCTGCCATAAATTACTCTTAACTTTTAAAAAACCATTTCTGGTGTGTTTCCGGTTGTTTTCTATATTAACCGAATTCTGATTATGCACCAATTAGGGCGGGAATGCCCCAAAATAAAAGCCGATGACCCGCGAATACCACCAGCTCGTTGTTGCTAGCGGTTTGATATGTCGACACTTTTCCGGACACACAGCTAAGCAGCTTTAAGCTGTAATTCTTAGTCAACGGGCGACAGGTAGCCATTGGCGCAATGAAGTCGCTCGCGGTTAGCATCGGTATCACCCAAAGGGCTATGGCAGCCAATCGGCGCATCTCTTGGAGTATTTCAGCCGCCTGCGCGCAGCTGACTAGCTGATCTTTTTTGGTTTTCATATGATCGGCACGGATCAGCATCTCGCCTTTCTCGAAGTGGACCTCACCAGGCTGCGCCGGTCAGCTCTTGTTTGCGTAGTGCCAGCAAACAGCAGGTGTAACGGCAGTTTGTGAGGGCGGTAGCATGCTTTGCCCCCTATTTTTGGACGGATCCTAGTCTATTTCGGAATAGGGGGCAAAATAGGGGGCAAAAACTTGGGCTTCAACGGGTTTTGTTGGGAATGCTTGAGACATAAAAAACCCCGCTAAGCCAAGCGGCTTGCGGGGTTTTGGGTTGGCTTGGGACTGCCTGAGACAGTCTTAAAACCTATAGGCTGTAGTACATATCCAGTTCAACTGGGTGAGTGCTCATGCGCAGACGAGTCACATCTTCTTGTTTCAGTGCAATGTAGCCATCGATTACGTCGTCGGTGAATACGCCGCCACGAGTCAAGAACTCACGGTCTGCATCCAGAGCGGCCAATGCTTCGTCCAGAGAGAAAGCAACTTGTGGAATCGCTTTTTCTTCTTCTGGCGGCAAGTCGTACAAGTCTTTATCCATTGCTTCACCTGGGTGAATTTTGTTTTGGATACCGTCAAGACCGGCCATCAACATGGCAGAGAATGCCAAGTATGGGTTAGCAGTTGAGTCCGGGAAACGTACTTCGATACGGCGACCTTTAGGGTTGGTGACGTAAGGAATACGGATAGACGCAGAGCGGTTACGTGCAGAGTAAGCCAGCATTACAGGCGCTTCAAAACCAGGAACCAGACGTTTGTAGCTGTTGGTTGATGGATTGGTGATTGCATTCAATGCTTTAGCGTGTTTGATGATACCGCCGATGTAGTACAGCGCGGTTTCTGACAGGCCGCCATACAAGTTGCCGGTGAACAGGTTAACGCCGCCTTTAGCCAAGGATTGGTGAACGTGCATGCCGCTGCCGTTGTCGCCAACCAGTGGTTTAGGCATGAAGGTTGCGGTTTTGCCGTAAGCGTGAGCAATGTTGGCAATCACATATTTCAAGCCCAATACTTCGTCGGCTTTTTTAACCAGCGTGTTGAATTTAACGCCGATTTCGCACTGACCGGCAGTTGCCACTTCGTGGTGATGTACTTCAACGGTTTGGCCGATTTCTTCCAGAACCAAGCACATTGCGGAACGCATGTCTTGGAAAGAATCGACTGGTGGTACGGGAAAATAACCGCCTTTAACGCCCGGACGGTGACCGATATTACCGTTTTCGTACACTTTTTCAGAGTTCCAGCCGGCTTCTTCTGAGTCGATTTGGTAGGAGCATCCGCCCATGCTGGTGTTCCAGCGGACGTCGTCGAAAATGAAGAATTCGTTTTCAGGACCGAAGAACGCGGTGTCGGCGATGCCGGTAGATTGCAAATAGGCTTCAGCACGTTTGGCGATAGAGCGTGGGTCGCGAGCGTAACCTTGCATATCTTTCGGTTCGATAATATCGCAACGCAAGATCAGAGTTTTGTCGTCGAAAAATGGATCGATAACCGCTGTGCTGGGGTCGGGCATCAGAATCATGTCCGATTCGTTGATGTGTTTCCAGCCGGCGATGGATGAACCGTCGAACATGTTACCTTCTTCAAAGGTATCTTCG
Source organism: Methylomonas sp. MK1 (assembly GCF_000365425.1). Lineage (NCBI taxonomy): Bacteria > Pseudomonadati > Pseudomonadota > Gammaproteobacteria > Methylococcales > Methylococcaceae > Methylomonas > Methylomonas sp. MK1. The sequence goes on from NZ_AQOV01000002.1 coordinate 1,244,632, forward strand.
TCGATAGTGTGCGCTGGGAAAGTAACGTGTTGTTCTTTGCCGCGCGTGTCACAGAAACGGAAGTCGACAAATTTTACGTCGTTTTCTTGGATTAATTTCAGAACGTGATCAACAGACATTAGTGAGGGTCTCCGTGGGTTGTAGTTGTTTTGGTTGAGAAGCTAAACGTTTTAACAATATCATCAAACGTAGTAAAGAGCTATAACAAACCAAGCCTCCAACAAAGCGTCGGAGGTGTGTTTATATCAATTTTCGTGGCTATAACTTCAAGATTAGAAAGTGATTACAGCGTCTGCAGTGAACAGTACTTGGTCATGACTGTTGCCGCCGGCGAATGCCTTGGTTTGATCACTATGATCCCAACGAACATTAGGCCGCAGGTTAATCCATTTGGCAGGTTTGTATGTCAAACCTGCTGTAAGAGCATAGTAGCCGCTACCTTGTGACAAGAAAGCGGCGTTGTCACCATAGTAGCCGCCCCAGGCAGCACCACATGCCGAGTTGCTACCGTCGGGTTGTGCGCCAGCAACGCAACGGCCTGGACCGTTCACGCGGAAACCGTTGTTGTCCCTGAACCATTCAGCGCGTAGGCCGGCTGAAAGTTTGTCTGTTACATCGTAAATCAAGTATTGGTTGATGCCGTACCATTCAGCATTTTGTGTTCCAACCGTGGCTGTTCCTGCTGCCAAAGTGGCGGCTGCGGAAGCATTGCCGGTTGCTACGTTGTCTGCATAGCCGTGGTCATGTTGAATAATGTAATGCAATTTGTCGGTGAAGTTGTGTTTACCAACCAAGCTGTACATCGCCCATTTCGAACTATTGACTTCTGACTGTTCGCCGGCGGTTGAGGTCAGTGCCAGCGAGGTTCCAGCGTCATCGCTAGTCCAGGTTACACCGCCCAAGAATGACCAATTGCCAACATTTTTATTAAAGTTGCCATCCCAGCCACCTGTGCCGCTACCCGTGACGGCGCCAGCGGAGATTGCCCAGTTTGGGTTAACTGTGTAGCTAGCCAGCATACCTGTATGGGTAAACGGTTCGCCATACTGCATGGTGTAGGGTTTTGTGACAAAAAAGTTGTCCGGTGAAGTAACTACTTCGTAGCCGATAGGCGTGTAAAAGTGGCCTAATTTGACATCAATACCATTGCCGACCGGCAAGTTAAGTTCGGCATAGACTTGCGGTAAAGCCAGGTTGTAAAAGCGGTCGTCCGAAAGATAGAGGTCCCAATCGCCGCGGCCGCCTGTTGCTAAGGTTGTCGTAGGGTCAAATGAAGGATTGCCGTAAGCTTGAGTAAAAATAGCGTCGGTACCGTACATAAAGTCGGCGCGGCCGCCAATGTCGAATGCATCACCACCAACCGTAATTGCTTTTTGCAAGTAAAAGTACAGCTGGTTCATTTGTACTTCAGCTGTTCTATCGTTAAAGGTTACTGGGCCATTGTAAGCGTCATGTGTGGCGTTGAGATTCGCGCCGACACTTCCTTCCAGCCAGCCACCAATTTTAAGATTGTGATCCTTCATGAACTTGGCTTCGTTCGGATCAATGCCTGCTGCACCCAGCAGTCCGGATGCTTCTGTCCAGCTGTCCGCCATAGCGGAGGCACTGCAAATCACCATTAACCCGGCTAAGCAAGCGCGGCTGTGTGATTTTGTTAACGTTGTGTTGTTTCTCATGGTGGTTATCCCCTTGGTTCAGTGACTACTGAAGATTGTACAGCAGTTTTTAGGCCATATTCGATTTATTAAAAATCAATAAGATAGGCGGCATATGTAGACTAGTTCATGATTCGCAATGGTGCAAATTCTTTTTGTTGCACCAAAGTAATGCGGTGTTGCTATGTTGCGACAACGCCCCATTTATTCTTAAAGCAAACCGCTGAAACTGGCAGATCAAGGCCTGTAGGGTGGTATTGAGTTGCAATGGTGCAATCCAAAAAGCGTTGCACTGCTTTGGTGCGATTCTGTTGTCCTTTTAATTGATGTGTTTAATAAATCTTTAAAAATCATGGGAATAAATAGTGGCATGCATCATGCTTTGCTTGTTTCGGGAATTTATTAACTCAAGCAAAGAGGTGTTGAACTATGAAACTGATAACAGCGGTGGTTAAGCCGTTTAAGCTAGACGACGTGCGTGAGGCGTTGTCGGATATCGGTGTATCTGGCGTGACGGTTACTGAAGTAAAAGGCTTTGGTCGGCAAAAGGGCCATACGGAACTGTATCGTGGTGCCGAATATGTGGTGGATTTTTTACCCAAAGCAAAAATCGAGGTAGCGGTTGCGGATGCTTTGCTTGAGCAAGCCGTCGAAGCGATTGTGAAAGTAGCCAATACCGGGAAGATCGGCGATGGCAAAATTTTTGTAACCGATCTGGAGCAGGTGGTTCGGATCAGAACCGGCGAATCCGGCGAAGAAGCTCTTTAATATCAAGATGGGGAAACCAACAATGAAATATTTAACAGGCATGGCGCTGTTCGCGCTGTTTGGACTCTCGGGCATGGCGTTTGCGGAAGAAGTGGCGGCACCGGCCGTACAAGCCACCGTTAACAAAGGCGATACCGCCTGGATGATAGTTGCCACCGTACTGGTTGCGTTAATGGTAATACCTGGCTTGGCCTTGTTCTACGGCGGTATGGTGCGAGCCAAAAACATGCTGTCTATCTTGATGCAGGTCTTTGTTATCTTTTCGTTGACGGCGATTATGTGGGCGACGTTCGGCTACAGCGTCGCGTTTACCGAGGGTAACGCCTTCTTCGGCGGTTTCAGCAAGGCATTTTTGAAGGGTATTACCCCGGATTCGATGGCGGCCACTTTCAGCAAGGGGGCTTATGTACCGGAGTTCATTTATGTAGCGTTCCAGCTGACATTCTCGGCTATCACGCCGGCTTTGATTATCGGCGCATTTGCCGAGCGGGTTAAATTTTCAGCGGTGCTGTTGTTTACCGTGATCTGGTTTAGCTTCTGCTACTTACCGATGGCGCATATGGTTTGGTACTGGGCAGGCCCTGATGCGTATACCGATGCTGCCGCAGCGGAAACAGCCGGTGCGACGGCGGGCTTTTTATTCCAAAAAGGCGCGTTGGATTTTGCCGGCGGCACCGTGGTACATATCAATGCCGGTATCGCTGGTTTGGTCGGTTGCTTAATGATAGGTAAGCGCATTGGTTATGGTAAAGAGTTTATCGCGCCGCACAGCGTGACGATGAACATGATAGGCGCGTCCTTGTTGTGGATAGGTTGGTTCGGTTTTAATGCAGGCTCCAACCTGGAAGCCAACGGTCTGGCGGCATTGGTTTTCCTCAACACATTGTTGGCGGCAGCGGCGGCAACCTTGGCCTGGATGGGCGCAGAATGGGCTGTGCGTGGTAAACCCAGCATGTTGGGCGCCACGTCAGGCGCGGTTGCCGGTTTAGTCGCGATAACTCCAGCTTGCGGCTGGTCAGGCCCGATGGGCGCTATCGGTTTAGGCTTGGTGGTCGGCGCAGTATGCTTCTGGTCAGTAACCTTTTTGAAACACGCGATGAACTATGACGATTCGCTGGATGCGTTTGGTGTGCACGGGGTAGGCGGTATCATCGGCGCCTTGGGTACTGCTGTGGTTGCCAGCCCTGCCTTGGGCGGTACCGGAGTATGGGATTACGTCACCAACGCGACCTTGCCTGACTACAGCGTGCTTACCCAGCTTGCCAGCCAAGCTTGGGGTGTAGGTATCGCCATCGTTTGGTCCGGCGTGGTGTCCTTCATTGCCTTCAAAATTGCCGACGTGGCTCTGGGTCTGCGGGTTAGCGAAGCGACTGAGCGTGAAGGTCTGGATGTCACCGAACACGGCGAAACCGCTTATCATGTTTAGGGTTGAAAGCTGCGGTTAACGCGAAAAGAAACGGGTGGTCGGCGATGGCTGCCCGTTTTTGTTATCATGAAGCACTACTTTGGTGCTTTTGCTCGGGTAAATTGTAGGTTCTACCGGAATTATTTATTATGGTGGCAACAGTGACGAAACAGCTTTTTAATCATTCGAATTTGGGGATAGCATGAAATTAATTACAGCGATTATCAAACCATTCAAGCTGGACGACGTCAGGGAAGCCTTGTCCGAGATCGGCGTGGCCGGTGTGACGGCAACCGAAGTTAAAGGTTTTGGCAGGCAAAAGGGCCACACAGAGTTGTATCGCGGCGCCGAGTACGTGGTGGATTTTCTGCCTAAGGTCAAGCTGGAAATCGCAGTGGCCGAACACGTTGTCGACCAAGCCGTGGAAACTATCGTCAAGGCCGCCAACACCGGCAAAATTGGCGACGGTAAAATTTTTGTGACCAACCTGGAACAGATCATTCGTATTAGAACCGGCGAGACCGGAGAAGATGCTATTTAAGTCTTCAAGACAAATATAAAAAACAGCGAAACATCAAAAATCGCCCTGGTCTGCGCATTATTCGCAGACCAGGGCGATTTTGTTGTTTATAGACTGCTTAAAAATAACAACACACCATCATCTAGTGAAAGACAATGACAACAATAAAAAGAACGCTGATGCTGATGGCATACAGCTTGATGTTGCCCGAGCAGGCTTGGGCTGAAGGCATTAACCAAGCCAATACCGCTTGGGTTTTAACCTCCACCGCACTGGTTTTATTCATGACCATTCCCGGCCTATCGCTGTTTTACGGCGGTTTGGTCAGAAGCAAGAATGTGCTGTCGGTGCTTATGCAATGTTTTGCGATTACCTGTCTGGTATCGATATTGTGGCTGGCCGGCGTTTACAGCTTTGTGTTTACCGATGGCGGCAACTGGCAGCAGTTTTTGGGTGGCGGCAGCAAGCTTTTTTTGCCGGAAATGAACACGCAAAACTTGATCGGCGATATTCCGGAAACCGTGTTTTTCATGTTTCAAATGACTTTCGCGATTATTACTCCGGCGTTGATCGTTGGCGCTTTTGCCGAGCGGATGAAGTTTTCGGCGATGCTTTGGTTTAGCGGGCTGTGGTTAATCGTGGTGTACATGCCGATTTGCCACTGGATCTGGGGCAACGGTTGGCTGGCGGCTTTGGGGGCCAAGGATTTTGCCGGCGGGATCGTGATCCACGTCAACGCCGGGGTTGCTTCCCTGGTGGCGGCATTAGTGTTGGGGCGTCGCAAAGGCTTTCCCACCGTGGCGATGCCGCCGCACAATATGACCATGGTGGTCACGGGCGCCGGTATGCTCTGGTTCGGCTGGTTCGGTTTTAACGGCGGTAGCGCGTTAAAAGCCGACGGCAGTGCCGGGATGGCGATTGCCGTGACGCATATTGCCGCCGCTGCCGGTGCTTTGACCTGGATGATGATCGAATGGCTACGTTTTAGTAAACCGAGTGTGCTGGGTATCGTCACCGGGATGGTCGCCGGCTTGGGCACCATCACGCCGGCTTCCGGTTTTGTCGGGCCGATTGGTGGTTTAATCATCGGCGTTGTCGCCGGCGCGGTGTGTTTTTATGCCACGCAATTCGTCAAACGCCGGTTAAAAATCGACGATTCCTTGGACGTGTTTCCGGTGCACGGCGTCGGCGGTTGCGTCGGCTCGATTTTAACCGGCGTGTTCGCGGCTGAAAGTTTCGGTGGCTTGGGTTTAAACGGCGTGACCATCGCCGAGCAAGTTGGCGTGCAAGCGCTGGCGGTTTTGGTGACGGCGGCCTGGAGTGCTTTGTTCAGCTATGTTTTGTTGAAACTCATCGATGCGTTCATCGGCCTACGCGTCAGTGAAGACGAGGAACAGCAAGGTTTGGACATCGTGCTGCACGAGGAAACCGGCTACCACAATCTGTAAAAATTAGCGCTTAAACTATAGGCTTCTCATAGCGGGCAGGGCGGATAGCCACACTGCCCGCATCCCTACAAAATTAGGAAAATCATGCCCATCACTCTCGAAGCTTTAGAAACCATCGTACGCGCGGCCGGCGAAGTAGCGATGCGATATTTCAACGATTTAGATTCTCTGGCGATCAATAAAAAAAGCGCGCGCGATTTGGTCACCGATGCCGATGTCGCGGTGGAAAATTACTTGAAACAAGCGCTCAGCGAGCACTGCCCGGAATACGGTTTTTGGGGCGAGGAAAGCGGCCAAACCGCCAATCAAACCAGTCGCTGGATCGTCGATCCGATTGACGGCACTCATTCATTCTCGAAAGGCCAATATTTTTGGGGTATAAGCGTAGCCTTGGAAATTGACGGCGAATTGATGATGGGCGCGGTTTACGGTCCGGCCTTGGATGATTATTACTGCGCGGAAAAAGGCAAGGGTGCCTGGAAAAACGGCAAACCTATTCGGGTGTCGGACGAAACCAGTTTGGCCAGCAGCATGGTGTCCACCGGATTTGCCTGCCTGCGCCAATATCTGGAAGATAACAACCTACCGCGTTTCAATCGCATCGCTCAGGCCACTACCGGTCAACGCCGTCTGGGTTCGGCTGCGCTGGATTTATGTACGGTTGCGGACGGTCAGGTCGATGCTTTTTGGGAGCAGGAGTTGAATCTTTACGACATCGCGGCGGGAGTGTTGATCGCCAAAGAAGCTGGCGCAACCATCACCGACTTTAAAGGCAATCCCGGTATATTTCCAAAGCAGGTCTTTGCCACAAACGGCAAGATTCTCGATCAGTTATTGCCGCTGATGTGAGTGTTTTTCATCAAAGTCTCACAGCGTTTGGCAATATCGATAGCTTGTTGTGAGGAAGAAAAGCTGGCGTATTTTTCTGCAAACTGTTGGGCGGCCTGTGTGTGTTTCGAATTACGCAATAGCTCAGTCAGCGTTGCCTTGTAGTTGGGGTTTTTGCTTTCTGCGGTGATGTAATTGCCCGCGCCGAGAGCTGCGAGGTTTTGAGCGCTGATCAGTTGTTCGAGCTGAAATGGCAATGCCAGCAAGGGTTTGCCAGACAGTAAAAATGCCGACAATGTCGCCACACCGCCATGGCAAATAGCTAAATCGCATTGTTTGGCAGCCGCCGAGATTATTACCGGCTGCGGAGTGATGTGTAGATTGGCGCTGCTGTTTTTCTCTATAAACGCGGGCGTTGTGCCGGGGATATGCACCAATATCGACCAAGGCGACGCGCGCAATTGTTTTAGCAATATCTCCAGGCCGGGATATTCGGGGCGCAAATAGGCGAATATTTTTTCAGTTCCGACGCTCGGCCAGATCGGCTCAATACCGGCGGTTTGCAAAAGGGTTGGTCCCCAATAGTTTGCGCTGCGGTATTGCCGATAATGGTCCAGCTCTGGAAACGTGCAGATAAAGTCTTCCGCAAACTTGAATAAGTCCGCCAAAATCCTTAATGGTGGTGTATTCAGACGCGCTAAAACCGAGTTTGTCGTGCTTAACACCTGGCTTTCGATAGTGCTTAAGACCTTATCGCCAACTCGCAACCAGGGGCGGATATTGGGCATGGGACTGAGGCGCGGCGGCGAGAAAAAGCCAGTGCCGAACCCAGCTCTTGGGATGTTTAATTCGCGCGCCGCGAGCAATGCAGTCGGCGCATGGTCGAATATGATCAGGTTGGGGGCTAGATGCCGATATAAGAATTGCCAAGCTTTTGCTCGGGTAAACAGGCCGGTTTCATCGGTAAATCCGACATTCTGTAAAACTCCCGGGTAACTGGAGGCGGGTGGTTGCACTCGACCGTCGGGCCAGCGTATCGGTGCCTGTAGATAACAAAAGTGATCTTCAGCTAACAAAGTTTCGGCGTATTCCAAATCTTTCAGCACGAATATTACTTCGTGTCCGAGTGATTTAAGTTGTCGGGCTACCGGAAGGAATGCGGCGGTATGACCGTAGCCGGCACCCAATTCCCAGCAATAAAGTACTCTACTCATGGTTACGGATTTTGAGGTGATTGAGTGGGTAATATATAAAGTATTTGCTACCGGAATTATTTTTACCGGCCTAAATCATCCTCCGGCATTTGCTAATCAAGCGAAATTACGCTATATCGTCATTAACCATTGCGCGCAAACCTAATTACCGAAATTGGATTTCATTTTAATTTACGCAGTATTAACTCACTGAATTTCTCATGAGCTTACCAATACAACATCCCGAAAAATTACTTAGTTTAAGCGAAATGCCGCCTGTGCGTTTATGCCGCCGGCTGCGCGGCACTATTCGTCCACCTGTTCATAGCTCTAAACAGGTGTTATTGGCGGCTGCCGCTGCTTTATCGATGACTCCGTTTACGCTGCAAGCGTCGACTTTGTCCTTCTCCACCAGTTCTTATAGCGCGACTGAAGCGGGCGGCAGCGTGCCTGTCACTGTCAACATGAATACGGCGGCGTATGGCGGTTGCACTATCAGTGGCGAAGTGGTTTCCACTGGCGGCAGTGCGACTTCAGGTAGCGACTACAACATATCCGGCGGCACCTTTTCTTTCAACGTGCCATTTACCGGCGGACCGCATACCGATAGCGCAACAGTGTTTATCAATATTGTGGACGACACAGTTGTAGAAAGCACTGAAACCGTGAATTTGGCTATTCAAAACGCAATCGAAGATTGTTCGGGCCCGCCCAACACCAGCAGTACTGCTGTGCTCAGTATTGCTGATAACGATACGGCGCCGATAACGCCTACGCCCCCGACGACGCCGACAACACCAACAACTCCAACTCCTAATTTAAGTCCCGATCCCGGCTTTACCCCCAACCAGCAATCAATTTACGAAGGTTTAACCAGTGCTTGCTCTGGAGCGAGCGGCGATTTATTGAACCGCTGCAATGAAATAAACAACGCAGACCTGAATGCGATTATTCCTGATGCGGTTGCCGCGCAAGGTGCGGCGGCTGTAGATTTCGGTTACAAGCAATTTTCCGTGGTGCATGGTCGCATCGTTAATCTGCGTAATTCCCAGCAGCAAAGTTCCTCCTTGCTGGGGTATTCCACCATCAATATCAACGGTGAAACGATACCGGTGGGCAAGGCTTTGATGACAGCTTTGGGCCCGGCGCGTGGCGGTGCGGCAGGCGACGATCCAAACGACCAACCGTTTCGCGATAGCCCCTTGGGTTTCTTTTTAAAAGGTCAATTCAATGTCGGCGAGAAGGCCAACACCACTAGCGAACGAGGATTCAAAGCCGACAGAAAAGCCGTTACTTTTGGTTTGGATTACAGCCTCACGGATGAATTGGTGTTGGGTGCGGCTTTCGGCTACGGCTCTACCGACACCAATTACAATTTAAACAGCGGTAGCATGTCGGCGGATGCTTTCGAGTTTTCGTCTTACGGCAGTTATTTCCTGCCGCAGTCATTTTATATCGACTGGATCATGAGTTACGCGTTGCATTCGTTTGATATCAACCGGCGCATCCAATATACCGGATTCGACAATACGGCCACCAGTGCCGCCAATGGCGACCAATACGGCTTTAGTTTGGGGTTTGGTAAAGATTTTGCGCTGCAAAGTTTTGTGATTAATCCCTATGTAAGGCTGGATTACAGCAAAACCGAAGTGGATAGCTATCAGGAAAGCGGTGGCGGCGGTTTGGCAATGGAGTTTGCCGGCCAATCTATCGATTCGGCGACATCGACTATCGGCGGCCAAGCCAGTAACGCGATCAGCACGTCTTGGGGTGTGTTGTCACCCGGCGTGCGCTTCGAATGGGTGCATCAATATCTGGACGAAAGCCGTTTGATCCAGGCGCGCTTTAGTCAGGCGGCTGTCGGCGCCGGTACATTCAGCGTCAAAACCGATACACCGGATCGCGATTATTTCAATATCGGCACATCCTTGGCGTTGAGTTTGCCGGAAGGTCGGGCGGGCTTTTTACGCTACGAATACCGCTTGGGGCAGGCGTATATTACGGATCACACTATCGAGTTGGGGGCGAGAATTCCGTTTTAAGGAATTTGCAGCGAATGCTTTGGGGAAGGGGCCGCTCCGGGAGATCCCGCAGCGGCTGTCTTTAATTCAGACTTATTTGGCGGCGGCTAATTCCGCGCGCATGTCGTCGATGACTTTTTTGTAATCCGGCTTGCCGAAAATTGCCGAGCCCGCAACGAAAGTGTCCGCGCCGGCTTCTTTAATTTCCCGAATATTGCCGACGTTTACGCCGCCGTCGATTTCCAGGCGGATATCAAAACCGCTGTCGTCGATAATTTTTCTGGCTTGGCGCAATTTATCCAACGCGGATGGAATGAAAGATTGGCCACCGAATCCGGGGTTAACCGACATCAGCAAAATCATATCGACTTTGTCCAGCACGTGTTCCAGATAATGCAGCGGGGTGCCTGGGTTGAATACCAGACCGGATTTGCAACCCAGGTCTCTGATCATTTGCAGTGAGCGATCAATATGTCTGGAGGCTTCTGGGTGGAAGGTAATGTAGCTAGCACCGGCTTTAGCGAAATCGGGAATGATGCGGTCTACTGGTTCCACCATCAAATGTACGTCAATAGGTGCGGTAACGCCATGCTTACGCAGCGCTTCGCAAACCAGCGGACCGATAGTCAGATTGGGCACAAAATGGTTGTCCATCACATCGAAATGCACAATGTCTGCGCCCGCATTTAAGACATTAACAACTTCTTCGCCCAAGCGTGCGAAGTCTGCGGAGAGTATGGAAGGTGCAATCAGATTGTCAGCCATCTTTTGATCCTTTTGGTGAGGTTAAAAACCGGCATTATAACTTTTTTCCGGCGTTTGGCTAAAACAGTGGATTGATTGCACATTTCAGGGCGACCGAGGCGTGTTTCAAGCCGTAACTGTCAGCCGATTGCCGGCATATGATTGTTGTTAGGAAAGTGGTCGGTGAGAAATTTTTCGAATTCCGCTATCGGTAGCGGCTTGCTGACCAAATAACCTTGGTAAAGATCACACTGCCGGCTTTTCAGAAAAGCCAGTTGCTCGGCGGTTTCCACGCCTTCCGCAACCACTCGCATACGTAGCGTCTTTGCCATGGCGATGATCGTAGCGGTGATTTCCATATCGTCGGTGTGTTGGGGGATGTCTTCAATAAAGCTTTTATCGATTTTTAAGACATCCAGCGGAAAGAGTTTCAAATAAGCCAGCGATGAATAGCCGGTGCCAAAATCATCGATAGCCAGATGCACACCTAACCCGTGCAGTTTATGCAAAATTTCGATGGCTTCTTTTTCCCGCTTCATCAAGGCGCTTTCAGTGAGTTCGAGTTCCAGGCACTCGGCTGGAAAACCGGTTTCTGCCAAGACCTTGGCGACGAGGTCGCTAATGTCGCTATGCAAAAACTGTTGCGGCGACAGGTTAACTGCCAGACGCAAGGGCGGAAAACCGGCTTTTCGCCAGCGTTGGCCAGTGCGGCAGGTTTCTCTCAATACCCAATTGCCGATACTGGTGATCAGACCGGTTTCCTCGGCAATCGGTATGAAGCGCAGCGGCGGTATCAGTTCGCCGCTGGCAGTCTGCCAGCGGACCAGGGCTTCGGCTCCGATAATCGCGCCAGTCTCGATGCAAATTTGCGGTTGGAAAAATACCCTTAATTCGCCTTGCTCGATAGCTTGCCGCAGGCGGATTTCTATATCGATACGTTCGCGCGCGGCGCGCGTCAAATCTTCCGAGAAATATTTGAAACGATTACGGCCCTCGTTTTTGGCTTGATACAAGGCCGTATCGGCTTGTTGGATCAACTCGTCCGGCGAAGCGCCGTGTTCGGGAAACATCGCGATGCCGACGCTGACGCCGATGCGTACCTCATGACCGCTGGGTAGCTGCCAGGTTTGGTTCAAGGCATTGATGATTTGCGTGGCTACGTGAGCGACGGTTTCGGGTTGGTTGACTTCTTCCAGCAACACCACGAACTCGTCGCCGCCGAGGCGGCAAATGGTATCGCTGGTACGCAGCCGGGTAGTCAGGCGCTCGGCGACCATTTGCAGTAAATCGTCGCCGGCCAAATGGCCGAAGCTATCGTTGACGTCCTTGAAACGGTCCAGATCCAGCATCAACACCGCCATCTTATTGGCTTGGCGGCGGGCTTTCTCGATATTATGTTGCAGGCGCGACAGGAACAGCATGCGATTAGGCAGTTTCGTCAGCGGGTCGTGATGGGCCAGGAATTCCAGTTCCATTTCCGAAGCCTTTAATTTGGATATGTCGGCAAATACGCCCACATAGTGGCTAATCTCGCCATTCCCGTCGCGCACGGTGCTGATGCTTAATAGTTCCGGATACACTTCTCCGCATTTACGGCGATTCCAAATTTCGCCTTGCCAATGATCCGTCGTGGCAATATTGGCCCACATTTCCCGGTAAAAATCGGCGTTATGGCGGCCGGAACTCATGATGCCGGGACTATTGCCGATCACATCCTGATTGGCGTAGCCGGTAATATCGGTAAACGCCTTGTTGACCATCGTAATGCGGCGCCGGGCATCGGTGATCATCACGCCTTCGCGCGTGCTTTCGAACACGGCGGCGGCTTGTCCCAAGCGCTCCTCGTTGGCTTTGATGTCGGAAATGTCGGTGATGGTGCCGACGTAACCGCGCAATCCGCCGGTTTCATCCAGTTCCGGCTCGGCGCGTCCCACCACCCAACGCACACTGCCGTCCGCCAATTGAAAACGGTATTGCATATTGAAGGGTTGCAAGGCGGATATGCAACGCTGCCATTCGGCAATCACGGATTCGCGGTCGTCGGCGAGCAGCCCGGCTATCCAGCCGTCACCGTGCGAATCAATAAAGTGCAAGCCGGTGATTTCGCACCAGCGGTGATTGACGTAGTCGCATTCGCCTTTTTCGTTGGTGCGAAAAATGCCGACCGGGGCAATTTTGGACAGCGTATGGAAGAGTAGTTCGCTTTCCTGCAAAGCGATTTCCGCTTGCTTACGAGCCGTGATGTCACGCAGTCCGATGACATAGGCCGGCGCGCCTTCCCATTCCAGCGGCGTGGAACGCAGTTCCGCCCAGGCTATGCCGCTGGGACGAATCAGATTGATGTCTTGAAATTGAATTTTGTCGGCCGAAATCGGAATTGCCAATGAATGACCGATCAGGCTGCCGCGTTCCAGTAATTGTTCTGCTGCTTGATTGGCATAAAGAACGACGCCTTGCGGGTCGACCACCATGACGCCGTCGGTAATGGTGTCAAGGATCAGATTGAGTTGTTTGAGTGTTTGTGGCATTTAGGAGTTACGACCGGGCATCAAACGATCACTGTCTGCACACCTGTACCAACATTTTGAGTAGTGATGGCCGCCATCACCGACGACATTCGGGAAAGATCGCCTAGCAGTTTTAGCACTGGTTCCGGTAGATCGCGCACCAGCATCGGCGTGGCAAAGATTTCTTTTTCCAGGGCTTTTTCCGGCATGCCCAATACTTCCACCACATCGAATACCCAATGGCCCGGCTCGTAAATGCCGGCCAGCACCGCGCTGATTTGCTCGACCAGCCTGCGGGTTTCCGGATTCAGCGACACCACGTACAAGGTCAAAACCAGCTTATGGTGGTTGGCTCTGCGTTCTTCATGAACTTTGGCGATGTGTACCACTTGGGCGATATTGCGGATTTGCGACGCCGACAAGGGTTTGCTGGCCAGCTCGAATTGCAAGCCTTCTTCATGGGCGTCTTTCAGCTGATCCATGAATTCGGCGGCAAAGGCCGTGACAATATAAACATTCAGGCTGGTGTCCAACGCCTTTAGGCGGCGTAAGGTCTCCACACCATCTATGCCGGGCATGCGTAAGTCCAGAAATATCAAGTCGGGACGATCAGCTTCCACCATGGCGATACCTTGCAGACCGTTCTCGGCTTCGCGCACATGGTAGCCTTCTTCTTCCAGGATAAGCTTGAAGGCACCACGTACCGCCGGGTCGTCGTCAATCACCAGAATGTTGTTTACCATCGCCTCTGTCTCTATTCGTTAAAAAATACTAAAAGTGGGGGAATTTTAACCGTATGCGGCAACCTTCGCCAATGCGGCTTTCCACTGCTATCGAGCCATTGGCATCCTGAATCAAGCGGCGGGTGACGGATAAACCCAGCCCGGTGCCCTGGCCGGGCGGTTTGGTGGTAAAGAAAGGATCGAACATGCGGCTTTGTACCTCGTCGGGGATGCCGGGGCCGTTGTCTTTTACAATCAACTCTAGCATTTTTTCCGCACAGCGGACGCTGATTTCAATTTCGGGTTGCGCAATCCCGCGCAGCGCATCGCGGGCATTGATTAATAGATTGATCAGTATCTGTTGCATGCTTTCCGCTGTGCAGGCGAGTTTGGGCAAGTTTTCCGGTATCTCGGTGCGGACTTGGATAGCGGTTTTGCGCAATTCGCCTTCCAGTAACAACAGGGTTTGGCCTAAAACCTCCTCTAGCGAGCAACTGCCGGTTTGCGTGGTTTTTTGATGCATGAACACCAGCATATTCGAAACAATGTTTTTGATACGTTGAATTTGCTGCAACGCTTGCGCAAGGACTTGTTTAGATTTGGCGTCTTCGGTGCGGTCCGAGACAAATTCGACGAAGTTCATCACGCCCATCAGCGGGTTATTGATTTCGTGGGCCACGCCGCCGACCAGCGTACCCAGCGCCGACAGCTTTTCCATTTGCAGCATATGATCCTGATTTTCCTGTAATTGTTTATAAGCTTGGCGGGTTTGTTCCAGCAAGCGGGCATTTTCCAGCGAGATAGCGGCCTGCGCGGTCAACAGCTCGGTCATGCTGATTTTTTCCGGGGTGAATACGCCTTCGGATAGCCGGTTTTCCAGATACAGCAAACCGATTAATTCGCTTTGCTTGATGACCGGCAAACACAATACCGAGCGCAAGCCAAACGCTATCACCTCGGGGGCGTTTTGAAATTCGCCTTCGCTACAGGCGTCGCTCAGCACGACTTTTTCGTGGGTGCGTTGCACGTAATTGACGATGGCGTGGCAGATGCCGCGTACTTTGTTCAAGCTGTAATAGTGTTTGTGTATCGTGCGTTTTTTGCCGACGTGCTGCTCGGCAGCCACCAATAATTCGTCATTTTGTTTGATCAGCAAATAACCGTGCTGGGCTGCGGAGCTTTCCAACACGACGGCCATGATTTTTTGCATGAGTTGTGTCAGATCGATTTCCGCCGATAGTGCCAGCGCCGATTTCATCAAATAGCTGATGTCCAGACTAGGTAAGGTAGTGGGAGCTGGCTGAGGTTTGGTTATTCTGGCACCGGTTTCCGGGCTGACGTATTGATGGCGCTCCTGCAGCTGGTTGTTTTTTGCATCGGCACGACATAAGCGGTAATGGCGGCGGGCTTCGCCGTAATAAAGTTCTGCGTCGCCCAAGCCGTGCTTCAGTAGCAGATCAGCCAGGGCTTCGTATAGATGGCCGGTCAGCAGGCCATAGTTTTGCGCCAGCGCTAGGGCGATAGCATCCATATACAGATTGCGCGCGTCACGGTATTGGCCTTGCCGATTGGCTAATTCCGCATGGATAAACATCAGGTAGGGCTTTAGCAAGGGGCCTAGTTGCCCCCATACTTCCAGTTGCGCAAGCAAGGGCGTCATTTCGGCGTCGATAAGCGCAGCATCCGTTTCCGACCGCAGCAGGTTCAAGATCCGAAATATATACCAAAGACGTTTCAAAACATTGTCGGTTAAACCATGCAAATAGTTTTCCACGGTTTGCAACGATAGCGCCGCCGCACTATAGTCGCCCAGGTAATATTGGGCAAAACCCAGCAATGCGAAGTAACTGCCGGTAGCGGCAACATAATTATTGGCTTGCCAGTCAGCCAGGGTTGCTTGCATATCGACTTGCCCATTGTCGGGCTTCATCGGCAATACCCAACCGGCCATTACCGCTTGAGCCAGACCTATCGAAAACGACAACTGGTTTTTACGAGAGAATTGTAAACACTCCTCGGCGGCTTCCTCGACCCAGCGCAGGTTTTTACCCTGAGCTATTAGATTCCACATCAACGGGCCGTAGGACAAACCGGCGTTGTATAAATCGCCGCAGTTTTTCCCGGATTGAATGGCTTTGTGCGCGTAATCGACAATATCGGCCGGGTGGCTACGCGAGTGCATATTGCACCAAACAATGCCGTTCATGCCTCTGGTCGCGCCAAAGGTGTTGGGATACTTTGCGCATAAATCGTGAGCCAAATCCTGATAGCGAAACGCCTGCGCGAATTTGCCCTGTTCGCCCAGATTGAGGCCCATGATGGAAAACGAATAAATCACCGATTCGTCCATCCCACCTTCCAGACAATGCAAGGTGGATTGGGCGGCGGATAAATACAGCTGCGGCACCAGACCGCACATGTATAAATCCGGAATCAACTCGCTATAAAAAGCCAGTTCGATTTTGCTCTGCCGCTGCTCCGTAAACGGCATATTCAGGATTTTTTGCCAGACATCGTCTTGCTGGTCGATGATCAGCATCAGATTTTCCATGCGTTGCCGGGCTTGCTCGGGATCGTCGGGAATGGACTTGTTGAAATAGGCTAAACCGCGATTGGCGGTGGCGATAGCTTGCTTGAAGTTGCCGAACGAGGATAGCGACGTGGTCTGATCGGCCAGTGCCTCGGCTTTGTCCAGATCACTGACCGCATGCTCGATCAGCCGATTCAATAAGGCTTCCGAGCTATCGTAGCGGCCGCACATCAAATCGGTTTTCGCCAGGCGCTGATAAATTCGAAACGTCAGCGCATAGGCCGTTTCCCAACAATCGGTCGGTAGATAATCGTGGGCTTTCAGAAAAAATTCGTTGGCGGCATCGCCGGCCAGGGCGTCCAGGGCTTTATTGCCGGCGTTGAAGTTGATATTCACCAGCCAATAGGCCGTTTCCTCGTCGACTATAGCCGGGCAGCCCTGATTGAGATGGGCGGCGATGGTGAATAAATTGTCCAGGCTGACAAGCTCGGTACCAGGCGGAACCACCGACAGCAAGCGATTGCCTATGCGCCAATGGATGCCGGGGCGGGTCGCGGCGTCCACTTGCTGTAATACCGCTTCCTGCACCCGGTCGTGGACAAACTGCAAGTCGGCTTTGTTTTCCAGCAATAGCCCCATGCTTAATACCGGCTTTAAATCCTCGAACAGTTGCTCGATACGCGTATCCAGCACCAGCGCGACATCCTCCGCGGTGAAGCGGTTGCCCATGCAGGCGCAATGGTAAAGGATGTGTAAAGTCCGGCTTGGCAGTTTACGCACTTTGGCACTGAACAGCTCCACCACGCTGGCCGGCATTTGCGTGTCGCGGATGCGGTTCATATCCCATTGCCAGTGCTGTTTGGCGTCGATACCGAGTAAGCCTTCGTTGTACAACCAGGCCAGACTTTCGCTGACAAACAAGGGATTGCCTTCGGTCAGATGCGCGATAAAGTCGGCTAAATTTGCCGTGGCGGTTAACGACGAATCCAGAATGTAGGCGACCATTTCGTGGCAATCGGCGTCGCTGAGTTCGGTCAAATGAATCTCGGTCAGCGGACCGGCGTTTTCTCGCACGCTACGGATCAGTTTGGTCAATGGATGACCACTATCGACTTCGTTGTGACGATAAGCGCCCATAAAAAACAGGTAGGGGTGTTCGCGCTGATTGGCGAACAGATTTTGCAAGAAATCGAAAGTGGCGCTGTCGCACCATTGCAGATCGTCGATGAATAACACCAAGGGATTTTCTTCGCTGGCTAGACAGGCTAGGAAGCGGCCGAACAGATTGTTGAAACGGTTACGGGCCTCTACCGGCGGCAAGGGCTGGGCCTCAGGTTGTGGGCCGATGATGAATTCCAGCTCCGGCACCACGTCTACAATCACGCCGCCGGCATGCTCCAGCGCTTCGAGGATTTTGGCGGACCAATAATGTACTTGCGCGTCGCTTTCGGTCAGAAAGGTGCGTATCAGATTGCGCAAAGCCTGGATCAGCGAACTGTAGGGAATGTTTTTTTGATACTGATCGAATTTGCCGGAGCTGAAATAGCCGCGATTTTTTACCAGCGGCTTTTGCAGTTCTTGAATCAGCCGAGTTTTGCCGATGCCGGATAGGCCGGATATAAACACCGAACGAAACCGGCCTTGGGTTACCTGGCTATATTCTTGGCGGATTAGCTCGGTTTCGCTTTGCCGGCCGACCATTTTCGAAATGAAAATCACCCGGCGGCTGCGGTCATGCTGGCCTATGCCAAAGTCCGATACGCTGCCGGTGATTTCGTGCTCTTTCTGGCAGCGCAGCAAATCCGCCAGCAAGCCGGACGCACTTTGGTAGCGTTTTTCCGGTTGTTTCAAAATCAGTTTGGCGATGATTTCGCTCAGCGTGTTGGGAATGCCGGGACTGATGTCATGGACTTTGACCGCTTCCTCGGCCAGATGCGAGTGAATCAATTCCAACGGATCGTCGGAAAAAAACGGCAGTCGGCCGGTCAGCAGTTCGTAAAACACGATACCCAGCGAATATAAGTCGGTGGAGAAATCGACCCGGTAGTTGATGCGTCCGGTTTGCTCAGGCGAGGTATAGGCTAAGGTGTTGCGGACAAATTCCGGATCGTAAATAAAATGACTGACATCGCGGATGTCCAGCGGGGTGATGAAGTCGGTCAGGCGCAGGTTCAAGCTGCCGGATTGCACCAAAATATTGTGCGGTTTGATGCCGCCATGGGTGATGCCAGCATCGTGCACCGATTGCAAGGTGTCGGCTAACGAACAGGCCAGCGTAAAAAAATCGGCTAGATTCACCGCCTGTTGCTGGGTGATCCATACATTCAGTGGTTGGCCGTTGAACCAGGGCTGGACGATAAATTGATCGCCGTCGTTGGATTCCAAAGCCAACGGCGTGCAGACGCGCGGGTCGTGCAATACTTTCAGGCGTTCGATTTTTTGCCGCAGATGCCGGGATTGGTCGTCCCAGCTCGACAATAGTTTCAGGCATTTAACCACCAGCGGGTATTCCGGCACATGTTTATGGTAGCCCTTGTAAACCGTGGCTTGCAGGCTCTCGCCGAGTTTGTCGGTCAGCACGTAGCTGTCCAGTTGCGGAGCGTTTTGGAGTGGAACTGTTCGGGTACTTATGTCGATCATGCGCTGGCGAGTGGAAATGTTAAGGCGATTTTCGCGGCAGTTCCGGGGGAGGGCTGTTTTATAATTCTAGTCTTGTTTTGACTCAACAGGATTAGCCATGGCCGCGACAGCCTCCACTATGCTGCCTCTGGGCAGTATCGCCCCAGACTTTTGTTTGCCGGATACCGTAACCGGCCGCGAGTATGCTTTGCAGGACTTGAAAGGCGAGCGCGGCACCTTGATTTTGTTTATCTGCAACCACTGCCCGTATGTGTTGCACATTAAAGAGCAGTTGATCGCTATTGCCCGGCAATACGCCGCCTCAGGCATTGCGACGGTGGCGATCAGTGCCAATGACATCGAAAACTACCCGCAGGATGCGCCGGATAAAATGCAGCAGATGATGGCGGAATGGGGGCATCCCTTTGCCGCGTATTTGTACGACGAATCGCAGGCGGTGGCCAAGGCGTATCAGGCGGCCTGTACCCCGGATATTTATCTGTTCGATGCCGGTCTGGCTTGCGTTTATCGGGGCCGCCTGGACGGCGCCACGCCGAAGAATGCGGTGCCGGTAACCGGCGAGGATTTGCGCAAGGCCCTGGATCAGTTGCTGGCCGGACAGCCTATCGACGCGGCACAAATTCCCAGCATCGGCTGTAACATCAAATGGAAACATGCGGAGTAGTTGACGGTAATCCGGAGCAGGTTACCACCCTGGTAAAACCGCCGTTTAGGTGTTTGATCTTTCCTGGCTTCTGCCTGTGCAGAAGCGCTCTCAGACTTTGCCGTGTGCGTTTCTAGCGTTGTATATCGTCGAATTGCTCAACCAACATATCAAGTTCTTTGCTGAGTTCCGAGACACCGCCGCTGGCCGTGCTGGCATGAACCGCATGCTCTGTGGTTTGTCGCGATAAGGTGCCGACGGCTTCTACCGTTCTGGAAATTTCTTCGGAAACGATATGCTGTTGTTCGGCGGCGCTGGCGATCTGCACGATCATGTCGTTAATAATATTGACCGATAGCGTGGTTTGTTGCAGTGATTCGGTGGAGTTTTTTCCGTGTTCCGCACCGGTTGCCGCCATTTCCCTGACTTTAGCCATTTCCTCTACGGCGTTGTTCACGCCGGAGCGCAGGCCGTCTATCATTTTGTGAATTTCCTCCGTGGATTTTTGCGTGCGTCCGGCCAAGGTTCTGACTTCGTCGGCCACCACCGCAAATCCCCGGCCTTGCTCGCCGGCGCGCGCCGCTTCAATGGCGGCATTGAGTGCCAAAAGGTTTGTTTGTTCGGCAATCCCTTGAATCACATCAAGTACGCCGCCGATTTTCTTGCTGTGATCGGCTACAATTTTGATGACCGTTTCGGCTTGGTCGACCGCGATCACTAAGCGGTCTATCATTTGGATGGTATTGTTGACCCGCGATAGCGTCTCCTGCGATTGCTGATTGACGTCGTTGGCGGCTTGGGCGGCGTTGGCTGCGCTGCGGGCTACCTCGCTGACTGTGGCGCTCATCTGGTGTATCGCCGATGCAATCTGTTCGATTTCCGACAGCTGTCTATCCATTGCCACGCTGACTTGGTTGACTGCTCTGTAACTCGTATCTGCTTTGCCTGCCAAGGGCTCGGTCGCTTGAGTTAGACGGCGAATGATGGTTCTGGATTTTGCTTTTAACAGTTTCACCGCCAACAGTAATTGCCCAACCTCGCTGCTGTCAGCGGTGTAAATCTGCTGCATCACCGGATTGTCGATAACCCCGCGAGCTTCCGCCGCGGCAACTTTTAAGGGTTGTAAGACTAAAGAAACCCAGACATAACCGGCAGCTAGAGGGGCGGCAAAAACTGCTGCCGCTACCCCAAAACCGCTAGTCTCGGTCATGTATAGGCTGACGGCGGTCGTCAATTGAATCAGCGCAAACCCGGCGGTCAGTTTGCCGGACAAACCGATGCGGCTCAGAGGCGAATCGATATTTTTGCCGTTGTTCAGTTTTTCGTAGACAGTATTGGCGCGGGCTACGCTAGTGCTGTCCGGTTTAACCCGCACCGATTCGTAGCCGACGATCTTGCTATTTTCGAAGCGTGGTGTGACAAAAGCATCCACCCAGTAATGGTCACCGTTTTTACAGCGATTTTTGACGATACCCATCCACGGCCGGCCGCTCTTCACGGTTTGCCACAAATCGGCGAATGCGGCGGACGGCATGTCGGGATGGCGAACGATGTTATGGCTTTGGTTTAACAGCTCTGTCGTGCTAAAGCCGCTAATCTCCAAAAAATCTTGGTTAACATAATTGATGTTGCCGGCGGGATCGGTCCCGGAAGTGATGGTGGCCGAAGACGCGTAAATCACTTCACGTTGGGTAACGGGTAGGTTTTTTCTCATTTTTATACTGGGTAGGCAGAGATAGAAAGGTAAGTCCCCACGCAAGTGCTTGCTGACTTGGCTGTACCGCTATTGTTGACAAAGTATAAAGGGCTTTACCGCGTTTGCAAAAACCGGCCAATAATTAGGGTTTGGTATCCGCGCCGGATTTTGTTGTTAGATACCGGCGATGCACTATGCTTGCAACGGAAAAACCTAAAAAGAGGATGGAAATGACAGAATATCAATCACGGCAGTTGCAATTCAGCGGTAGCGGTGGCGAGTATTTCCGGATTTGGATCGTCAATGTCTGCTTGAGTATTGTCACTTTGGGAGTTTACTCGGCCTGGGCCAAAGTCAAACGTAATCAATATTTTTACCGGCACACTACTTTAGCCGGCGCGAGTTTTGACTATCACGGCGATCCTAAGGCGATTTTGAAGGGACGGATCGTCGCCTTTTTATTGTTTGCTTGCTATACCTTGGTCGGTAAATTCGATCAGGTGGCGGGGTCGGCTATTCTGCTGGTGATCATAGTCGCCATGCCCTGGCTGCTGATGCGTTCGCTCCGCTTCAGGCTGCATAACACCAGTTACCGGGGCTTACGTTTTGCCTTTCATGGCAGCACCGGGGCGGCGTATTTCAATTTTCTGCTATTGCCGGTGTTGTCGGCGTTGACCCTGGGTTTGCTCTGGCCGCTGGCGCAACAGCGCATGGCCCGTTATACCCGTGAAAACAGCACGTATGGCAGCGAGTTTTTTAAGTTCTTCGCCGGTAGCGGCGCTTATTACCGTATCTATTTTATGACGATATTTATCGGCGTATTAGTGTTTGCCGGTCTGATGACCAGCGTCATGTTGCTCGGCAGCAAAGAGCTGATTCCGGTGGAGGCAGACCAATTGGTGGCGATGAGCGTCTTGGTAGCCTCGATAGGTACATATTTGGCCTTGTTTTTACTGGCTTATCCCTATGTTGCGGCGCGTTTGCAGAATTTGGTCTGGAATAACACACAATTGGGGCCGCATGGCTTTCAGGCCCAGCTGCGGGCGCGGGAGATGCTGGGCATCATGTTTGGTAATGTACTATTGACTTTGTTGACCTTGGGCTTGTACAAGCCGTTTGCCGACATCCGCTTGGCGCGTTATCGCATCGAGCACGTGGCCTTATTGCCGCAGGGCAGCATTGACGATTTTGTGGCCGGTTTGCAGACTAATAGCTCGGCGGCAGGAGAGGAAATGGCCGAGATGTTTGATTTCGATATTGCCTTGTAAATGTGGCTCACGGCTGTTTACTACGACGGGCGGCAAGCCCGGCCGCATCCCGTCACCCTCTGTGTGGAAGGGGATAAACTGTTGTTGCAGGGCCGGGACATTGTGCGGCGCGAAGAGTTAAACGGTCTGAAAATTCCGCCGCCGCTCGGCAGCACGCCGCGCCTGATTTTGTTCGCCGACGGCGGCCGTTGCGAAGTGGCCGATCGGCAAGGCTTTGCCGAGATGTTACAGGATGCAGGTAATAGTGCGGTGGCCGGTATGGAGAACAGCTGGTGGTATGCGTTGGCGGCGCTGCTGTTAACTTTGAGCCTGCTTGCGGTTGTGTATTTGTTTGGACTGCCTTATGCGGCGCGGGTCGTGGCTGACCGGGTGCCGGTTTATCTGCTGGAGCGGATGGATAATCAGTTTTTCGCCAGCCTCGATCAAACCTTGTTGATGCCCAGTAAACTAGCCGAGGAACGTCGGCACACCGTTCAGGATGGCATGCAGCGCCTGGTCTTGCCTCCGGGTCAGGACCGTCCGGCGCACATTGAATTTCGCGCTAGCCCGACCTTGGGCGCCAACGCCTTCGCTTTGCCCGGCGGCAGCGTACTTGTACTTGATGACTTGGTGAATTTGGCAAGTAACGACCAAGAAATTTTGGCGGTTCTGGCCCATGAAATGGGCCATGTTCATGAAAAACATGCCTTGCGGCAAATGTTACAGGCGTCCGTGGTCGGTTTGGCGATGGCTTGGTACATTGGCGATGTCAGTAGTCTGCTGGCCGTCGCGCCGACCGTATTATTACAAACCCGCTATTCGCGCGATTTCGAACGCCGGGCCGACGCTTTTGCCGCCGAATTGTTGCGCGCTAACGGTATTCCGGTTAGCCGGCTGGCCGATATATTGGAAAAACTGGAGGCCGCTCATCAAACCGCCGCGCCGAAACAGCCGGTAGAATCGGTTGAAGCGCTGGATTATTTATCCAGTCATCCCAACACCGAGGAACGGATCAAACGCTTGCGCGGCTTGTAACATGCTCGGCAGCCGGGTTAATTGATATGTATCAGGAGAACAAAAAACCATGAAACGTCTTTATGTCCTTGCGCTGGTGGGGCTACTGGCAGTCGGCGGAACCGGCTGTGCCTATACTGCCAAGCCAGACCAGCAGGCGCAAAATCGCAAAGTGCATCACGTGGTCATAGTCTGGTTGAAACAGGCTGGTGATGAAAAACTGCGGCAACAATATATTCAAGACAGTGCAGGCTTGGCTAAATTGCCGGGCGTGCTGGCTTACGATGTCGGTACACCGGCGGCGATTAATCGTGGACGTGCGAACGCTGCGTTAGATGAAAGCTATGATGTGGCGGTATCCAGCGTTTACGAAAGTCAGCAGGCTTACGAGGCGTTTTTAAAAAATCCGGACTATCTGCGCGTGGCGCAACAGGTGCTGCGGCCCTTAGTGGATAAGTATAGGGTTTACGATTTTATTGAATGATACCGAGCAAGTTTGAGTCGGGTTGGGCGCTGGCCGCAACCCGACTCTGTAGTCTATTTTTTCAAAGCGGAGGCTTCCGCGGCGCGGCGAGTAATTTCCGCCCAATCGCCGGCATCGACCAGTTCGGATGGTGCCATCCACGAGCCGCCCACGCAGGCGACATTGCTTAGCGCCAGATATTCCACCGCGTTTTTCGGATTGACGCCGCCGGTCGGGCAGAAGGTCACTTGCGGCAAGGGGCCGCCGATGGATTTCAGCATCGGGATGCCGCCCGCCGCTTCGGCCGGGAAAAACTTCATCGCGGTAATGCCTCTGTCCATCAAGCGCATTACTTCGCTGGGGGTGATGACGCCTGGCAAAATCGGTACGCCGGAAGCCAGAGCCGCATCCAGCAAACTGTCCGTGACGCCTGGGCTGACGATGAATTCTGCGCCGGCATCAATGGCGTTTTTCAGCGTTTGGGTATTGATAATGGTGCCGGCACCGACAATTGCGCCCGGTACTTCGGCTTTGATGCGGCGGATGGCATCCAGTGCTACCGGCGTGCGCAAGGTGATTTCCAATACTTTTAATCCGCCTTCCACCAATGCGCGGGCCAAAGGCACGGCTTGATCGAGTTGATTGATTACCATCACCGGCATTACCGGCGAGGTGGTCATGACTTCTTTTATTGATACGGTCATTTCTTATTTTCCTAATGTGATGGTGCTTGGAAAACCCACGCCGTGAAGCGTGCGTGTTTGACAAAACAGTAACGGTCTAATGCCTTAGCCTTAAACCGTATAGGTTGTCGATGCGGTTTTGCCGCCGTGTCCGGTCCAGTCGGTATGAAAAAACTCGCCTCTGGGTCGGTCGGTACGTTCATACGAGTGCGCGCCGAAATAGTCTCTTTGTGCTTGCAGCAGATTGGCTGGCAGTCTTTCGGTGCGGTAGCCGTCAAAATAGGCCAAGGCAGACGAGAAGGCCGGCGTTGGAATGCCCAATTGTATGCCCAGTATCACGGCTTGGCGCCAGCCCGCTTCGGCTTGTTTCATGGCATCGACGAAGAAATCGGCCAGCAGCAAGTTTTCCAGATCGGGGTTTTGCTGGTAAGCCTGTTTGATGTCGTTCAGAAATTGGCTACGAATGATACAGCCACCGCGCCACATCAAGGCAATCTCGCCGTAATTCAGCGCCAGTTTGTATTCCTTGGCGGCTTCGCGCATCAGCCGAAAACCTTGTGCGTAGGAAATGATTTTCGAAGCGTATAAGGCTTGGCGGATAGCCTGAATCATCGCCGCTTTGTCGCCGCTAAAGCTGGCGCTGGTTTTCGGCAAGGCTTTGGCTGCGCGGATGCGCTCGTCTTTTTGCGCGGACAAACAGCGGGCAAAGACCGATTCGCCGATCAGAGTCAGCGGGATACCTAAGTCCAGCGCATTGATGCCGGTCCATTTGCCGGTGCCTTTTTGGCCGGCGGTATCCAGGATGCTGTTCAACAGCGGTTGGCCGTTGTCTTCTTTGTAAGCCAGGATGTTGGCGGTGATTTCGATCAAATACGAGCTTAATTCGCCTTGATTCCACTCGGCAAAAATCGCCTGCATCTCGTCCGTGCTCAAGTTCAGCCCTTCGGCCAGCAATTGATACGCTTCGCATATCAGCTGCATGTCGCCGTACTCGATGCCGTTATGCACCATCTTTACATAGTGACCAGCGCCGTTATCGCCTACCCATTCGCAGCAGGGGTCGCCGTCGACATGGGCGCTGATCGCCTGAAAAATCGGCTTAACCGCCGGCCAGGCTGCTTGGTTACCGCCGGGCATGATAGACGGACCGTGCCGGGCGCCTTCTTCCCCGCCGGATACGCCGGTGCCTACGTAGAGTAAGCCTTTTTCCTGCAAATATTGAGTGCGGCGGTTGGTGTCGGTAAACAGCGAATTGCCGCCATCGATGATGATGTCGCCCGCCGATAGCAAGGGGAGCAAGTCGTCGATGTATTGATCGACGACAGTACCGGCCTTGACCATTAACATCACCTTGCGCGGCGATTCCAGGCTATCCACCAGTTCTTCCAGAGAATGCGTGCCGACGACTTGGGTGTTTTTAGCCGGGCCGTCCAGAAACTCATCGACTTTGCTGGTGGTACGGTTATACACCGCTACCTTGAAGCCATGATCGTTCATGTTCAGGACCAAATTTTGTCCCATGACGGCCAGGCCGATTAAACCGATATTTGCTTTCATGTGCTTGCCTACTGTAAACGTTGTCGTTGTGGGGTTATGACACAATGTTGCTTAATTCTGGTTTCAAGAAAGACGTCCTTCCGTGGAAGGACGGATTTGGCAAAGTGAAACTAAGACGGCATTGCTTAAAACGTGTGAATATCAGTCCACGAAAAACAGATTGGTCGCCCCGGTTTCCGAGGTGGAGGCGTTTGCTCGCATCGCGCCAAACAGTTCGCGACCCATGCCGAAATGGTGGCCGGTAGCGCTGTTAGGAGTCGGCACCCGGGCATCGAATTCGGCTTGATCCACTTGGACGTTGACTTCGCCGGTTTGCGTGTTTAAGGCAATGATGTCGCCGTCGCGGACTTTAGCCAGCGGACCGCCGTCTATGCATTCCGGCCACATGTGGATCGCCGATGGCACCTTGCCGGACGCTCCGGACATTCTGCCGTCCGTGACCAAGGCGACATGAAAGCCGCGGTCTTGCAATACGCCCAGCACCGGGGTCAGTTTATGCAATTCCGGCATGCCGTTGGCTTTCGGGCCCTGGAAGCGCAGCACTACGATCACGTCTTTTTCCAGTTCGCCGCGTTTAAAGGCCGCTACCACGTCCAATTGGTCATCGAAGACCATCGCTGGCGCAGTCACCACCTGATGTTTTTCCGCAACAGCGGAAATTTTCGATACGCCGCGGCCCAGGTTGCCGTGCATCACATGCAGACCGCCACCCGTAGCGAAGGGTTGTTCCACGCTGCTAATCACTTCCGGGTCCAGTGAGCTGGCAGGCCCTTGCTCCCAAACCAGTTTGTCGCCGTTCAAAGTTGGCACTTGGCTGTATTGAGCCATGCCGCGCTGGTCGCCGATGGTCAGAATGTCACCGTGCAATAAACCATGCTCGAGCAATTCCTGGATCAATAAACCCATGCCGCCGGCGGCCTGGAACTGATTGACGTCGGCCGGGCCGTTCGGATAAATCTTGGTCAATAACGGGATGGCTTTTGACAGATTATCGAAATCGTCCCAGTTGATGATAATGCCCGCCGCGCGGGCGATGGCGATCAAATGGATGGTATGGTTGGTCGAGCCGCCGGTTGCCAGCAAACCGATAATCGCGTTGATGATGGCTTTTTCGTTGACGACGTGGGCAATCGGCCGGAAGTCGTCACCCAGTGCGGTGAATTTCAACACTTGTTTGGCGGCGGCTTTCGTCAATTCGTCGCGCAACGGGGTATACGGGTTGACGAAGGAACTGCCGGGCAAGTGCAAGCCCATGATCTCCACCATCATCTGGTTACTGTTGGCGGTGCCGTAGAACGTGCAGGTGCCGGGGCTATGGTAAGCCTTGGATTCCGATTCCAGCAGTTCTTTTTCGCCGACTTTGCCTTCGGCGAACTTTTGCCGGGTGCGGGATTTTTCCTTGTTGGAGATACCCGTAGTCATTGGGCCGGCGGGCACGAAAACGGCCGGCAGATGGCCGAAGCTCAAGGCGCCGATCAGCAAGCCGGGCACGATTTTGTCGCACACGCCCAAATACAAGGCGGCGTCGAACATGTTGTGGCTCAAGCCGATAGCGGTGGAGAGCGCGATCACGTCGCGGCTGAACAGCGATAACTCCATGCCCGGCATGCCTTGCGTCACGCCGTCGCACATGGCCGGCACGCCGCCCGCGAATTGGGCGACACCGCCGGCTTCGCGTACGGCCTGCTTAATCAATTCCGGATAGTGTTGATACGGTTCGTGCGCCGACAGCATGTCGTTGTAGGCGGAGATAATGCCGACGTTGGCTTTCACGGCATGCGACAGGGCGTCTTTTTCAGCCGCCGAACACACGGCAAAACCATGGGCCAGATTCGCGCAAGGCAGGTTGGTGCGTTGAGGGCCGTTGGCAATAGCGGCATCAATGCGGGCCAGATAGGCAGCGCGGCTTTCTCGGCTACGTTCCACCACGTCGGCGGTCACTTTTTCTAAAACAGGATGCATAAGCTCTCCAGGGCAGCAGATGGGGTGGTGTCGACGCGCCGAACGGCGTTTTGGAATCGAGAGTAAGTGGTTATGCGCGTCTAACCCCCCCCTAAAATTAAGCGACTAAGGTGCCCAGTACAATTCCACCGGCACGTCTTCCTGATTCAATAAGGCTCGGATCGGCATGTCCTCTAACGGACCCTGTTTCTGGGCGCTGTTGAATACCGCCAACTTATCTTCGCCGGTGAACAAAATAACGATGCGTTCTGACTTTAATAAGGCGCTGCGGGTCAAGGTCAGGCGTTCCGTATTGGGGCCAGTCACTTCGCTCTGAATGGCGGTGATGGCTGCGGTCAGATTTTGATTGTCCTCGCTCAACGCGTAGGCCAGACCTTCGGCGTGCGGAAACAGCGAGGCGGTATGACCGTCCGGTCCCATGCCGACGATGCTCAGCGTGAAAGGCTGCGGCAGTTTGGCGTAGCGGTCTTCGGTTTCGGCTTGGCCTTGTTTGGCTGTGCTAGCCAGGGTTTTCATACCGATAAACTCGACGTTTTTGGCGTTGTTAATCAGCAGACTGCGGCGGATTAATGCCTCGTTGCTGGCGCTGTGTTGATTATCCACCCAGCGTTCGTCCACCAATGCCACCTTGATTTTTTTCCAATTCAAATCGGATTTGGACAAAGCTTCGTAAAGCGGGGCAGGGGTGCTGCCGCCAGATACTAATAAAGTCGCTTGACCGTGTTTGCTGACGGCTTCGGATAAAACATCCTGGCATTCGGCGACCAAGGCGGTAAACAGGTGACTACGTTGTTCGAAAAAAAATTCTCTAACCATGTTCGTTGTTCTCGTGATGGATACAGATTGATTACTCTTCCCAGGAACGGCCGTCGCGGGCCAATAATGCCACTGAGGCAATCGGCCCCCAGCTGCCCGCCGGGTAAGATTTTGGAGCGCTGTGGCTTTGTTCCCAGGCGTCTTGGATCGAATCGACCCAGGCCCAGGCTTGCTCGATTTCCTCGCGGCTTAAAAACAGCGTCGGGTTGCCGCGCAGGGCTTCCAGAATCAGTTTTTCATAGCCACCGAAGATGCTGTTCTTCTTGAAGGTTTCCGAGAAACTCAAGTCCAGCTTGGTTTGTTGCAACTTGATGTTGCCGTCTATGCCAGGTACCTTATTCAGCATCACCACGTCCACGCCTTCGTTGGGCTGTAAATGGATCACCAGTTTGTTGGCCGGCAAATCGCGGAAGCTGTCCTTAAAGATGTTATGCGGCAACTGCTTGAAGTTGACGACGATTTCGGTACGCTTATTGGGCATGCGTTTGCCGGTACGCATATAAAACGGCACGCCGGCCCAGCGCCAGTTGTCGATGTCCACCCGAATCGCCACGAAGCTTTCGGTGGTGCTTTCTTTGTTGGCACCTTCCTCTTCCAGGTAACCCGGCACCGCCGCGCCTTTGATGAAACCGGCGGTATATTGGCCGCGCACGGTTTTCTCTTCGACATTGCGCGCAGTAATCGGCCGTAAGGCTTTTAATACCTTGATTTTTTCCATGTGGATGCTTTCCGCTTCCAGATCGGCCGGCGGCTCCATCGCCACGAAAGTCAGAATCTGCAGCAAATGGTTTTGCAGCATGTCCCGCAGCTGGCCGGTTTTATCAAAGTATTCCCAGCGGCCTTCGATGCCAATATCCTCGCCCACTGTGATCTGAATATGGTCGATGGTGTTGTGGTTCCAGTTGGTGGTAAAAATGGAATTGGCGAAACGCAGGGCCAGCAGGTTCAATACCGTTTCTTTGCCCAGGTAATGGTCGATTCGGTAGACCTGATCTTCCTGGAATACTTCTTCGACGACGTCGTTGATTTCCTTGGACGATTTCAGGTCATGGCCGATGGGTTTTTCCATGACCATCCGCGATTCGGCGGTCAATACGCCGCAACTTTGCAGGCCCTGGCAAATGCTTTTGAATAGAAACGGCGCCACGGCGAAATAGTTGACCATCACCCGCTTTTCCGGATCAACTGCGGCATTCAACTGTAGATATTGCTCCGGTTGAGTCAGGTCGATTTTCAGATACGATAATCTTTGCGACAGCCGGCCCCAGATTTCGGGGTTTATCTCTTTGTGTAAGAACGATTTCAGGCTGTTATGAGCAATTTGGACGAAGCCTTCGCTGGTTTCCTCCAGTCGATCAACGCCGATAATGCGGGTATCGGCTTCCAGCAAATTGGATTTTTCCAGACGATACAACGAAATCAGTAACTTTCGTTTCGATAGATCACCCAATGCGCCGTAAATCACCAGGTCGCAAGGTTTGTAATTTTGATTTTTCATCAGTGATACCAGGAATGAAGAAGAGGGTTGATCGGCTTTGGCATGTCGATTTCAGCGCGCAAAATAAACGCACGTTGCAGGAAACTCTGGGCCCGGATCAGTCGAAAATGCCGCTATTATAATGTTCGTTGCCGGTTCGGAACAAGATCAAAGGCCGCCAAGGCCGGATTTACTTGGGTTGGTGGCGCACGAAACGGTTGACAGTTAGCCGAACATCTCGGTGGTATAACGATAGGCTTGCATCGTGTCCGACCAATAGGCGGCGGGTAAGCCGGCCTTTTGTTTTAGGTGTTGTAAAAACTGGGCGGGATCGGGTAAATCGTCCCATACCGAGGGCAGGAAAGTGCCGCGCCGTCCGTCTTCCTGCAAGATGATGCCGTCGATGCCGGGGCGAAGTTGTGCAATCAGATCCGCTTCCGAAGCGAATTTCATCGCGACGGCGGGGCTAAGTACGGAAATATGCAGATCAAGATCGGCCAGTTCCTCGGCAGCCAGCGGCGGAAAACGCCGATCCCGGAAAGCGGCCGCAAAGGCGTTTTCCGCCACATCTTCCGCCAAAGGCCTTACCGCTTCCAGCATGCCGATACAACCGCGCAATTGGCCGCGGAGTTCCAGCGTGACGAAAGTCGCGCAGATTTCGCGTAATTCCGCTGGATAGCTCTCCAAATCGACCGGTAACGGCCGACCGGTTTGCAGGCCGTGGGCTATGGATTGCCGGGCTAGTTCCAGCAACCGAGTTTGCAAGGTTTTAGTCAACGACATAGGCGCCGTACCCCACGACTTGCTGTTTGTCGCCGGCCGTGTCGCCGGAATTGCGCAGATCTATGGTTTTAATAGACAGGCCTTTTTGTTTCAGTAGTTTCAACAAGCCGTTGACCGGCACCTTGCCGCAGGCGGCCTCGCCGCAGATTTCGGTGTATTGCAAATGCTCTATCATTCGGCTGGTCGCCTGGTCCAGGCGTTTGGCGGTGTCGTAGTCGTGATAATGGCTTAGGTCGGAACTGATGACCAGTAAGGTTTCATCGCCGCCCCACAACAGCTCCAGCGCCTGACTGACTTGCTCGGGACTGGCGTCGCCGGCCACGATGGGGACCAATGTGAATTGCTGTAACACGGCCTGCAAAAACGGCAGATGTACTTCCAGGCTATGTTCCAGGGTGTGGGCTTGTTCAATGTATTCGACAAACGGCAAATTCAATAAGGCTTCGATGGCGGCTTTATCTACCTCGACATCGCCGAGCGGTGTGGTGTAAGCGTGGGTTCTACTGACAGCCAGACCGCGAAAAGCCACGCGATGTGAGGGACCGATCAGTACCACGCGGGTAATACTGGCAGCGGCCGGCTTCAAACGGGCATAGGCGGTAGCCGCTATCGGCCCGGAATAAATGTAGCCGGCATGCGGCACGATCATGGCTTTGGGTACTTTGCCCGATTGGCTGACGTCCTGTAAATAGCCGGACACCGCGTCATGGAGTTGCTGGGGGTGGGCAGGATAAAACCGTCCTGCCACGGCGGGTTTTCTGTTCATGCGCTGATCCTTTTTTTTTAAAGTTTTAATACGATCAGAGGCCGGGTGGACCGCGGCCTATCAAAAAATTGAATACCACGCTCGCCCAGGGTTTATTCTACTGCTAACTCTTGCAGATAACGACCCGATTTTATGCTTGGGGTTCAAGGAGCATCGCCATGACTACTTTACTCAGCGCGGATACCGCAGCCACCCATTATTGGCATGTTGTGGCGGACGGCAAAGTGCAGTGCGACTTGTGTCCGCGCTTTTGCAAATTGCATGAAGGCCAGCGCGGCTTGTGTTTTGTGCGGCAGAATCTGCACAGTCAAATCGTGATGACCAGTTACGGCCGCTCCAGCGGTTTTGCCATCGATCCTATCGAGAAAAAACCACTGAACCATTTTCTACCCGGCACGCCGATTTTTTCCTTTGGTACCGCCGGCTGCAATTTGGCCTGCAAGTTTTGCCAGAATTGGGACATCAGCAAGTCGCGGGAGATGGATACGCTGATGAGCCTGGCCTCGCCGGAAGCAATAGCCAGAGCCGCGCTGGAACACGCTTGCAGCAGCGTCGCCTATACCTACAACGATCCGGTGATTTTCCACGAATACGCCATCGATACGGCTCAAGCCTGCCGGGAGCTGGGTTTGAAGTCTGTGGCGGTCACGGCCGGCTATGTCTGTGCGGAGCCGCGCGCCGAGTTTTATCGCTACATGGATGCCGCCAATGTCGATCTAAAAGCTTTTTCCGAAGATTTTTACCACAAGATCACCGGCGGCCATTTGCAAGCGGTGCTGGAAACGCTGCAATATTTAAAACACGAAACCCCGGTCTGGTTGGAGTTGACTACGTTGCTGATTCCCGGCGCAAACGATTCCGAGACGGAGTTGGAAGCCATGACGCAATGGGTGGTCGAGCATTTGGGAGCGGATGTACCCATGCATTTCACTGCGTTTCATCCGGATTGGAAAATGACGGATACGCCGCCCACGCCGCGATCCACATTATTGCTGGCGCGCAGCATTGCCTTGAAAAACGGCGTGCGTTACGCCTATGTCGGCAATGTTCACGACAAGTCGGCGGAGAGCACTTATTGCTATAGTTGCGGCAAAATTTTGATCGGTCGCGATTGGTATGAGTTGTCGGATTGGAATTTGGATGCCGCCGGCAATTGCCGGTTTTGCGGTAGTTCCTGCGCGGGCGTATTCAATCC
Organism: Methylomonas sp. MK1; assembly: GCF_000365425.1. NCBI lineage: Bacteria > Pseudomonadati > Pseudomonadota > Gammaproteobacteria > Methylococcales > Methylococcaceae > Methylomonas > Methylomonas sp. MK1. The sequence continues at coordinate 1,277,915 of NZ_AQOV01000002.1, forward strand.
CTTACCGGGCGATTGGGGCGCTAAACGCCAGGCGGTAAGGCTTTAATTGGCTGATTTACTGCTAAGACCAGGCATCCGCATTGATTTGGCCGATAGCCTGAAATGCGGGTTTGCAGAATAAGTAACCTTGAAATAGCGTGACGCCGCAGGCCAACAGAAAATCGCGCTCAGCCTTGGTTTCAATGCCTTCCGCCAGCACTTCAATGCCGAGTTCGCGGCAGATTTGCACAACCCCGGCGACAATCGCCTGCTTGGGCTTACTGAGATTGATGTCGCGTACTAAATCCATGTCCAGTTTCAGTACATCCGGCTGGAATTCGGCGAGCAGGTTCAGGCCGGCGTAGCCCGCGCCGAAATCGTCGATTGCGGTTTTAAACCCGAAGCGCCGGTATTCGGTGAATATATCGATTAAATGCGGACGGTCGGACACATCCTCTCCCTCGACCACTTCGAAAATGATGCGGTCTTTGGAAAAGTTGTAGCGTTGCGCAGCCTCAAAAGTCGAGCGGATGCAGGCTTCGGGTTGGTAAACGGCATTCGGCATGAAATTAATCGACACAAATTCTTGGATACCCAATCTCGCTGCGCCTTCCACAGCTTTAATCCGGCAGTTTTGGTCGAAGCGATAGCGGTTGGCATCGGTCACTTTGCCTAATATCGATGCGGCCGATTCGCCGTTAACGCCGCGCACCAGGGCTTCGTGAGCAAAAATGGTTCGGGCAAAAAAATTGACGATGGGTTGATAGGCAAAACTAAAGTCGAAATCCAGTTCCTCCAAGTCTCGGCAACGGTTGCAACCGGGTAGGTCGTTACTGGTGTGGGCTTGCGGGGAATTTGGCGCGGTTTTTTCTGGCATAGCGTATTCTCGAAATCGATATCAGGATGTTAGCCATCCTTGCTTAAGCGGGGGCGTTCTTTGCGGTCATAATTATCAAGTGTAGCGAAGTTCATTGGAATAAATGTTTAATTCGCAAGCTTTCGATGCTACTGGATCAGCTTGATTTCAGGATTCACTTAAGTATTTAAGTGTCAAATCCTAAGATTTAATTATTTGAACCAGCATGAACTTTGATTATGCATGGAAACTTGCATATGATAGTCCAACAAATTTAAGTCGGTGCCTGCTCACACTCTCCCTGCAAATATTCAGCAGGCTTGGCAAACGGAACTTAAGGGAATTCCATGAAAAAACCTCGATCACTCGATCACGACGGCCTGGATGGCATCATTCCGTCTACGGACAAAGCGCGGCTTAAATCCGGCAATCCGCAAGGCAAATCAGACAAAACCCTAAAAAAGCCTATGCACAGCAATGTGCCATGGTTGCTTGGTGTGATTGGTTCACTGGCCTTGCTTGCGGTATTTGTGCCGGATTTAACGCAAAAGCCGGAAGCCGTTACCCAGACCGCAGCCCTAAATAATCAGGCAACGCCAGTCAAAAGCCCGGCGTCAGAGCTGCTTGTAGCCGCGGAAAATGCTGATACCCCAGCGCCGCAGCCCCCAGCCGAAGCGGCTCCAACAATGGTTGCCGAGGCTAAATCGGATCACGCGCTTGCAGCAAATCAAAACGCACAACAATCGGCCGCCGGCGATGCCGACATTCAGACCCCTGACGCATTGCCTGAGTTACCCACCGAACCGACCGCGGCGGGTATTCCCAAAGCGTCACCGGATACCGTTGCGCAAACGTCTGTCACGACGCCTTTTACCGTGTATTTCAAATTCGATTCCAGCAAATTGACGCCGGAATCAGCTAATAGCGGCAACGAACTATTGAGCGCGGCCAAAGGCTGCCAGAAGCGGATAAAGCTGATCGGGCATACCTGCAATTTGGGTAGCGATGCCGCCAACTTACAGTTGGGCTTGGCGCGGGCCAATGCCGTTAAAAAACTGTTGATCGCCAAAGGTATCGGCTCAACAGCCATCTTCACCGCATCGGAGGGCATGAGAAAACCGGCGGCGCCGAACGATACCAAAGAGGGCCAGGCCTTAAATCGTCGGGTCGAATTGCAGTGTGTGGATAATTAACCGAATTGAAGAGGGTAGACGCCATGATACAAAACAGTAAATCAGACTATCAGATAGCCCAACAGCAAATTCTCGACGGCATTATTTCAGGCGAGTTCGATATCGAAAACCGCAAAGATTTGGGGCCCTTAATTCCAATCCGCTTGTTTCAAGCTCTGCGCATGGTGGCGCTGGGATCGAACGTGGAAGACATATTAGGGCAGGGCGCGCCGTCGCTGGTTTACCATTCCGGCCAGAGTTTGGGCTTGGCCATGGGGCAGATTGCCGCCGCCAATATCGATAAAGACCTGGAAACCTATGTCGGCAAAATCAAATTGCTGTGCCGACAGCTCAGCATTGGCTTGGTAGTGCCGGATAAAGTGGACTTGTCAGCGGGGGTGTTGGAGTTAAGGGTGGACGAATGCGTTTCCTGTGCCGGTATCCATCATGTGTCTGCGCCTATCTGCCATTTCGAAGCCGGCATGGTCGGCGGCATCGTCAGAACCTTTTTCAATCGCAATGTGAAGGCGACCGAAACCAAGTGCAATGCGCTGGGCGACAAGACTTGTTTAATCCGCGTCGATTTACTGTAGGTTGATAATTATTAAAAGAATCAGGAGAGCAGCATGAGTAGTAATGTCCAATTTCTCGACCCGCGAAAATCTCAGAACAACGAAATCGATTCCATTTTGCGTAATCTGATGAACATCCAGGGCGTATCGGCGGCGGCCATTGTCGACAGCGACGGCTTTGTCACGCATATCCACCGCGATTTCGAAATCAACACCGACGCCATCGGCGCCTCCGTGCAGGTGGTATTCGGCGCGGCGGCGAAAGCGGCGCAACACGTCGGCCATCATTTGACCAATATGGTGATTTGCGAAAACAACGATGGTTATATTTTATCCACGCCGATTGACGGGGGCTTCATTTTGGCTCTGGTAACCCAGCGGGAAGCCTTGTTGGGCCGGGTGCGGTTTGAATTAAAAGAAACCATTCCGGTATTGAAAAAATTGTTCACCAGTTATCTGGCCAATTAACCGCTGCCTAGAGCCTGAATATGCATTGGTTTGAATCGCAGTTGGCGCAGCTCGATACGCTCGCCGACGACTATCTCGCCGCGCGCCGACAACCTGCGGCCGACATCGTCAATGTCAGCGAAGCTACCCGCCTAAAGCGCGCGGCATTTATCGACGCCGTGCAGTCTGTGGTGGATAAAGTGGTCAAGATCGATGGCGTAAGCGCTTGTGCAGCCTACCACGACGGCCTGATTCTGGCCCAATCCGCCGAAGCGTCCAATATGGATGCGTTCGGGGCGATTATTCAGGAAACCATTCGTGCAGCGCAGCACGGTGAAACCTCGCTGGGTCTGGGCGAGATCGAACAGATCGTCATTGTCGGCGCCGTCAACAAGCTGGCAATGCTCAGCGTCGGGCCTATCATTTTGTGTATCTCCAGTCCTAAGGGCGTCAATTTGGCTTCTGTGTTGAGTCAGGCCAAATAGACAGCGGCAGCTGTCTACACACACCGTCGTTTCTTCCTTCTCGCCAGGTGGTTGCAAGAAACGCCATTCCCCTTGTTCGTAGAAATTGCCCTCCGTAGCCAACTGAACTAAGCTGATTAGCGAACGGCGGGCGTTGTCCCGCGGTTTCAAAAAAGAATAACTAGATCTTCGTTATTTACCCGGCCCTATTGATCACGGGGATGCCATTCGGGCTGAGTTCGTCGAAGTCCAGGCCGGTGTAGGCAATGTTTAAGGGCCGGGTTAATAAATCACTGAGGGGGGATGCAAAATGAAAGACTGTTGGTCTCAATTTGGCGTCGGCTTGGCTATCAGACTGGTTTTTGTGTTTAGTGTGTTGCGTCAGCCCGTAACGATGGCGGCGGAATTCGGCGGCGACTTCGAAGCTGATTCCCAGGCTGGCCAGACGTTTTCGGCTGATTTGAAAGCGGCTGACGATACCGTTATCGACACCAATCTTGCCGAACAGGCCGATGACGCCAGCAGGGATGTTGCGGATATGGATCTGGTTGAGCTGGTGAATGTCAAGGTGTCGCCGTTCGATGTCTCCTCGCAGCTCGATAGCGGGTACCTCGCCTCGAATTCGGTGTCCGGCTCTCGTTTCGATGCACCGATCAGCGACTTGCCGTTTGCGCTGCAAGCTTTCACCGAGTCCTTCATCAAGGATCAAAAGCCCCGCGATATTTTCGACATAGCCCGATATTCGCCAGGAGTCACTTACCGCAGCAACGACTTCAACGAAGGCAACGCCAATCTGGCGATTCGCGGCTTCGCAGTGGGTTCTCTGGCCGGCGGCAATATCCACACGCTGCGCGACGGCGTCCACGGTCCGTCCATTCTGGATTTCACTAATATCTCGCGGCTTGAAGTGGTCAAGGGGCCGGCATCGTTTCTGTACGGTCAGGTCGCACCGGGCGGTATTGTCAACGTCATCACCAAAAACCCGCAGCGGCGGTTTGCTGCTAACGCGGATGCGCGTTACGGCTCCTACGGCGAGTACCGTTTCGACGTTGACGTCACTGGACCGGCTACAAAAACCTTGTCCTACCGGTTGGCGGCGTCCTACGACCAGGATATGCATTACTGGGAGCCCTACGATGCGCATTCCTGGAATATCTCGCCTTCCTTGCTTTGGCAACCGAGCGACCGCCTAAGTGTCTCGTTAAAATACGAAAACTTCGAAAAAATTGAAGAGCCCCAGCTGATGCAAAAGCCCGGCTACAGCACCCAGGCCGGCGCGTTGCCTTCTGCCGCGGACCCCAACCTCTCCGGCGTCGATGTTCCGGGCTTGCCTAATAATTGGAACAGCATGGCCTACAGCGACTATCGGCATAGCAACACCCATAATCTCAGTACCTGGATGGACTTTAAGGCCGACGAACACTGGAATCTGCGTACCGGCTATTCGCATCTGGAATACGATGTCGATGCGTTGTTTACCGGTAACTTGGGCATGAGTAATAACACCACGTTGATGCAGGGTCGCCGGGTCAGGCAGCAAGCCTATAGCAACCGTGACGACACGATAGAACTGCAAGGCGTCGGCAAGTATGACCTGGGCTTCGCCAGTCTGCGCTTGCTGCTGGGCGGTCAATACATCGATCGCAACTTCCATCGCACTGCCGGCCAGGCGCCTAACGATCCGGCCTTGGGCAGCATTCCCACCGCTTCGCCCTTGCCTTTGTGGGATCTTGGCAATCCCCGCACCTGGAACCGCGATACGGCGATACCCTTATCCCGGCTGACGACCAGCGGCTCGGACGAGAATTTGAATGCGGTGGACAAATCGGTCTACGGCAGCTCTACCTTCGGTTTTTTCGATGACCGATTGTTGTTGTTGACCGGTTGGCGCTGGACTTCGACAGAAAGCCAATACACAAACCGCCAGACCAGCCAGGCGCAAGCTTCCACCGCGAGCACGGTCACACCCCAATATGGCCTACTCTACAAACTGACACCCGAATGGTCGTTGTTCGCCAGCTACGCCGAATCCTTTGTGCCCGGCACTTTTCCGGTCAACAATCTCGATGGCACCTCGTCGATTCCTAAGCCGACCGAGGGCTGGGGCTACGATGTCGGCATTAAGGCCGACTGGTTTGGCGGTCGGTTGTCCAGCACGCTGACTTACTTCGAGATCTTAAATAAAAACATCGTCAACGATATGGCGTTGACCAACTCCGCCGGCGGCATCACCATCTACGGTCTGCAAAGCGGCGAACAGCGTTCCAGGGGTATTGAATGGGACGCCACCGCTAAACTGACAGACGACTGGCAACTGTATCTATCCTACAGCTACATGGACGCCAGGATCACTGAATTCAGCGGTCGGGACCATGCCATCCTCGCCCAAGATCCCAGCACGCTCGACGCGGCTGGGCGGGCTAACTACAAGAACGTCAATCGTTTCCACAACGCTCCGCTGCAAATGAGCGCGCCGCATCTGGCCAACCTGTGGACGCGTTATGACTTTAGTGTGGAGGCGCTGCGCGGCCTGCATCTGGGCGGCGGTGTCAATCTGGTCTTCGATCAGACTTTGTTACCCGATAGCCCGGCTAGCTCGCGGCAAACTTATGCCTTGTTGAACGCCTTGATTGGTTATACCTGGGAAGTGGGAGGGCATAGTATGAGCGTGGATCTGATGGGCAAAAACCTGCTTGACGAACAATACCGGCCTTCGCAAAGCAGCCGTAGCAGGCCCCGCGAGTTGATGATCAACTTTTCGGTGAAGTTCTGAGCAGGGGCTAAGACTATGAAACTAGCCGACTATTGGTATTGTTTCGCTGCGGTAAGCCGGTGGGCCTTGGATGTTGCCGATATTGGGATTTATGCTGGATGTGTTACGCAAGGAGTAGGGGTTTGAGCGCGAATGCGGAGCTGTGTTGCGAACACTGCGCCGGCAATAGGGTATGTTCGAGGCGCAATGCCAAGGCAGCTCTTTGGCTGGTTGCGCTACTGCTGTTGCCCGGGTTGGCAGTCGGCCAGGAGGTGGTAGTAGATAACCCCTACAAAGTAAAAGCGGCCTTTCTGCGCAATTTTGCCCATTACGTCGTTTGGCCGGAACAGGCGCTTCCAGCCGGAAATGCGCCTTGGTGTATCGGAATTCTCGGACCCGATCCGTTTGGCGATATTTTGGAAACGACCTTGCGGGGGCGGACGGAGCAGGGCCGTACTTTTGTCATTGTTCGCGCCGCTACCCTGGCAGAGTTGCCGCCGTGTCAGATTGTGTTCATGACTTATCCGGATCCCGCAAAACGGCGCACGGCGCTGGCTGTATTAAAACAGCAACCGGTTCTGACGGTCAGTGACGAGCCGGAATTCTTGCCGGACGGTGGAGTCATAGGATTTGAAGTGACGGATAGGGTGCGGATGAGCATCAACCTCGACCAAGCCCGAGCGGTTTCCTTGACGATTCAGACCAAAATGTTGGAAGTTTCCAGCGAGATTTTGGAAAACGGCGAGATGCGCCGAATGAGATAAGCCATGTCCATCCATGCCACTATTTACAACAGACTTGCGGCCGTGCTTTGGGGGGCGGCGCTGTTGGCCTTTGTGTTGGCTGTGGCTGGGCTGGCACTGTTTCACCGCATGACCTTGGAACAACGCGTCCGGCAGATCATGGAACCTTACGCGCAGTTGGTCGCCGTGGGTACAGAGGCGGCGGTGGCTTTCGAAGACCCCGTGCGGGCTCAGGAAGTTCTGGATACCTTGCGCGCCAATCCGCAAATTCAAGAGGCGGATATTTTTTTGGATATAGGAAGGATGCTGGCCAGCCTCAACCACACCGCCTCCGAGCCGCCGCGGAATATGCCGGCCTTGCCCGATGGTATTTATTTAAACCACGATACCGCAGAGTTGCTGCAGGGGCTAAGCAAAGGCGGGCGTCTGCGCATTGTGATGGGTTTGGAGCAATTGAGTCAGCAAACGCACCAGTTATTCTGGTTATTCGGTGCCGGCATGCTGGTGCTGTTGGCGGCTACCTTAGGGCAGCTGGCGGTGCTGCGACGCACTATCATCCGGCCGATTGCTTCCTTAACAGTCGCTACCGAGCGTGTTCGGCAATCCGCCGACTACCGGCATCGAGTGCCTGCCGTCGGTACCGATGAGGTAGCGCGTTTGGCGCAAAGTTTCAACGCGATGATGGCTGCGGTGGAGGAACGCGAAATCGAACTGTCCCGGCTTAACGTCTTTCATCGCACGATTTTGGACAATGCGGCCTACGCTATTGTCTCTACCTCCACGGACGGCACTATCACCAGCTTCAATTTAGCGGCGGAGCGCTTGTTGGGTTATACGGCGGATGAGTTGATAGGTAAACAAACGCCGGCGCTTTGGCATGATAAAGCCGAGGTCGAGCGGTATGCTCAGAAATTGACTGAAGAACTGGGTGTCTTGATTCCTCCGGGATTCGAAGTCTTTACCGCGCGTCCCCAACGCCATCTACCCGAAGAAAACGAGTGGACTTTCATCCGCAAGAACGGCATACGCGTGCCGGTGAATCTTTCCATAACGGCCTTGCAGAATGAGGGCGGCGGCATCAGCGGATTCGTCGGCTTGATCTACGATCTTACCGAGCGTAAACAGGCCCAGCACCAACTGCAATTGCTGACTTTTGCCCTGGATCAGGTGAAGGAATCCATATTTCTGATGCCGGAGAACGATCCGAAGTTTCTCTATGCGAGCCAGGGTGCCGCCACCAAGCTAGGATACAGCCGTGATGAGCTCACCAGCGGTATGGGCGTGTTTGACATTGATCCCGGCTGGTCGCCGGAAGTGTGGGAGACATTCTGGCCGGAGTTGTCTGTGCGCCGCCAAATGCAATTCGAAACCCATCACCGGACGCGTGATGGCCGCGTGTTCCCGGTAGAAGTGACCGGTAACTACTTTGAGTTCGACGGGAAGATATACAACCTGGCAATTTGCCGGGATATTAGCGAGCGAAAAAACGCCGAGAAATTGTTGTCTGAATACGCCGCGATTGTTGAATCCACTGAAGATGCCATCATCGGTAAAACCCTCGACAGCATCATCACCAGCTGGAACAAGGGTGCGGAGCGCATGTTCGGCTACAGCGCCGACGAGATTGTCGGCGATTCAATTGCTATCCTGATACCCGACGAGTGCCGGAATGAAGAGAGGGAAATCCTGGATAGAGTGCGACGCGGAGAATCGATCAGACATTATGAGACGGTCCGCCGCTGTAAGCATGGGCAATTGATTGATGTCTCGGTAACGGTGTCGCCGCTGCGAAATTCGCAAGGCCAAATTGTCGGGGCTTCCAAAATTGCCCGCGATATCACTGATCGCAAACGCGCGGAAAACGAACTGATACGCTATCGAAATGAGTTGGAAGATACGGTACAGCAACGCACGGCTGAACTGCTGCTGGCTCGCGATGCCGCCGAAGCGGCTAATAAAGCCAAGAGTGTGTTTCTGGCCAATATGAGCCACGAACTGCGCACACCGATGAACGCTATTCTCGGCTTTTCCGGCATTCTGCTGAAAAACTCCCGGCTTCAGGACAGTGATCGCGCCAACGTCGAAATTATCAATCGTAGCGGCGAACACTTGCTGAACTTGATCAATGAGGTGTTGGAAATGGCCAAGATAGAAGCTGGCCGCGTCCAACTGGAAGAGGCGCCGTTCGATTTGGGGGAAATGGTGCTGGATGTGATAAAGATGATGCAGGTACGCGCTGCCGAGAAAAACCTGCAATTAGTCGTCGATCAGTCTTCGGCATTTCCGCGCTATATCATCGGGGACCAGGCCCGCTTGCGCCAGGTATTGATCAATCTGGTGGGCAACGCGTTGAAATTTACCCAGCAAGGTGGGGTCGTAATACGCCTGTCCACCAAGAACAACGCTATTGCCCATCTGTTGATTGAAGTGGAGGATTCCGGCCCTGGTATTACGGCTGAAGACCAAAAGCACATTTTCGAACCCTTTGTGCAGATCGGGCCGCTTGCCGACAACAAAGGCACGGGGTTGGGTTTAAGCATCACCCGGCAATTTGTGCAATTGATGAAGGGCTCTATCAGTCTGGAAAGTACACCGGGAAAGGGTTCGCTGTTTCGGATCGATGTGCCGCTGAAGCAGGCGCAGGAAGCCGATATTACCGATTTGTACCGATTGGAAGAACGCATGGTTCTGGGGCTGATGCCGGGGCAGGATAATTATCGGATTCTGATAATCGAAGATCAGCTGGAGAATCAATTATTGCTGGTGAATTTGATGGAAGCGGTGGGCTTTCAGGTTAAGGTAGCCGAAAATGGCGAGTTGGGCGTGGCATTATTCCAAAGCTGGCAGCCGCACTTAATCTGGATGGATAGGCAAATGCCCGTCATGGATGGTTTGGAAGCGACTAGAATCATTCGAACCTTGCCGGGCGGCAAACAGGTGAAAATAGTGGCGGTCACGGCGTCGGCTTTCACCGAGCAACGGACGGATATCATGGCGGCCGGCATGGACGACTTAATCTGTAAGCCTTACCGAGCCAACGAAATCTACGACTGTCTGACCCGGCTATTGGGCGTGCGCTATGTTTATGCCGACCCGCCGGCAATGTTGCCCGAGGACCTGATTTTGACCCCGGAGATGCTCGCAGTAGTGCCGCAGAATTTACGCGAGGATTTGGAGTTGGCGGTGAAAAATCTGGATAGCGAGCGTATAGGTGGCATTATTCAGCAGATTGCGGCGTACGATCTGCGGGTGACCGCGGCATTGACTCGGCTTGCCGAAAGTTATGAGTATCCGACGATACTCAAGGTACTGGGGACGAACTAAAACATCATGATAAATACAGGCAAAATTCTGGTCGTTGACGACACTTCGGCGTCTTTGAAGTTGCTGTCGGACCTTCTCAAGGCCGAAGGGTATGAGGTGCGCTCGGCGATAAACGGCGAGCTGGCGGTTAATTTTGCCATCGCCAATCCGCCTGACTTGGTGTTGCTGGATATTCTGATGCCCGGTATGGGGGGCTTTGAGGTTTGCCGTTTGCTCAAAGCGCATCCCGATACCCGCAATGTGCCGATTATTTTCATCAGTGCGCTGTCCGAGCCGGATGAAAAAGTCCAAGGCTTCAAGCTCGGCGCGGTGGATTTTGTCACCAAGCCGTATCAACGTGAGGAGTTGCTGGCGCGCGTGCGCACGCATCTGGAAATCGACCGCTTGCGCAATCATTTGGAAGAACTGGTGGAACAGCGCAGCCACCAACTACTGGAAAGCGAGAAAAAGCTCAGGACCAGTCTGAACGACCTGGTGGCGGCTCATAGCCTAATGCATACCTTGCTGCACACTATTCCCGATCTGGTCTGGTTAAAGGACCCACAGGGCGTGTATATCACCTGCAATCTGCAATTCGAACGCTTATACGGTGCCAAGGAAGCCGACATTGTCGGCAAGACCGATTACGAGTTTACCTCCAGGGAACTGGCCGACTTTTTCCGGGAGAATGATCGCAAAGCCCTGGCCGCCGGCCAGGTTTGCGCCAACGAAGAATGGCTGACTTTCGCTGATAACGGTTACTACGGCTTGTTCGAAACCCTGAAGACACCGGTGTTGAATCAGGACGGCAAACCGATAGGCGTGCTCGGAATTGCCCGCGACGTGACCGAGCGTAAGGCGGCAGAAGCGAAAGTCCAACGCCACATGCAGCTCTATGCGGCCTTGAGTCAGTGCAATAAAGCCATCGTACACAGCGCCGACGAAACCGAATTGTTCCTGGGAATCTGCCGCGCCGCCGTGGAGTTTGGCGGTATGAAAATGGCATGGGTTGGCTTATTTGCCGCTGATCGGTGCTCGATACGCCCGGTCGCCAGTTTCGGCAAAGGTGCGGAAGAGTTGGCCACGATAGACATGTCCATGGCTACCGACAGCGCTTTCGGCCATAGTCCTACCAGCATTGCGATCCGCGAACAACGCCCTTACTGGTGCCAGGATTTTATTAACGATCCGATTACCGTGCCATGGCGAAAACAAGGTTTGCGCGCCGGCTGGGCCGCGTCGGCTTCGTTGCCGTTACTTAGAAACGACAGGGTGGTCGGTGCATTCGTACTATACGCTGACGAGGTTAACGCCTTCGACGATGCTGCGCGCGACCTGTTGGTCGAAATGTCGATGGATATTAACTTTGCCTTGGAAAATTTCAGCCGCGCGTTGGCCCAAAAACAAGCGGAAGCGGAGATCGAGCGTTTGGCGTTTTACGATCCGCTAACCAATCTACCGAATCGCCGTCTGCTTTACGATCGCCTGCAACAAGCAATAGTGACTAATGCCCGGCATGATAAACACGGCGCGGCCTTGTTTATCGACCTGGATAACTTCAAAGCGCTTAACGACACCAAGGGCCATACGATTGGCGATTTGCTACTGATCGAAGTCGCCCAACGTCTCCGAGATTGTGTGCGCGAAGGTGATACCGTCGCCAGGCTGGGCGGCGACGAATTTGTGATGATCCTCAACGGTCTGAGCCCGGAAGAAACGCTGGCGTCTGCTCATACCAAAAAGCTGGCCGGCAAAATCCTTTCTGCTATTGATCAACCCTATTCTTTGCAGGGATACGATCACCATTGTTCGGCCAGCATGGGCATCTGCATGTTCCGGAATCAACCTATTACGGCGGAAGAATTGCTGAAATACACCGATACCGCCCTATACCAAGCCAAGCGCGGCGGCCGTAACAAGCTGCTGTTTTACGATCCGGTCATGCAGGCCGCTTTGGAAACACGCGCGGTATTGGAAAGCAATTTGCGCGTGGCACTGAGCGAGCGGCAATTGGTGCTGTATTACCAGATGCAAGTCAACCACGCCGGTCAGATTCTCGGCGCGGAGGTATTGATACGTTGGCAGCACCCGCAACGCGGTTTGGTTTCGCCTTTGGAATTTATTCCACTGGCTGAGGACACCGGTTTGATCTTGCCGATAGGCAAATGGGTTATGGACTCGGCTTGCGCCCAGCTCAAAGCTTGGGAAAGCGATCCGTTCAAGTCTAAGCTACAGCTTGCGGTTAACGTCAGTGCCATGCAGTTTCATCAAGAGGATTTCGCTGAGCAAGTGCAGCGAACGTTGGCGCGCTACGATTTGAGTCCTAATCGGCTGAAACTTGAGCTCACCGAGAGTTTGGTGCTGGATGACATTGACGATGCGATTGTGAAAATGCAGCGACTGCGAGAGTTTGGCGTGCGTTTCTCAATGGATGACTTTGGCACCGGTTATTCGTCCCTGTACTATCTGACCAAGTTACCGATTGATCAGTTGAAGATCGACCAGTCCTTCGTGCGCAATATTACCTTGTCCCAAAGTGATGCGGTGATTGTGCAAACCATCATCGGCATGGCCGACAACTTGGGTATCGAAAGTATCGCCGAAGGCGTTGAAACCGAAGAGCAGTTGAGATTCTTGGAACAGCAAGGGTGTCATTTATATCAGGGCTACTTGTTCGGTAGGCCGGTACCGTTGGCTGATTTTGAAGCCCAATGCGATTATTCGGTGCAGCTCGGTTTACGGGCTAAAGAAAGTTAGAGGTGGATGATTTGCCCATCTTCTGCCTGCACAAAGGCTGAGGCTTGGCGGTATAGTCTATGTGTCTATGCTGCTTACTTTGTTTTCAAACGCCGATTCCCAAGACATCAAAAGCTTAGGCTGGCAAACTTGGAGTGGCTCAGGGGTTGTTGCCGCTTCGAAGAGATAGCCTTGAAACGCAATTTTGAACCTGTTGTCGCTGGCATGCGATTAGATTAAGTTACCCAGGTAAAACGGCAACAACCAGTGGTTGAGCTGTAAATAATCATTATAAAAATAATAAGCGAAGGGGTTGTTGGTGGGCAGCGAGGGAAAACAAAAAAAGTGCGAAGTCGTCGGTATTGGCGCTTCGGCGGGTGGGCTACAGGCCTTAATCCCGGCTATTTCCGCATTAAAGCCGCGAGGGAAATTTGCCTATGTTTTGGCTCACCATCTATCGCCCGATAAGCCCTGTTCACTGATAGAACTGTTGCAGAATAAATGTGCGCTCAAGGTCTCCTGGGCTCAGGATGGTACTGAACTAGTGCCCGATCACCTGTATGCCTGTCCACCGGGACACAATATCGAGGTGGTGGATGACAAATTGCTAGTGTTTCATGCCGAAGAAGCGCAACCCATCGCACCGTCGATAGATCGATTATTTCGTTCCATCGCTGACAGCCGCCAGGAAAAAGCCATTGTCGTCGTTCTATCCGGCTCGGGACACGATGGTACCTTGGGCGCTGAAGCAGTGGCCGCGGCCGAAGGCTTGGTCATCTTGCAAAACCCGGCAGACGCCGTGCATAGCGCAATGCCCGAGTCGGTCATCAAATTAGGTTTTGCGGATTTGGTGGGTAGCTCGCAACAGATTGCCGAGTGGTTGAATCACACCGACGACATCGATGGCGTAATGAACGATGAAGTGATGGGTTCCGCGAATGCATTTTCCGAATTAATCCGTTTGGTCCACCACACGACTGGGCTGGATGTAAACAGTTACAAGGAAGGTACTTTGCGTCGCCAGGCATTTCGCCGGTTTCGCAGCCTGGAAATCGACTCCTTGGAACATTATGTCGATTATGTCAGAGAACATCCGGAAGAACTTAGCCTATTGCAACAGCGCTTTATGGTATCGGTATCATCGTTCTTTCGGGATGAAACCGCCTTTGCGGCAATGGAAGCTGCATTGCGGATTTTGATCGTTGGTAAAGCCGCCGGCGATTCGATCAGGGTTTGGGTGCCGGGCTGCGCAACAGGTGAAGAACCTTATTCCATCGCGATGGTTTTGGCCGAGATATTGGGCGACAGGTTAAGCCTTTTCGAGGTCCGGGTGTTTGCTACCGACATTCGCGATGAAGCCATCGAGTTTGCTCGGGCCGGGATATACACATCCAGAGAAATGACCAATTTGGGCGCGGAGCGGCAGCAACGCTGGTTTAAAAATGAGGGGAGCGGTTGGCGGATTCAGCCGGTCATCCGTGAATTATGCATATTTTCCACGCACAACATTATCCATCACCCACCCTTCATTAATATGGATTTGGTGAGTTGCCGGAATTTGCTGATTTATTTCAAACCGGCGCAGCAATCGGATTTGATCAACGCTTTTCATTACGCCCTGAAACCTGACGGCTTGTTGTTTTTGGGAAAATCAGAATCAGTAGGGCTAAATTCGCCTTTGTTCGAGGTATTGGATGGCAGTAACAAACTCTATCGTCGGCGGGCTGTGGAAACGCGGCATGTACTTCGCTATTCGCCGTTTAATACTGCCATCGAAACCAACGGAGCCAAGTTGACTATGGGCAACGCGCACTATCGGCAAGCGTTAACCGAGCTAGCTATTAATGCTTTGATGCGGGATTTCGCGCCGGCCGGCGTGCTGATCAATGATAATTTTGAACCCTTACGCTTTTTCGGCAATGGGCGCCGCTTTTTCGGTTTGCCTGAAGAAAGTACCGATTTTTCAGTGTTTTCGCTGTGTTTGCCCGAGTTGCGAAATGAGCTGAAAGCGCTCTGTTTCAGGTTGATGCAAGAAAACCTGAACGTTGCCGAGGGTGTAACGCTCGACATAAGTATTGATGGCGCAGCATGCCGGGTCAGGCCGAAAGTGACGCGGGTTGAGCAGACGCCGGGCAGCCATGCGTTTGGCATCTTGATTACGTTTATCGAGGTAGCACCGGTTTTGCTAGCCGAAAATACGTTGGTAACAGCCGAACAACCCTACGCCGAAATAGAACAAATTCGCCGAGAATTGGCGGATAGTCGCGAACTGTTGCACAGCGTGATTAACCAACTCGAATCCGCCAATACCGAATTGCAAATACTGCGGGAGGAAGTGCAATGCTCCAGCGAAGAATTACAGGCCTCCAATGAGGAACTGCAAGCCTCTAATGAAGAATTAACCACACTAAACGATGAGTTGCGGGTCAAGTCTGTGGAGTCTGCCCAGCTCAATGCCACGCTGACCAGTATTCAAAACTCCCTGCGGAGTAGTCTGGTCCTGGTCGACAAAGAAGGGCATGTCACGCGCTACAACGCCTTCGCTACCCGCGTGTTCGGCTTGGTCCCGGACGATATTGGGCAATTTTTGTACGGGATTCCCTGTCATATCCCCATACCCAGGTTACGAGATTACGTAAGCAACGTCGTAGCTAGTGGCGAGTCGGTGGTGGAACAGATTCACCACGGTGATTTTCATTTTTTGATGCAAATTGATCCGTTCGAAAACGAATTGGGCGATATTGCCGGCGCGGTGTTGAGCTTTTCCGACATTTCCGAATTGTATTCCGCCGAAGAAGCCCAAAGAAATATCGAAGCCCGCTTCCGGCTGTTTATGGATAACAGTTCCGCTGCGGCTTGGATTAAAGACAAAGACGGTCGTTACGTGTATTTGAATAGAGTATTCGAGCAGCGCTTTCATACTAAGCTCCAAGACTGGCAGGGCAAAACCGACTTTGATATGTGGCCGAAAAGCGTTGCCGAAGAATTGCGCGCCAATGACCTGGTAGTCGTGCAGACGGGTCAGGCTTTAGAAATAGATGAAACGATCATCGAAAAAGATGGGTGCGAACAAATTTGGCACAGTAGCAAGTTTAGCTTCTGCGACGTGGAGGGCCGTTGTTATGTCGCCGGGGTGGCGACAGAAGTGACGTCTCAGCGGCAAGCAGAGCGAGCGCTACGCGACAGCGAGCAACGCGTACGTTTGGCCATGGACGCAGCCAGGGGCGGTTCGTGGGAATGGGAATTGGCGACCAATCGGAATTATTGGTCTGACGAGCTATGGGGTTTGTATAACATTCCTTATGGCTCGGTCGAACCCTGTTATGCGTCTTGGCGGAAAACGGTGCATCCGGACGACATTGCGCGGGTAGAGGCCATCAACGCAGCTGCCGTCGCTCGTTCGGGGCCATTTGAAACTGAATGGCGGGTCGTGCTCCCTGAAGGGCAGGAGCCGCGCTGGCTAATGTGCCGAGGTCGCCCTCTATCGAATGACGATGGCAGTGTGATCAAATATATCGGTGTGGTCATCGATATATCCGCGCGGAAAAAATCCGAAGAGCAATTGAGCAAAAACGCCCTGTTAGAGGAAGAGTTGAACCATTTACAGGGGCTTTTGGAGTCGGCTTTTGCGGGCTATTGGGATTGGAATATTCCGAAAGGTACTGAATATTTTAGTGATACCTTTAAAGCTATGTTGGGTTATGGGGATGACGAATTCCCTAATGTCCCGGAAACCTGGCAAAAATTAATTTTTAGCGGGGACTTGCCCGCTGTTATCGAAAAGTTCGAGCGGCATGTGGCCAGTCATGGTGCAGAACCTTATTACAACGAAGTAAGGTATCGACACAAAAACGGCTCCACGGTGTGGGTGATTTGCGCAGGTCGGGTTGTACAGTGGGCGGAAACCGGTGAGCCGCTTCGAATGGTGGGGTGTCATATCGATATTACGCAGATGCACCAGCGCTTGGACGAACTGGTTGAAGCGAATCTGCGTGCCGATACCGCCAACCAGGCAAAAACGGCATTTTTGGCCAACATGAGTCACGAAATTCGCACCCCGCTCAATGCCATTGTCGGTCTCACCCATATTTTGTCTCGCAAAGTGACGGACCCTGAGCAAACCAATTTCTTGAAGCAGATTGGCGACTCGGCCCAACATTTGCTTGGCGTGATCAGCGATATTCTCGATTTGTCCAAGATCGAGGCAGAAAAGTTGGTGTTGGAATCCGTGGAGTTTGATTTAGGTGAAGCGGCGGCCAAGGTCCGGACGATTATGCACGAATTGGCTGAAAACAAAGGCCTGAGCTTAAGCGTGGATTGCGCAACTTTAAACTATCTATTGTGTGGAGATCCGATCCGCTTTAGTCAGGCGTTAATAAACTACATCAGCAACGCGATCAAGTTTACTGACAAAGGTTTTGTGCAGGTTCGGATTTTCCCGGTCAGCGAACAGGGCGATAAAGTGCTGTTGAGGGTGGAAGTGCGTGACAGCGGTCGCGGCATCCCGTCGGATATGATTCCAAAGTTGTTCTCCGCGTTCGAGCAAATCGATACTTCCATCACCCGCAAGCACGGCGGTACCGGCTTGGGCTTGGCAATTACCAAACGGCTCGCTGAGCTAATGGGCGGTCAGGCCGACGCCACGAGCGCGGTAGGACACGGCAGTACATTTTGGTTTACCGCTTGGTTAACCAAGGGCAGCCATATTAGCGGCAGCAGGCAATTGTTGGATGGCAGCGACGATACAGCGGAGCAGATTTTGCTTAGCCAATATGCCGGTACCCGTTTGTTGCTGGTAGAAGACGAACCGATCAATCAAGCGGTTGGCGTCATTCTGCTGGAAGCGGCCGGTTTTGAGGTCACGGTAGCGGATAATGGTGCCGACGCACTGGCGCTGGCCAAACAACAGCGGTTTGCTTTAGTGATTATGGACATGCAGATGCCGGTGATGGATGGGCTTGAGGCTACCCGGCAGATCCGCTTGCTGGACGGCTGGCAAAATGTACCGATTATTGCGATGACCGCAAATGCTTTTGCTGAAGACCGTGAATTGTGTTTGCAAGCGGGTATGAATGATTTTCTCTCCAAACCGTTTGATCCCGCCAGCCTTTGTGCTCGACTGTTGTATTGGTTGGAGCACAGTGCGCGGGCTTGAATTGGAAGCTTTGCTGCTCGTTCTCAATGCGCATCATGGCGTTGTTGGTTTTTACTGTAAATTCCCTGGAGTCGTCATTCCCGCGAAGGCGGGAGCGACGATATTTAAGGACCGGTTTAATAATCTCAACTACCTGGAATGACGTTGCCGTGATTCGAATTTCCATACTTGTAGCCGCTATTGCCATCCTTAGTGCTTGTGCAGCGCCGGATGAAAATCCGAAGACGCCATTGACACTGGAAGCGGCTGTGGCCGGTGAGTGGCGAGATCCCGCTAATGTCGCTCGCGACAAGTGGCGGCATCCTTTGCAAACGCTGGCGTTTTTCGGCGTGACTCCTGGGCAGACTGTGATCGAAATTACGCCGGGTTATGGCTGGTATGCCGAGATTCTGGCGCCTCTGCTCAGAGTAAATGGCCATTACGTTGCCGCCGTGATAAACCCTGATAGTGCCGTCAAGCAAAGCGCCAGGAATTACTACGCGAAGCAACTTAACGCCCTTGAGCGTCAATTTCTAGCCTTGCCAAACTTATACGGTAGTCCGGAGATCCGGCTTTTTGATGAAGCTAAGCCAACCTTCGGCGCACCCGCGTCAGCGGATGTGGTATTGACGTTCCGCAATGTCCACAACTGGCGGGAAGCGGAAAGCGTGGCATTGATGTTCAAGGGGTTTTTCGACGTACTCAAGCCCGGCGGCACGCTGGGTCTGGTGGAGCACCGGGCAAATGGCGATGTGGCGGACGACGATTTTTCAGGCTATATCGGCCAAAATCAATTGATTGCTTGGGCCGGTGCGGCCGGCTTTGTGTTACAGGCTGCCAGCGAGATCAATGCCAACCCGTTGGACAGCAAAGATCACGAGGGCGGGGTGTGGAGTTTGCCGCCGGCATTCAGCAACGGCAGCAAGGATAGAGACAAATATGCCGCGATTGGCGAAAGTGATCGAATGACCTTGCGGTTTATAAAGCCTGGAGCGGCGCTCAG
Organism: Methylomonas sp. MK1; assembly: GCF_000365425.1. NCBI lineage: Bacteria > Pseudomonadati > Pseudomonadota > Gammaproteobacteria > Methylococcales > Methylococcaceae > Methylomonas > Methylomonas sp. MK1. The sequence continues at coordinate 1,297,076 of NZ_AQOV01000002.1, forward strand.
TGCTGTTAAATAGGCGTTGGAGTTAACCCGCAAAAAGATATTTGCTGACAGATAACGTTGACTATTTCGAATAGAAGGGATTTACTCCGTAACAAATTTTCTTTGTCAAAGGTGCTGAATCGATGAACGAAACACTGATTGCCGTAGCTGTTGAAAACGGTGGGAATATTGCGCCGCATGCCGGCAGGGCATCGCGCTGGCTGGTCTATGTTGCTGGACAAGCAGCGGAGGCGAGTCTGGCCTGGACGCTTGATCTAACCGAGATTGGCAGCCTGCACGAATGGCATGTGCGCGGCGACGGCAATCGGCACCCACTGCATTATGTGGATATAGCGATTGCCGGATCGGCGGGAGACGGGGTAAAGCGTAACCTGCTGGAGAGAAATACCGAACTGCATACCACCAGCGAGACATCGCCATTGAAAGCGGTGGCCGCCTATCTGGCTGGCGAACTGGTCGATGGCCTGCCGCACGAGGAAGCACATTGCCTAAAAACTAGCGATCAGTGATTCGAACTTAAATAGCGTCGCTCCACACAGGCGGGAGCCCGGATGCCTGACTAGGTTTGCTACGCGGCCCTTGGGCTCCAAGGAATTTAAGTGGCTGTGTCAATAACCGGCTCGGCGCAGTCGTTTTACTACAAACTCAAAACTCCCAAACCACTTTGCCGTAAACGCCGCGTTGCACTTCGGTGGCTTGGGTGAAGGTTTCCTGGACATATTCCAAATGCTGGTTATCCAATAGATTTTGCCCAACCAGCGATAGCTCGACAGCTTGATTCAGCTTCCAGGCCAGACGCAAATCCAGGGTGGTGTAGGCTCTAATATAGGCTGGCCCGCTGAGGGTAAAGGCGCTGGCATTGTCCACATACCGCAGCCAGGCATCCAGGGTAACGTCCTCGGTGGGATTGAGCATCGCGCGCAACGAGGTTTTGTGCTGCGGCGATACCGCTTCCTGATAATACGGATTGCTGGAAAGCTCGGTTTTAAGCACGCTATAACTCAGGTCCCAGCGCCACCAATCCAGCATCTTCCAAACCACTGCGGTTTCCACGCCATAGGTTTTGCCCTTGCCGGTGTTGTCGATGATCAACGGCTGTTTGATAAAAAACGGCACATTTGCCGGGTCTGTCGCCCCTGGATGGTAAGAGCGCAGATTTTCATAATCGTTATAAAACAGCGATAAATCTATGGAAAAACTATTGCTGGGCGTGTATCGATAGCCGGTTTCATAGGCCAGGACCTCTTCGGCTTGGAAAGCGTTGGAACCGGTTACCGCGAGGGCGAGCGGTAAAGGCGTGCTATTGGGGCTGGTCAGCGGCGGCACGACTTGGCCGATCAACTCCATATGTGCATCCACCCGCGACGGAATGCGCACGCCGCGGGAGACCGCCGCCCACAGGCGGTGATTGGGGTCCGGTCCCCAGAGTAGGCGGGCTGTAGGTTGCACTTCTATGCCGGTGTAGTCGTTATGCTCCAGTTTGGAACCCAGCGTGAGCCACAGCTGTTCGTCCACCAAGGTTAATTGGTCCTGCAGGAAGGTACTGAAATAACTCTCGCCGCGTTGAGGTGGCGTGAAATTAACAATACTCTGCTTAACTTGGTTTTCTTTGGTGTAGGTATACCGATAGCCAGCCCCCCAGACTATGTCGTTCCAGTCGTTTAAAGCAAAGCGGTGTTGAAAATCCACATCTCCGGTATAGCGTTCCTCTTCAATATAACTTTCTCTGCGGTCGTAACTGTCAAAGTACAGTTGCAGGGCGTAATTTGACGTATCGGAAATGCGATGTTGCAGACGACTAAGCAAGTTGCCGCCGGTGGCTTGGACCTGGTCGGAAATGGTTTCTCGATAGGGAGTCGTGAGCGCGGCTAAACCGATTTGTTGGTTTAAATCGCTATGATAAACATCGCCTTGCACGGTGGCGGAGTCGGCGGCGGACCAGTCTGAGTCTATGCGAAAGCCGCCTTGCATTTTGCTCCAGGCATCGCCGGCGGGCTGGCCGGCAGGTCTGCTGAGGGCGTCGCGCTCAAAACCTTTGATATACGCCCGGCCGCTGGTGGTTTCGTTGAGTTTGCCGCCGTAACGGAATGAGCCGAAGCCGCGTTCCTCGCTGCCGCCGCCGGCGCTGAGCAAGCCGCCTTGGGTATCTGCGGCATGTTTGGTGATGATGTTGATCACGCCATTCACGGCGTTGGCTCCCCATAGTGCTGCGCCAGAGCCGCGTATTACCTCAATGCGGTCCACGTCTTCCAGCATGACATCTTGCATCTCCCAATACACGCCGGAAAACGCAGGTGTGTAAATGTTTCGGCCGTCTATCAACACCAGTAATTTATTGGAAAACCGGCCGTTAAAGCCGCGCGAGCTGACCGCCCATTTGTTGGCGTCTATGCGGCCGACGTCAATGCCGGGCGCCAGACGCAGTGCGTCCGGAATGTTGGTGGCGCCGGCGCGTTTGATGTCGTCGTTGCTGATGACAAATACCGCAGCCGCCGCATCGCCCAGCGCTTGGGCTTTTTTTGAAACGGATGTGATTTTTACCGATAGCAGTTCTTCTATATTCAACTCGGTTAAATCGGTATCGGCCGAAGCAATTTCCGCATGGACAGCCAAACATAGCGCACCTATCCAAACGGTGTAAAAGGTATTTTTCATTCTGTAGCAAATGGGGCATGGCGAGAGACAGAGTGTCTCTCGGGTTAATTCTTCAGTTGCAAATGTAGCGCAGCATCGGTTTATCACAAAGTTTTTGTAACATTTATTCATTCTACTTTGTTAGATGCGAAAAGGTGCTGGCCATTCCGGCAGCGATTGGCGTAATCCAGGCCCCATGGCCGGGGTGAAGCTTGCCATCCATGGCATTGGATGTCCGCTCTTGCGCCGTTAACTATCGTGGTTCCCGCCTTAGCGGAAATGACGAATGCAAGATATTAAACGCTGGGTAAATGGGTCAATGTAATGGCTGACAGTGTTGCTGATTGTAAAAATTTGGTGAAGCGTGGGGCGCTGAGGGCTAAGCAAATGGCGGAGGGCGAATCCCGTTGGCCGTTGGAGGGATGAAGTTAAAGTTTTCAGCGGCATGCCAACTGAAGTGGCAAGAGGACTGAAGTTGACGCGGTTTGTTGTTACCCGGCCCCTACATATTGTCGCTCCCGTTTTCGCGGGAATGACGATACTGGGCCTATAAGAGCCGGGATTACCATCAGGCGTGTTTCACAGCTCCGCCCACATCCTTAGCAGGTTGTGGTAACAACCTGTCAGGTTGACGGTCGGGGCGCTGTCGCCCGCCGTGTTGCGCAATTCCAGGATAGCCATATCCATTTCAAATAAAAGGCGGCGACGCTCGGTTTCCCGTACCATGCTTTCCAGCCAGAAGAACGAGGCCAGCCGCGCGCCGCGCGTCACCGGCGCCACCCGGTGCAGGCTGGAGCCGGGGTATAGCACCATATCTCCAGCCGCCAGCTTCACGGCATGCTCGCCGTAGGTGTCTTCGATGACCAGTTCGCCGCCATCGTAACTGTCCGGATCGGCGAGGAAAATCGTCGCCGACAAATCGGTGCGTACCCGTTCGCCGCTGATCGGGCAGTGGCGGATGGCGTTATCGATATGGTTGCCGAAGGTGTTGTGTTCACCGGCATAGCGATTGAACAAAGGCGGGAAAATCTTTTTCGGCAGTGCCGCCGACAGAAACAGTGGGTTGCGATTCAAGGCGCCCAGCAAGATGGCGCGGGCGGCGTGACTTTGCTCGGTTTGCTCCGGCAGTTGCCAGTTGTTTTTGACCTGTGCCGACTGACTGCCGGCAGTGATGCGGCCATCCGCCCAAGGCGCGTCGGCCAGAATGTCGCCAAGCTGTTGCAGTTCGGTAGAGGAAAGAACTTCCGGAATTTGGATCAACATCGTCTAGCCCGAGATGGCTTGCATGGCAAAAAACACCGCCAAACTCATGGAGCCCAGCCCTAATCCGGCGGCGGCTAAGCGGTTGCCGTGCAGCCTGGTCCACAGCAAAGTGCCGGTCAAGGCCAGCAGGATCAGGCCCCCCGCCAGGGTATCCACCAATAAGACCCAGCCGACGCCCATGCCGGTGCCCTTATGCAGACTATTCAGAGTAGTCAACAAGTTTGCCTCGCCTTGCTTGACCGTGACAAAGGCGTTGCCTTCCCAGTAGTCGGCGGACAACATCTTTTGCGGATTACGGACGTTAATTTGCCAGGATGCCGGTTGCTGGACCGGTTGATTGTTCCAGGTCACGGTTTTACCGGGTTCCTTGCGGATTTTGGCGTGGGTGGTATCGACGCCTAAAGTTTGGCCTAGCCAGGCGGCCAGCGCTTTCGGGTCCGCGGGGTGCGGTTCCGGCAATGCCAGTTGAATTTCTTTTTGTTCCATGCGGCCGATGGGGATTTTCAGTACGTCGCGGTGGTTCATTAAAATCCCGGTAAAACCGAATAGCAGGCCCAGCGCGGCGCCCCATAGCCCGAACCAGGCATGGGTGCGGCGCAACCATTTCAGGAAGGCGCCGCGCGACAGGTTTTTCGGTAAAAACAGATAGCCGCCGTTGGTTTTCTTGGGCGGGCGGGCGACTGGCGTCAATAATGAATCGGTTGCGGTGTTCATGGGTCGGGTTCCAAAATCTGGCTATGGCAATTGCAATTAAGGTTTTTGCGGATCGGGTGGAACGGTTAAACAATCTCGCTACTGGCGGATGTTGCTTAACAGTTCAAACACGCAGAGTTTAGTATTTAAAGCTCACCGTCAATTGCCCGGACACCGGCATGCCCGGCAAGGCCGAGTTGGTTTGTCCGGATTCGTAATAGACGGTATCGGTCAGGTTAAACACATTGAGTTGCACGTCGTAATGTTTTTGGTGATAGGCCACCACCGCATCCAGGCGGGCGTAACCCGGCAATACCGCTTCGTTGACGCTGTCGGCATAGCGGTGGCTGGCGTAGTACACACCGCCGCCGACTTCCCAGTTGTCGGTCAAGTGGTAGGTGCTCCAGGCTACGCCGCTGTGTTCCGGCACGTTGACGGCCGTCATCCCCTCAAACGATTTCACTAAGCCGCTGACCGAGCCGGTTGCTGTTGATGTAGATTTGGTGATTTTCGAATCAAGATAGGCATAGGTCAACGAGACATCCCACTTCGGTAATACTTCGCCAGCTAATCCGGCCTCGAAGCCGTCGGTACTTTGCTCTCCCGCGAGGACTTGCAGGTTGGCATCCAGCGGCGAGGTGGTGCGGGCATTGGTTTTTTCCAGTCGGAACAAGGCGGCAGTGGCTGACAGTTTGCCGTCGAACAGCTCCCATTTGCCGCCGATCTCGTAGTTGTGATTTTGCTCGGGCGGCAGGTTGGCATTATTGGCTGATAGACTGAGGCTTTCCGCAGACGGATTAAACGATTTGCCGTAACTGAAGTAATAGGACTGGGCTTTGCTGGGTTGCCAGACGATACCCCCGCGCGGGCTCCATTGGTCAACACTGGTGTTAAAGTCGGCTGTGCCAATGCGGTCGGTCTGTTGAGCGTCGAACACATCGTAACGGGTGCCGGCCAACAATTTCCATTCCGGACTGATCTCGAATTGATCCAAAACGTAGCCGGCGTAAGTTTGGGCTTGCGTCAGCCGATTGGTATCCAAAGTGCCGCTGAAGTCGTACGCCAAGCCGGTCACGCTGGCGGTAAGACGGGGATTGAATATCGACACCCGGCTGACGCCAGTCGAGTTTTTCGATTTGAAATCGTATTCTTCCCAGCCGAATTCGCTACCGAACATCAAAGTATTGTTAAAGCCGAACAAGGGTTTTTTATAGACAAAATCGGTCTGGTTGTAGATGTTTTCCTGGGTATTCAGGCGCAAGGCTTGCGAACGGGCGATAGTGCCGGCATCGGCTCCGGTGTATGCCGCCGCGCCGGAATAAAGATGGGTCAGGTATTTACGTTCGTAATCGCCGTAGCGGATCGAGTTTTTCACCGAAAAATCCTGGTTGAAACGGTGGGTTAATGCCACCGTGGCCACATTGACATCGGTGTCCATCATCCGGTTATCGGTAAAGCCATAAAAGGTGTTGATAGGCACGCCGGCCGGCCGGCCTCGGTACATAGGCACGCCGTAATCGAATACGCCTTCTTCCTGTTGATGCAGTAGATTTAGAGTTAAATCGGTATCGGCGCTAATGTCCCATTTGAACGAAGGCGCGATACCCCAGCGATTGCTGAAGTTGTAGTCGCGGTAGGAATCGGCGTCTTGGTACATTACATTCAGCCGGGCCGATAAATCTTGATATTTGGTTTCGGTGTCGATGGCGGTGCGTTTGAAATCGTACAAGCCATAGGTAAAACTGCCGTTAATCCCGGTTTTACCGGTGGGTTTCTTCGCGACTTGATTGATCACGCCGCCGGTGGCGCCGCGGCCGAATAATATCGACGAAGCGCCTTTCAGCACTTCGGCTTTTTCGATGAAGAATGTGTCGCGATTGTATTGGCCGTTGTCCTTGACCCCGTCCAAATATTGATCCGAGCTGGCGGCGAAGCCGCGTAGGGTAATCGAGTCGCCGGTGCGGCCGCCTTCGCCGGCGGCAATCGTCAGGCCGCTGACGTTGCGTAAAGCGTCGCGCAGGTTGAAGGCGTTTTGCGACTCGATCAGTTCTTTTTTCACCACGCTGACAGACTGCGGAATATCGCGCAGCGCCATCTCGGTTTTACTGCCGGTGGTCGAGGTTTCGGCTTTGAAACGAATGGCTTGCTTTTCGCGGTTGGCTTTGACTTTAACGTCTTCCAAAACCACTTCTTGATCATTGTTGGCCGCTACGTCGGCGCTCGGGTCGGCGGCGAATGCCGCCCCGCTCAGAGCCGCGCCCAGCGGCAAGAGCGCCCCTAAGCGCCACTTGGCAGGGGTGTTTTTTTTAGTGGTCGAATGGTTTGCAGACATAGTATTCCCGTGACTAAATAAATGTTGCTGGCTGCCTGGCGGGGAATGCTGGGTGGCTAAGATTTTACGAACCGACAGTTATTGTCCATCGGTTATTGATCGCTATTCGAGCTATGCGGCTCCAAAAAGCCGAGAAATAAGATCATTCTCAAATAATAACGATTCTCATTTTATTTTTTTTGAGGCTAATGTCAACTCCGGAATTTGTGTGCAGACCGTTTCCCCATTCGAAATCAAAGTTTGGATAGGCTTACATCTTTGAAAGCATTCGAGCCGTTTCGGGAGCTCGGTAGCCTAAAGGTTTGCGGAAAGCAGCCTTACGCCTGCAAAAAAAATGGCGAATTAACGGCTGAAATTTTCAAGGGCGAAGAAATACTTTACTTTTCAAATGAGAATAATTATCATTTGAGTCAGATTAAAAATCAGCTGCCGTGACGTGAAAAGATTATTCCCCTTATTTAGAGAACCCGAGGCTGTGCGCTTGGCAATCGCTCCGGACGTTTTGGCGGCGTTGGTCGAAAAAGGCGAAATCCATGCCACGGATTTCCGATGTCTTGATCTAGGGTCGAAACAAATCGTTTGGAAAATGTTCTTGTCTCAGACAAAAGCCAAGCTCAGTCGTGGTTTAGCGAATCCGGAGCGGCAATAGTTTTTAATGCGCTTAAAAGTTTTTACCCAATCCCAGACGATTTTTGAAGGAGTAAACGTATGAGCAAGAAACCCTGTACCCACGAATGTTTGGCGGCGACGGAGTTAAGTAAGGTATTGATTTGCCGCGAATGCGGCGTTGTACATCTGCATTTGCAGAACATGTCCTTGCGCCTGGAAGTTGCCGACTTCCTGAGCTTTGCCGACACCATGTCCGAAGCCGCGCACCAGGCCAGAGCCGGTCAAAAAGACAAAAGCAAACGCGCCGGATTTACTGTTGTTAAATCCAGTACCAGACTCAATTAGCGAAACCCCACTTGCCGGAAAATCCCCGGCGGTTTTCCTAAAATAGTCGCCCCTGAATAAATCAATTGGTTAGAATTTATTCAGGGTCAACTTAATAGTTGGATCGCGGAATAGCCTTCAGAAACTACCCATTCTGCTTTCGCTGTATATGCTCTTATCCAGAGAGACGACTCTGTCCGCCATGTCTATGGTTTCCGGTCTATGGGCGATGGTTAATCGGGTGATGTTTAAAGAATTAATTGCCAAATTCACCTTCCGCTCTTTTTCGACATCCAAGTGGCTGGTTGCTTCGTCCAGGACCAGTACTGACGGCACTTTGTAGAGCGCCCGCGCGATGATGAGCCGTTGCTTTTGCCCGCCGGAGAAACTGCTGCCCATGTCGCCAACCTGGGATAGATAACGCATGGGTAGAACCTCGATTTCATGGTCGATCCCGGCGAGTTGAGCGCTTTGTTTAAGTAGTTCGAAATTGGTTTGTAAATCGAATCTGGAAATATTTTCCTGAAGGCTCCCCGAGAATAACTGGTCTTCCTGCTATACCGCTCCCACCAACCGGCGCCAATTGGCCAATCCGAATTGGCTTATAGGCATACCGTCGATTTCGATGAGGCCCTCGGTCGGTTCCAGCGGACCCAAGCAGAGCTTGACCAAGGTGCTCTTTCCGCAACCGGACGCACCGACGATGGCGATGTGTTCGCCGGGTCGGATGGACGGATGCAAATCGCGAAATACCCATTGCCCGTCTTCTGGCCACCATATAGCGTGTGGTGAGGTAACGAAACCTCACGGGATGAGTTAAGTCGTTTCGCGTATGGTGCGGTTCGCAAGCTCACCGGCAACCTAGGTCACACACATTAAGGGTTGCAACTTGTCTTGCCGTAGCTCATGTTTTCAACCTTTGTTCTTGAGGCATAACGTAAAAATAACCGGCGCTGCGCGGCTTTATTGAGCTGCGTTCGGTTGACTGCCTGGTTGGGGGGCATGCGGCTTCTTGGCTGCTTCTTCGCACTGCTTCAGTAGCTTTATCTGTTCATCCATTGGTAGATCGCTAAAGTCCGGGACATTAGCGCCGATGATTTTGGCTGGGCCGTTGCTTGTGATTATGTAACCACCGTCTCCATCGACTTCAAGCAGTTGGAACGAACTACCGCAGGAAGTGCAATAAAGGTCTGTTGTCGCATGCGGGGGAACCCACGTTCTTGTTTCGCCGCACATACATGTGAGTGGAATCGATGAACTTGAACCGATCAAGCCGGTTTTGATGAAGAAGTACTTGGAGTTACGAGTAGCAATCGCATCGGAAAGCGCAGCGGCGTTTTGATGCAGTAATGCGGAAAATCTGTCCGCCTGAGATTTCAGCATCAGTTTTTCCAAGCATTTGACGAGGCTTGGAATGTACGTGGCTAGTAAAGCCTTGCATGAAGTTTCGAGTATTTCGTACTTCAACTCACTGAAGTTTTCCGTGCTCGGTAGATATGGTTCGTCTTCGTCGCCGAAGATAACCTCCGCGCCAGCCGTGGACGTGAAGAAGGTAGATATGTAACCAATGTGAGTGAACTCAGAGGAGAACTTGAATAGGTTTTTTAGATCGTCCGGCAGATCTGGGTCGGATGGCGCACCGAGGACTGAGAAAAGGAAATCGACCTTCTGGGCGAAAGTGCTGTGATTGCATTCAGTGATGTGAGACTTTGCCCAATCCTTGAATTTGATGGTTCCAAACTCGTTCAGGGCGCTTTCGACCTCGGCATTGAACAATGCATGAGCCAGGGACTTGGTCGCGTACTTGCTAAAGCTATTGAGGGAGACGAGGACGTGATAATTGAACGACTTTGGATCAAGCAGACATAGCTGGTAGGAATCAGAGACGATGCTGTCTATGTACTGTCTGGTCGCGGTAACGAGATCGTTATAGTCGCGAAGCCTCTCGAAAGCGCCGACAGGCTTTCCAGCGTTATGTGCGCCCGTTCATCTGGCCCAGTAAGCGCAGCGAGCTTCTCGAAGACAGAAAAGCTGTTGAGTTGGAGCCGGCTGACTATTGGGACAAACGCATTCAGATCAGTGCCGGACTTGTACTGCGGATTCAGATGCGAATCGTCCGCGAGGGATGACTCAATCTGTCTATGTATGCCTCGCAAAGTGGCAATGGCATTCGCGAAAGCCTTGTTCAAGAATGCAATGTTGCTGCAAAGAACACGATAGTTACTGAGAGCTGCGGAATTCTTGCGCTCTGTGAGGTTCGAGGCAATCTTTTCAGAACATCAATCTCGTTCATGGTAGTTCCTATGGCCCCAACTAGTAACTAAACAGTTTTCGCATATCACCAAGCTAATACTCATTTTTGCAATAACTGATTGGTTAGCACGGGATTTTCCTGTCTGCATACCATTCGGCAATCAAAACTGATCACCGGTAACGGAGCAATCGGCAAAATTGAATCACTGGATCGACTGATCGCAACAGGGCTAGCGTTCGCTGCCAGTTTATTCGATTTCACTTCCAATATACCATCGCCATACCGGAAAAACTGTGGCATTGAATCGTAAGGTGCCGCCTTCCCTGGCGGCTTTTGTTAACGCATTCCTCATTGCCCCACAACGCCCGGCGCGGCCTGCCGCCGCGGAATCACCAACGGCGCGCCCGGGATTTGCGGATGACTACTGATGCTGACCGGGTGAGCGAACACTTGCCGGATCACCTCGCTGTTCAGGGTTTGCGCTGGCGTGCCGATGGCGGCCAGCCGGCCTTGATGCAATAGCGCGATGCGGTCGGCATACAGCGCGGCCAGATTCAGGTCGTGTAAGACCGCCAGCACGCCGGCCTGTTGTTCATCTGCGAAGCGGCGAGCGATGACCAGCACCGCGTGCTGGTGGGCCAGGTCCAGCGCCGAGGTCGGTTCGTCCAGCAACAAATAGCGGTGCAACGGGTCTTGCGGCTCCCAGATTTGCGCCAGTACCCTTGCCAGTTGCACCCGCTGGCGTTCGCCGCCGGACAGCGTGGTGTAGATGCGCTCGGCCAGATGGCCGGTATCGGTCATTGCTAGCGCTTGTTCGGCGATGGCCCGGTTTTGCGCGGCGCTGTGGCTTTTGCGTTGCGGGCTGCGGCCCATCTGGGCCACGTCGCGCACCATGAATCGGAATGCCAACCCGGAACTTTGCGGCAACACGCCGCGCAGCAACGCCGTGCGCTGCGGCGGCCATGCGGCCAGCGGCCGGCCGTTCATCCTCACTTGGCCGGCCAACGGCGCCAACTCGCCGCTCATGGCCCGCAACAGGCTGGATTTGCCGGCGCCGTTCGGGCCGGCCACGGCCAGCACTTCGCCGGGGCGCAGTTCCAGCGTCACGCCGTCCAGCAAGGTTTTCGCACCGATGCGTAAGCTCAGGTCTATGGCTTGCAGCATGTCAATGGCCCATCAGTTTTTGCCGGAACAGCAGCCACAGAAAAAACGGGCTGCCGAGCAGGCCGGTGACGATGCCGATCGGGATTTCGGCCGGCGCCGCCAAGCTGCAGGCCAGATAATCGGCGCAGATCAGCAGCAAGGCGCCGAGCAGCGCCGACGCGGGCAACAGCCAGCGGTGATCCGGCCCCAGTGCCAGCCGCAATAGATGCGGCACCACCAGGCCGATGAAACCGATCACGCCGGATAAGGCCACCGCCGCGCCGACGCCAAGCGCGACTAAGGCCACCACGCCGGTTTTGATGCGTTCGACCGGAAATCCCAAATGGCCGGCTTCGGCCTCGCCGAGCAGCAAAGCGTTCAAGGCATCGGCCAGCCACGGCAACAGCAGCAAATTGGCCAGTAAAAACGGCGCACCGATGGCGACGCCGTCCCAGCCGGCACCGTTAAGGCTGCCCAGGCTCCAGAAGGTCAAGCTGCGCAACTGGTCGTCGTCGGCCAGATAGACCAGTAAGCCGGTGGCCGAGCCGGCCAGCGCGTTGATGGCGATGCCGGACAGTAACAGCGAGGCTACGTCCAGCCGGTCGCCGCTGTCGGCCAGCCGGTACACCAGCCAACTGACCGCAAAGCCGCCGAGTATGGCCGCGACCGGCAATAAATAGGCGCCGAATGCGCCGGCCACAGCGCCAAACAGACTGTCGCGCAAAACGATGACGGCCGCCGCGGCCAGCGCCGCGCCGCTGGAAACGCCGATCAAGGCCGGATCGGCCAGCGGATTGCGGAATAAACCCTGCATCGCCGCGCCGGACGCGGCCAAGGCTCCCCCGACCAGCAATCCCAACACCAGGCGCGGCGCGCGAATCGCCAACAGCACCGCTTGCTGGTCGGCGCCGAACGGCCAGGGCAGGGCGATACCGAACCGGTCGGCGACGATGGCGACGGCCTGGCCGGCCGAGATGGCGACCGCGCCGCTGCCCAGAGCGGCCAAGGCTACGGCGACCAGCAGCAATGCCAGCAGCCAGCACAGGCCGGCGCGGCTCAAGGCCGGTTTCAGCCGAAGACGCGGTCCGGCTAATGCGGCCGCAGCATGGACTGTCATCGGCCGGCACCCGCGTCGATAGCGACCGCCGGCTCGCCGTGCAGTCGTTTGGCCAGTTCCAGCACCGCCTGACCGCTGTGCAAGCCAAAACCGAGCAAGGCCAGGGTATCGACCACGAAGACTTTACGCTGTCGGCCGGCCGGGGTTTGGGCGATGCCGGGTTGTCGGTAGAACGCCTCCAGACCGCCGATGGCGTTGGCGGCCACGTCGGTTAACAAAATCACGTCCGGCGCGGCGGCGATCATCGCTTCGGTACTGATGGGTTTGTTGCCTTGCAGTTCGCCGGCGGCGTTGGTGGCGCCGGCCAGCGTTAACACCGCGTCGGCGACGGTGCCGCGTCCTGAAGCCAGCGGCGCGCCGTGAGCCACCGCCATCAAAAACAGCACCTTGGGCTGTTCACGGCTTTGCGCGCGCCACTGCGCCAACCGGTCGAAATCGGCTTGCACTTGGCCGGCCAGTTCCCGGCCTTGCTCGGCTTTATCCAGCAAACCGGCAATCGCGCCGATTTTGGCGGCAATGCCGGCGGCGGAATAATCCTCGGCCAGCGTTTCGATACGCACACCGGCCGCGCGTAATTGTTCCAGCACCGCCGGTGGCCCGGAGTGGGCGCTGGCCAGCAGCAGGTCGGGACGCAGCGACAGGACGCCTTCGGCCGACAGTGTGCGCATGTAGCCGACTTGCGGCAGCGCCTGGGCGGCGGCCGGCATCAGGCTGGTGCTATCGACGCCGACCAGACGCTCCGCGCCGCCTAGGGCGTAGACGATTTCGGTCAACGCGCCGCCGACCGAAACGATGCGGCCCGGCCCGGCGGCGGCCGGCACGACGGCCGATAGCCAGAGGAGGGCCGCGCATGCCGCTTGCGCAAGTTTATGGCTTAGGGATGTGGTCGGTTTCATATTGGGGTTTTAGATGCTCTCTACAAATCAAAAGTCGGTGCGAGTCGCGACCAAGCGCTTCCAACCGAATGCCTAGCCTCGGCGCATTACCTGGGTTTGCAATTAAGCCTGGGCATCGGCTTCCGCTTCGGCTTTACGCTGTTTATGGCCGACATCGTTGACGTGGCGGATTTGCGCCAGATCGTCGCCTTCTATCGAAAACGCCTTGGCAAAGCCTTGCACGAAACTGCCGCGTTGCGGACGGATGCAAAACAGATGAAAGTCCTGCATGTTTTGTAACTGTTTCATGAACGCGCCGAATTTTTCCTCGAATAAGCCCATGATGTATGCGAAAGCGTCGGTATCGCGGTCGATTTCGCCGGCCGAGCAGTGATAGGTAACGCGTTGCCGGGCGAACAAATGCGCGGCTTTGTCTTCGTCCTCGACGAACAACAGACAAACCCGGCCGTTGTTCAACAGGTTTTGGGTGTGGGCCGATAGTTCGCTGACATACACGTAATATTGGCCGTCGTGCCGCACATAGGCGGCGTAACTGGCTTCGGGTTCGCCGGAGGCGCTGACCGTGGCCATTAGCGCGGAGGAAAATGTTTGCGGCAGAGCGGTATAAGCGGCTCTGACTTGTTCGAGATCGATGGTCTTGTGGTTCATGCTGGTTTCCAGGTGTGGGGGAATCAATAAAATGTGTCGGTTTACGGTTTTGGGTAGCGATGCAAAATGCTAGGAACCTCCTGTAACCGCCGAGGCTAGTAGCAAGTCGCGCCAGAAAACGCTTTCGCCGTTGGTTTCGTCGTAACCGCCGAAGATGGAGGCGATGCTCTGTTGGTTTTGGTCACGAACCAGCAGGCCGGTCAAATCCCGCTGCTGGTAAGTGAGTTGGACGATGTTCGCGCCGGCCACGGCCATTTCGTTAAGATGCAGATTGAAACCCTGATCCAGGACATTGAACCAGGGGCCGGTAATTTTCAGGTTTTGAATCGGGCCGTCGTGCAGTTGCATCGCGCCGGGATTGCCGACCAGCACTTGTATCGGCAACAGCAGTCCCGCCAGTTGCCGCATGAGCTCGCGTAGCGCCGGCGTGGCAATCCGGCCTGCGAGAACAGCCTCGGTCGTGTGGGCAAGCAGCAAACGCCGCCAGTGTTCCGGTAAATCCTGTGATGAGGCGAGGGCGTCAAGCGCCAGCTTGGTGCCTTCGGTGGGTAGTTCCAGATTGGGCGACTGATCGTCGGCACGAAAGATGTCGACTAAGCGCCGGTAAGGGCCGGCATTGGAATGATCGGTCAGATAAATCTTGTGCACGGCCTCGCCGTCTGTGTCGAAAAATTGCAGGCTGTGGCGCGGGCCGAGATGCGATTCTTCCATCACTGCGAAACCCGAATGCCAAACGCCGGTCGAAAGGCACAGCTCGATATGGTGTCCGGTAATCAGGATAAAGTCGCCGCATGGACGTATATCCTCGTAGAGCCCGGTTTTTTCGTGCACCGCAAAAGCGTTGCGGGTCAAGGCCATCACCGGACCCAAGGTGCCGACCGCGCCCAGCAGCGCGGGCCAGTGTTCCCGCAAGCGGGTGACCCGGTTGCCGCAGTCGGTTGCCAGCAGTTCGGCTTCGCTGACGCCCAAAGTCGCCGCGGCATCGCGAATCCGCATATGCGGGTGATCGGCGCGCAGGTCTTGCCAAGCTTGTTTCAAAGTGTCCGCGCTGGATTCGGGATGTTTAATCATGGATTTTGCCATTACGCTGAGCTCCGTTAAGCGAATGCGCTGTATGTTTCCAAGTCAGCGCAGGTTAGGGACTTTGCAGCCGGGCCGCGCGGCCAGGATGCAAAGCGTTTACAGGTCGACGTTTATGCCGCCAGGCCTTTTTTACGATTTAAACCCAGCAAGCCCATGAAGCCGGCGCCGAACAGCCATACTGCCGCAGGCAGCGGCACACTGGTTACGGGATCGGTGCTGGGACCGATGTCGATAGCCACTTGACCCAAACTCAAGCTATGTCCGGCGCTGAATGAGAACAGATAATTGCTTGCCGGTCCGGATAAGTCCCAATAGGCCAGGTATTGCACCAGTTCGACAGGGCCGAACGAACTTTCGTAGTCGTCATCGTAGAAAGTTTGCGTCGTAAAGGTAGGCGCTACGCCATTCAGTAACAGGCTGTTGTAGTCCATCTGTATGCCCCAGGTTTCGAATTGCAATGCCGCTCTTAAGGGCTCGTTGTTGGTAGAGCCGCTTAGCGAAGCCGTGAAATTCTCGGTAACGCTAAAGCTGTACAAATTGCCCGATCCGGCCGCGAATGTGCCGGCGTTCCAGCCGATATTGGCGTCGGCGCTGCCGGCGCTGCCCACGTCCGCCGCTGCGGTGCGGATGCCGGGATAAGAGTTATCCACGAAGCTGTCCCATTCCGCATACAGCGTGCCGGCATCGCCACGGTTCCAGTTGCCCCAGCTGGCTTCGCTTGGGGTGTCGAAGCCGTAGCCGGCGGCGTAAGGGTCGGGACCATTGGTCAAGTCAGCCGAAGCGCTACCGGAAACGGCCAACAGGCCGGCGATTAAGGTCAGTTTTTGTGCAGTTTTCATGGTTGGTTTCCTATGTAAATAAATTGACGTATCTCTTCATCGCAAAGACGATCCGTTGCTTTCGTCAAAAATAGCTTCCGCCGCTTCGGCCCCATGCCGGCTATCCGCGCTGGCCAATGGCCTTTGCGGTGGCGGACATTTAAAACTCAGTGCGGCTCGTGGCATTCGAGTAGCGGGTTGCTATCGCGATTGCCGTTCGGCGCCCCTTGCACCTGAAAGTCCAGGACATAACGGTACTGTTTGCCGCAATAGATGATCACTTCCTTTTGCCCGCGCTTTAACAGCCGCATGTCTACCCGCAGCTCGCCGAAACCCTCGTGCTCCAGCAATTCTTCGAACAGTGTTTCCAATTTTTTTTGGGCCTCTTTCTTGGCCCTGTATCCCTTGGTCATAAGATTTTTCTCCATCAAAAGGCCAGTTTTACGGTGACGCCGAGATTGCGACCGGGCCGAGAATAGCGGTCGGCCCAGTGCTCCGCGCCGGCAAAATTGCCCAGCGTGGTATGCGGGTCGCCGGCGCGGGTGTTGATGTCTTCCCAATCGATATATTTCTTGTCGAACAGGTTGAATACCCCGAAATTGAATGAGAGATGCTTGCTGGCGTTGTAGTAGGCATTGAAATCGATGACGCCGTAACCGCTGGGCAGAAATAGGGCGTCCGCCGGCGCGGTATTGGCTTGTTTGGCGCCGACCAAGGTCAGGTTCAATTCCGTGCCCCAGTCGCCGCTGGGTTGGTCGTAGCGTAGGCCGACGACGGCTTTCATCGGGCTAATTTGTCTGAGGGCCTCGTCGTCGTTGCGTTGGGTCTTTAGATTCATGCCTTCAGTAAAGGAACCGCTGAACAGCAGGCTGGCGCCGATTAGCGACGGATTTAGCCAGTCCAGATAAAACCGGCTTTTGATTTCGATACCCTGAATGCGGATCGGGTCGGCACTATTGATGTTTTGATAGGTGGTAAACCCCAACGGCGGACAGGCCGCGGTCGCCGGGTTACAAATCACCGCGTTGTAGATGAAGTGGTCGTAATCGTTACGAAAAAGGCTTATGTCGAAAGTCCCGGCAGCGCCATGACCGCGCAAACCCACTTCGGCGCCGACGCTGGTCTCCGGCTGGATATTGTAATTGGGCAGATTGGTGTATCCGCCGGTAATATTGGTAAAACCGAGATTGCTCTCGCTGAAGTTGGGACCGCGAAAGCCATGCGCATACTGGCCGTGCACCGTGAATATCTCGGTGAGATGCAGCAAGGCGCCGAATTTGGGTAGAAAGGCGCTGGCGTCGATAATGCTCGGTACTATTGGATCGGCGCCTTCCGCGACGGCTGCCGCGGACGCCTTGTCGAACAGATAGTCGGTTTTCGGCAACAAGCGGAAATATTCCCAGCGACCGCCGGGAATCAGCTCGATGTGCTTGTCGAACAGACTGACGGCGTCTTCAATATACGCGCCGGCCTTGGTCACCGTAGATAAGGGAAAATCCCGTACCGGAAACTCGTCCGGCGTCACGGTCTTGCTGATCCGGCCTTTGGGACAAATGCTATTCGGACGTCCGGTGCGCGGGTTAACCGAGCCGCTGACGCAAGTAAAGCTACCGTCGCGTTGTTGCGCTATGCTGTTTTTGCTGATTTGGCCGCCGTATTGCAGCGCATGCGTGGTATCGCCTAAATCAAAATTCTTCCCCAGTTTTAGTTCGCCGCCGAAGTCGTCGTTGGCATAATCGAAAATCCGCTCGGTGAGTGTGTTGCCGTCCACGTTGGCGGTGCGATCTTGCAGAGTGACTTGCCCGGTAGCGGATTTTTGCGTGTAAAACTTCCACAACACATCGTTGAACAGCGGCGTATCCAGATGCATTAGGGTGTGATCCAGCGTCAGCCGCCAACGCGATTGGGTATCGGTGGTGAGCATGCTGTTGACGTTGCGCAGGCTGATGTCGGCACCGCGCAGATACAAAGCGTCGATATCGGCTCGACTGTCCAGCCATTCGCCGGTCAGGCGCAACACGTTGTCGTCGTTAAAACGATACAGTAGTTTGGCTAGCAGGTTATAGCTGAGGTTTTCTTGCGGGCTGGGCGTGGTGCGGCGGCCGTCTGCGAAATCCGCCGTGCCCTTGTTGTCGGTCTCGTTACTTTGATTGTGGGTGAATAGCACCATGCTTTCCCAGCCGCCCAGCGCGCCGGCCACGGTGCCGGTTTGCACGAAACCGTTGTCCGAGGTGTTGTAATTCAGTTTCACGCCGGTGTAATAATCTTTACCGAATACGCTTAAATAATCGCGCGGGTCTTTGGTGACAAAGTTGACGGTGCCGCCCATGGCGTCGCCGCCGTAATACGCCGAGCCGGAGCCGCGCACGATTTCCAGGGCTTTTAAGGCGTCCATGTCCACCGCATTACGATTGGCGCTGGCAAACGAGCCGATGCGGAAGGCTTCCGGCAGGCGCACGCCGTCGATCTGCATCAACACCCGGTTGCCGCCTAGTCCGCGTATGGTAAAGCCGCTGGCCCCGAAACGTTGCGGGTCGTTACCGACGTTGACGCCGGGTTCGTAGCGAATCAGATCTTTGATGTTACGCACCATGCGTTGCTCCATGGTTGCGGCGTCTATGGTCGATTCGGTGCCGGCAACGGCTTTTGCCGACGGAGGGTCGATTTTGGCTTTTACCGTGACGGGGGCGAGTTCTACATCCGCGGTTTCATCGATATTGTCTAATGCAGCTTCGCCGGCCTTGGCGGTTATCGCGCTTAGCAGCAATAGGGCGCAGATTGTCTGGCCGGCAAGCGGACGGAAACGGCTGAATTTCGAAGCGTTAACAACGGGACGTCGACCGGTCTGGTCACGCCGCGCGCGAACACAGTAGTCTGCGCGGGGCATGGTCAAGCAAGGTCGAGCGCTTAAAGATAAAGGCATAGCGATTCCAACAGGCAGTGCAGTGTCAAATGCTGGCTGCCTGGCGCGAATGGCTAGGTGGCTGTTTTGTTTGGTTTTGTAATCGCGGCTGAAGTCGCGATTACGGGTGTGGCCCTTGAGTTTAACGGGCTATGTGCGGCCGGTTTCGGGGTGTCTGACGCTTAGGCATCCTACTTTGTTCGCCTTTACAATTCGGCAGTCCTTGCCTTGCCTAGGTCAGACACCCCGAAACCAGCCGTTATTTTTCTTTGTGTGACCTTGGCTTCCCTTTATAAGTGGGGAAGCCAGGGCTTGTTTTACTTTTTTTCCGGTTCGGAAACGAAACCGATTTTACTGACCCCGGCTTTGGCCGCATCCGCCAGCGTTTCGGCGACGAAGTGGTACGGTACGTTTTGATCGGCACGGATATGCAATTCCGGTTGCTGCGGCGATTGCGCGACTTCAGCCAGGCGTTGATTCAAAACGGTGCGGTCGATTGCTTCCTGATTCCAGAATAATTGGCCTTCGCCGTCCACCGATAACGCAACCGGATCGTCGCTGGGTTGCTGCGGCACGCTGCTGGCTTTGGGCAGATCGATTTTCACCGCATGCGTCATTAGCGGCGCGGTGATCATAAAAATCACCAGCAGCACCAGCATCACGTCGATTAACGGGATCATGTTGATTTCGGCGACGGTATGGCCGCCGCCCTTGTTTTGATCGAAGCCGCCGAATGCCATTAGTGTTCTCCGTTGGCAAAGGCCAGTTCGACGCCGGCAACGGCGGCTGGCGCGCTGGCGATGGTGGCGCCGGTGGTTAAAAAGGCAAACAGGTCGTGGGCAAAGCCGTCCAGCCGGGCCAGCAGCAAGCGGTTGCTGCGCACGCAATCGTTATAAGCCAGTACCGCCGGAATCGCGACCGCCAGACCTAAGCCGGTCATGATCAGCGCTTCGCCGACCGGACCGGCGATCTGATCGAGTCCACCTAAGCCACCTTGGCCGATGTTGACCAAGGCGTGATAGACACCCCAGACAGTGCCGAACAAACCAATAAAAGGCGCGGTGCTGGCGATGGAGGCCAGCGCGGTCAGGCCCCATTCCAGTTGCGCGGTTTCCTCGTCTATGACGCGGCGCATCGAGCGGGTCAGGAACTCGGCGGTCGAGCCCGCCTGTTGTAAGCCATGGCTGCCGTGGCGGGCGTGATGCTGAGAGGCGGCCATGGCGTGGCGGGTCAGGTTCGAAAATGGGTCTGCCTGGGCGCCGCCCGCCAGATGTCCGGCGACATCGGCGAGCGTGTCGCTGGCCCAGAATTTCTGTAAAAACAGTTCGGCGCGGCGCCGGACTTGGATGCCATTCCAGGCTTTGACCACGATGAAATACCAGCTGGAGACCGACATGATCAGCAGCAAGCTGAATAGGAAGGCGCCGACACTGTCGGTTTGCGCCAGGAAATGGTCGAGACTTTGATTGAGTGCCATGATTTATCCTTCGAGAGAGAATGAAACGGGAACCACGACCCAGGCGGAAACCACCTGTTCGCCGCGGCGAGCGGGGACGAAACGCCATTTTTGAACGGTTTCTTGGGCGGCTTGGTCGAGGCGTTCGTGGCCGCTGGATTTACGTAGCATGACTTGCTCGACTTGGCCGTCGGTGTTGACCAACACCCGGAGCAATACCTTGCCTTGTTCGCCGAGTTGCCGCGATGCGCTGGGGTAGGCCGGGGCCGGGTTGTTCAAGTAATCGGCGTTGAGATTGGGCAAGGTTATCGGCGCCGAGGCGGCCTCGCTGGTGCTGGCTGAACTGGGTGCCGGGGCAGGGGTAGCAGTAGTGGCGGCAGGTGCGGGTTCGGCACGCGGCGGCTCTGGTGTCGGCTCGGGTGCCGCGATGGCTGCCGGCGCATTGCTGGCGGTTGACAGCAGGTTTGGTTTTTTAACCGGTTTGGGCGGCGTTTTGGGTTTGCTGACGGCTTTTTCAACCGGCTGCTGAGGCTGCTGCACTGGGGGTTTGGCCGGTGATTGCTGAGTTTGCGTATTGCCGATCCACTGCACCATGATCGGTTGCGGTGGCGTGACAGGCTCTTGTTTTTCGCTGTTCGGCATCAGGCCGAACCAGGCTAAATGCAGGCCGAGGGCGATGACAAATCCCAGGCCGCGTTCGTTATATTCGGCTTTTGGAGTAACGGTTATCGATTTAGAAGGCCCTTCGTTGGCTACGAAGCGCATGGGGGCCAGGCAGGCAAGCTGGCGAAAACTGGCAGTCGGTAACATACAGGCCTCTCGATTAACTTATCTGAAAACGATTGGCTGGCTACCGTGAGGTTGGCTGGCTGGTGTTGTCGGGTCTAGCGGTTTATTTGGTCAAAATTAATTTGCCGTTACTAGTAATGCGCAGGCGATATTCGTCGCCTTGATGTTCGATCACAATTTCGTTTTGGGTGCCGAACAATAATCGGCTATTCAGCCGCTGCCTGCCTTGCAGTATTTCCGGCGGCGTTTCGGCGGTTGATGGGCCAAGTCGCACTGGGTTAGACGGGTTTTTCATAGGACTAAAAATGGTGACGAATAAATGCCAATCCCGCTCAATGCGCTGCTACCGGCTGCTGGTGAGCCGATTTGCGCTCTAACAGCAGATTGGTGACTGTTTGCCAGTGTTCCAGAAGTTGCAGGTACATATCGCGGCTGGAAGCACTATGTGCCAGTTCCGGGTGGCTTAGCAGGCGCCCCAGTTGCTGCACGATCAGATGTGCAAGCTTCGGGTTGTGATGGCCGTTGATGAATTGGGTCATTAACACACAGGTCGCGGCATGAATTTGCGCCACATCGCGGCTTTTCGGCGCGCCGATAGAGTTGTCTTCGAACATGATGACCTCGGGTTGCATAAGTTAGAAAATAAACTGCCGCACACTGGATAACTTAGGAGGCTGTGCAGGTGCGGCAATGACAGCACGAGAGATGACTGTCGGATACAAATGATAATGATTATCATCTTCTTGTCAAGCAAAAGTATTTTGCTGTTAGTGGTTTGGGGATTTTTAGGAAGCGGTTGGCAGGGCCGATGCTATTCGGAATGCGATAGAAATGCTTTGTGTGCGGTAAGTCAGCTGAAAATAGGGCTATGCCCATAGCAGCGCAAGTCGCCACCGTACGTCCGGCTGATAGCGTGGATTCCGCCGGCCCTATTTATCACGGGTATGCCGTTCGGGCTGTGCTCCTCGAAAGTCCAAGCTGGTGTGCCCTTCGACAAGGCGAACGGTATTTAAGGGCCGGGTTAATATTTAGATTTAGGGTAGTGGTATATAAGCCAGCAGTCCGGCCAGCGTTTCCAGTAGTTCGCCACGGGGATGATTCTTGATCCAGACCAGCGCGATTTGCCGGCTGGGCCGTTGGCGGATGTTGATATAACGAATGTCCGGATCATCAGGCTGCACGGCGACCGAAGGCATCAGCGTCACGCCGACGCCGTTTTTGACCATGAAACGCAAGGTTTCCAGGCTGGATGCCCGAAAGTCGTGTTCCACGAAGCGGGACGGATGACACAACTTTAGCGCCTGATCGCGTAAACAATGTCCCTCATCCAGCAACAGCAGATTTTCTTTGGCCACTGTGTTCAGGTCAATTTCTTCCTGCTCGGCAAGTGGATGGTCGGCGCACACCGCCAGGGTGAAAGGGTCTTCGAATAGGGTTCGAGATTCCAAATTCGCCTGTTCGACGGGTAAAGCCAGCAAGGCCGCATCCAGCTTTTTGTCGAGCAGTAAGGCGACGAGAGCGTTGGTTTTTTCCTCGACCAGTTGGATTTTCAGATCAGGGTAATGCTGCTTGATGCAAAAAACGTATTCCGGCAACACGTAACTTGCCAGCGATGGAAACGCTCCCAAGGACAGCATGTTGCGATGCCGATCACTGGCGTGTGCGGCGATTTGGCGAATGGAGCGAGCATCGTCAAGTATGCGGCGGGCGATCGGTAAAATTTCCCGGCAAATTTCGGTGGTTTCCACCGCATTTTTTTCGCGCAGGAACAAATCCACGCCCAAATAATCCTCGAGTTTCTTAATCTGCGTGCTCAACGTAGGCTGACTAATCGAACAATGCTCAGCCGCTTGACTGAAATTTTTCAACTCCGCTACTGCCACTAGATAGCTTAAATCTCGCAAGTTCATCGACTATATATCCGCTGTTGAGTTAAGTGTTCCGAAAGCGCACCCGGCTGGAATCATATCAGCTCGGAAGCGCTTATTATTGACTTGGCCTATCGGTCTATCGAAGAAATCAATTTCAGTTTGCGGGTAATCTCCCGTTGAATATGTCCACCGAACCCTTTTATTGGAGGGATATGGTGCCGATGCAACTAAATGCCGCTACAGTTAATCCCAAGCGGTGTTTAAACAGAAAAACAACGGCGGATTTTTATCTTAAATCACAACAAGGAACAGAGGTGCACCATGACAACCAAACAAATTTTCCTGGCTTCCACATTGGCGGTAGCCATATCTACGGCGTTGGCCGCTACACCGGTGCCGGCCCTGCCGGAACCGACCATGAACAGCTTCTGGTGGCCGGAGCAACTGAATCTGCAACCGTTACGCCAGAACGCCGCCGAATCCAACCCCTTGGGCAAAGCCTTCAATTATGCCGAGCAATTCAAAACCCTGGACTTGAAAGCCGTGAAAGCAGACATCGCCAGCGTGCTGCATACCTCCCAACCTTGGTGGCCGGCAGATTATGGTAACTACGGGCCGTTTTTCATTCGCATGGCTTGGCACAGTGCCGGGGTCTATCGCATCTTCGACGGTCGCGGCGGTGCGTCCGGCGGTCAGCAACGTTTTGAGCCGCTAAACAGCTGGCCGGACAACGTCAATTTGGACAAAGCCCGCCGCCTGTTGTGGCCGGTCAAACAAAAGTACGGCGCCAAACTATCCTGGGCTGACCTGATGGTGCTGGCGGGTAATGTTGCCCTGGAAGATATGGGCTTCAAAACCCTGGGTTTTGCCGGTGGCCGCGCCGATGATTGGGAGGCCGAAGTGGTCAATTGGGGCACGGAAAAGAAATTTCTGGCCGACGAACGCCACGACGGCAAAGGTGAGTTGGCTAAACCGCTGGCTGCTGTGCAAATGGGCTTGATTTACGTCAATCCGGAAGGGCCGGGAGGTAATCCCGATCCCTTGGCCGCTGCCAAGCATATCCGCGAAGCGTTCGGCCGGATGGCGATGAACGACGAGGAAACCGTGGCGCTGATCGCCGGCGGCCATACCTTCGGCAAGGCGCACGGTGCCCATAAACCTGACGATTGCGTCGGCAAAGAGCCGGCCGCTGCCGGCATTGAAGAGCAAGGCTTAGGCTGGGCGAATAAATGCGGTGCCGGCAACGGCGTCGATACCGTCAGTAGCGGTCTGGAAGGCGCCTGGTCGACCAACCCCACTCGCTGGACCCACGACTATCTGACCTGGCTATACACCTTCGACTGGCAACAAACCAAGAGCCCGGCCGGTGCCACGCAGTGGATACCCAAGGACGGCAAAGGCGACAACTTTGTACCGGACGCGCACGATCAGACGAAACGCCACCCGCCGATCATGTTTACTACCGATATTGCCTTGAAGATGGACCCGGATTATCAAAAAATTTCCAAGCGCTTTTTGGATAATCCCAAGGAGTTCGAAATCGCGTTCGCCAAGGCCTGGTTCAAACTGACTCATCGCGATATGGGGCCCAAAGCTCGCTATGTCGGTGCCGAAGTGCCGGCCGAGGATTTCATTTGGCAGGATCCGATTCCGAAAGCTGATCATAAGCTGATCGACAGCAAGGATGTTGCCAAATTGAAGTCTACTATCCTGGCCTCGGATTTGACGATTCCCGAGTTGGTGAAAACGGCCTGGGCGTCCGCAGTGACCTTCCGCGGTACCGACATGCGCGGCGGGGCCAACGGCGCGCGGATTCGGTTAGCACCGCAGAAAGATTGGGAGGTCAATGATCCCGCCGAACTGGCCAAAGTGCTGGCAAAACTGGAAGCCGTCCAAACCGAATTCAACCGCTCCTTAAAAGGCGGCAAAAAAGTGTCGCTGGCCGATGTGATCGTGCTGGGCGGTTCGGCAGCCGTGGAGGAGGCGGCCAAAAAAGCCGGTTACAAGGTGCAAGTGCCGTTCAAACCGGGGCGGATGGATGCGGCGCAAGAGCAAACCGATGTCAATTCCGTCGCGGTGCTGGAGCCTAAAGCCGACGGTTTCCGAAATTACTTTGGCAAAGACAATGCGCATTCGCCTGCCGAAATGCTGGTCGAACGCGCTAATTTTCTGACCTTGAGCGTGCCGGAGATGACGGTGCTGGTGGGCGGCATGCGGGCCTTGGATACTAACGCCGGCCATGCCAAACACGGGGTGTTCACCAGTCGTCCGGGTACACTCAGCAACGACTTCTTCGTTAATTTGCTCGATATGTCCACGAAATGGAGCAAGTCAGCTACCGAAGGCATTTATGAAGGACGGGACCGGACCAGCGATCAAGTTAAATGGACCGCCACACCCGTGGATTTGATTTTCGGCTCCCACTCTGAGTTACGGGCGGTGGCGGAAGTCTATGCCTCGGCAGATGGCAAGGAAAAATTCGTGCAGGATTTTGCGAATGCCTGGGCTAAAGTGATGGAATTGGATCGATTTGATAAACGCTGAGCTTGGCATGCAAGGCACCAAATTTGGCCGAGATTGGGTCAAGTCGGGTGCCTTGCGCAAAAAGACCTTTCATCGTCAACTTAACAGACTAGCGTCAACCCCTGTCGCTTGTGCCAAGTGTCACCATAGTCCGTCATAGAGAAAAAGTAAAAAAAGGGCAATCCAAAGATTGCCCTGTGAGGGAGAACTCAAGGTGAATCAAATCCAGTCGGAGTCGTCGCTTTCGTCCGGCACGCTATAGTCTGCGTCGCTAAGCGAAAAATCGTCACTATTATCCAAGTTGGCTTGCTGGATGGCGTCGTCGCCGTAATAGTTATTGACCACGGTTTGTTCCTGAACGCCGCTGTGCTCGCCCAGTGCTTGCTGGCCCAAGGCGTTGGAACCGTGATGCCCCATCAGACTTTCGATGCCCTGGAATAAAAACGAACCGGCTACGACACCGGCTGCTGTGGTCGCGACATTGCCCAGAAAACTGCCGCCAGCGCCACCACCACCGAAAAAGCCTGGCGATTGCGCGGGAGCAGCAGCTCTCGGCACTTGATAATTGCCGACACCGGGCACCGCACCGCTATTGTTAGTGGGTTGCGCCCAAGGATCGTTGCCCAGAAACCCGCTACGTTGTGAGCCTGTACCGGCTTGCAATTGATTTTGCAACTCGGCGATTTGTGCTTTAGCCGCAGTCAAAGCTTGATCCTGCAACAAGGCGCGTTGGACCAGCAGATAAGCGGCATCGGGTTGTTTGGCAACCGCATCTTTAATCAACGCTTCGGCCTCGGCATCTTTTTGCGTGAGCTTTACTTCGTTCAGTTGATTCAGAAACTGGCTGAGCTGGTTGCGTTCCTGTGAATTCATTCAATAACTCCTATCGTGAAGATATAACCCGGCTAACTGCCGGCATGGGCAAAGACTTTAAAATGGCTGCAAAGTTTCGTTAACAGTTGGGTGAAGCTACAGAAGTTTCAATAGCCGGATCGAAATAATTACCCGTGATTCAGCTTCGAGTTGTCTATGCGGTGTGGATTTCGGCATTCCTCATGTGCCGAAGAAGGTATGCCGACCTGACGATTTTGAGGATATACGAGGTACTCAGTAGAAGCAGCTTGCTAATCAGGTAATTTATTGGGTTTACTGCTCTTTCGGTATTCTTGGGGTTACTCGCAATTGTTAGTCAAAATTACCCGAGGGTTTCCCGCTGTAATGGTCGCCGATTGGCTTGGCTTAGGGGGAAAATAACCAAGCCAACAGGCTACCGTATGGCCGGATCGATTATTTTACCAGGGTGCCGGTGCTCGCCGGTCCGGGAATAGACATCTCGCCCGGGTTTTGCGGGTCGTAATAAATGTCAACGTAAGGTCCGGTAATTGCCGGCTTTACAATAGCTCTCAGCCCAGCGTTTTCACAATCCGGGTTATCTGTAAATGTCGCGGCGACTTCCGCCGCGCAAGCGTCGGGTTGCATCGGAATCGCAGGAAGATTCAGATTAACCGCACAGCCTTGGTCCGGGCCTGCTACTACTTGATTGTTATCCCAACGCAATACATCCCAGCTAACCGCTAAGGATACGTCCGGTTCAGGGGTGCCTTTGCAAGCCGTCGTCAGTGGGCAGCGCACTGAGACGGGATGCTCTCCAGATGAAAAGTGTATGCCGCACGCAATCACTTGCGAGCGTGGCGGCACTTTGGAACCCAGCCCCAACGGGCCAGCCTGACTGAGCGGGCTAACGAGACAAGCTAAAAAGCCCAATTTCGCACAGTGTTGCAAAATCTTAGAGCTAGTTGTTGTGGTCATGATCGACTCCCGATTAATGTTTAAGGGATTTATTTCACCCGTTCCTAACTGGATATAACGATTTTCAAGGCCCGGGCGACTAAGCCATGTTTCAAGCACTGTCACGTTCCTACTGTAGGAGGGTCGGTTAGCAGAATCAGTGAGCTAGTAAACTCCGAGGATGTTAAAAGTTTCATTGATTTGGCGCTTTCTAGCCTTGGCTATTGGCTAAAAGATCGGCATCGTATATCCCGGCGCGCGGCGGTCGAAATAAAAAAATTCTTATATCTGGCCGGATTAGGGTAAGAAGCAATCCGCTTACGTTCTCGGAAAAACGTATGCGAAAAACAGCATTGCCTGTTAATCCGGTTAGCGTACAATCCAGAGTGCTTATCGATAGTCGTTTCAAACCCACTTCAATCGTTAGTCAGCAGCCGGCCGCTAAATCATACGTGAGCAGTAACCCGAACAAACAAGCAGCAATTCAAGCGGCACAGCTGCGGCAACTGTTTGCGGCAAGCAATGTGTCATTGATTAGCAGTACGCTATTGGCGGCGATTCTGGCCTATATGCAGCGCGACATGATTGCGGCCCCCGTGGTGCTCAGTTGGTTGACGCTAATTGTGTTGGTGGCGGTTTCCCGCACTTTGCTGGTCAAGGCTTATCGATCCGCCGCGCCGGAAGTCGGGGAAAGCACTCGGTTCTGGATGAAAAGATTTCGGATTGGGGTGCTGGCCGTGGGCTTGGTGTGGGGAGCGGCCGGTTTTCTGATGTTTCCGGCCAACAACTCGCAACATCAACTATTCCTGGTTTTTATGCTGGCGGGTTTGTCGGCCGGCGGCGTGGTGGCATTTTCCGCCGATCTGCTCAGCGCGGTGCTATTTTCTTTGAGCTCGCTGCTGCCCATCATTGTTCGCTTGTTCATGTCAGGCAATGGATTGTTTGTGGCGATGAGCGTGGCAGGGTCTTTATACCTGTGCTTCATGGTGATCAGCTTGCGTCGTATCAATCGAAGTATCACCGAGAATATTGTGCTGCATCTGGATGCCGCGGAAAGAGAGGAGGCCATGCGTATCAGTGAGCAGCGCTATCGCTTGTTGCTGAAACACTCGCCCATCGGTATTTTTCATTACGACACCGATCTGATCGTTACTTACTGTAACGAACCTTTCGCCGCTATTTTGCAGAATACCGTCGATAACATTGTCGGATTGGATATTAAGGGGTTTAAAGACGGTTCAATACTCGCCGCCTTGCATCAGGCATTGAACGGTGAAAAGGTGAGTTATGAAGGCGAATTCCGGCCGGCGCTGGATGCCGCCGGCATAGTGATAGACATGATCTGCGCGCCGTCGCGAGACGGTGCCGGCAAAATTGTTGGCGGCATTGCGATTATTCGGGACATCAGCGAGCGTAAGCAGGCGGAAGAAATGCTGCGTATCAGCGCCATCGCCTTCGAATCGCAGGCGGCGATGATCGTCACCTCCCCGGACGGAGTGATCCTGCGGGTGAATAGGGCCTTTATCGCGTTGACCGGCTACAGCTCGGAAGAAGTGCTGGGCCAAACGCCGCAAATGCTCAACTCCGGGCGCCACGACAAGGGCTTCTTTGCGGCTATGTGGACTGTATTGCAGGAGACCGGCCATTGGCAAGGCGAAATCTGGAATCGCCGCAAAAACGGCTTGATCGTCGCCGAATGGCTGACGATAGCAGCCGTAGTCGCACCTGATGGCCGCATTACCCATTATGTCGGTACATTTTCGGATATTACCGAGAACAAGGAGGCGGTGGCGGAAATCCACCGTTTGGCTTATTACGATCCTTTAACCCATTTGCCTAACCGGCGTTTACTGCAAGATCGTTTGGGCCAGGAGTTGGTTGCCGGCGCCCGCAACGGCTTATATGGTGCGATTCTGTTCTTGGATCTGGATAATTTCAAGACGCTTAACGACACGCGCGGGCATGATGCCGGTGACCAGTTATTGGTCGAAGTGGCGCGGCGTTTACGTACTAGCGTGCGCGAATGCGACATCGTCGGACGCCTGGGTGGCGATGAGTTTTTGGTGTTGCTGGCGGATTTGAGCGCCGATGTCGAGCTTGCCGCGATGCAAACCAAGCAAGTCGGCGAAAAATTGTTGGACGCGTTGGCTCATCCTTACGATTTAAACGGCTATGAGTTCCATTGTTCGGCCAGTATCGGCATTCGCTTGTACCGCGATCATGAGGGTGCGGAAGAATTACTCCGGCACGCCGATCTTGCCATGTATCAAGCCAAAATTGCCGGGCGCAATACCGTGCGCTTCTTCGATCCGAGCATGCAGGCGTTGGCCACGGCTCGCGCCGATTTGGAAAAAGATTTGCGCCTTGCTCTGGCTCATAATCAGTTCAAGCTGTATTTTCAACCGCAGATGTATCGAAACCATCAAGTGGTGGGCGCCGAGGCGCTGTTGCGTTGGCAGCATCCGCAACGCGGATTGGTATCGCCGTTGGAGTTTATTTCCCTGGCGGAAAAAACCAGTTTGATTCTGCCGATTGGCCAGTGCGTGCTGGAAGCCGCCTGCACGCAACTGAAGCAGTGGGAGGAACATGCCTATTCGCAGCAGTTTCGGTTAGCCGTCAATGTCAGTGCGCGCCAGTTTAGATCGGCGGATTTTGTCGAGCAGGTGCGGCGGGCGCTGGATAACAATGGCGTTAACCCGGACTTGCTGGAACTAGAACTGACTGAAAGTCTGGTACTGGAGAATATCAACGACACTATCCTGAAGATGCACGCACTCAGAGAGATAGGGGTGCGCTTTTCGTTGGACGACTTCGGTACCGGATACTCGTCGTTTTCCTATCTGACTCAGTTGCCGTTCGACCAGTTAAAAATTGACCGCTCCTTTGTGCATAACATCGGTGTCAAGACCAGCGATGCGGTGATCGTGCAAACCATCATCGGCATGGCCCATAACTTGGGGATAGAGGTGATTGCCGAAGGGGTCGAAACCGATGCGCAACGTTTGTTTCTGGAACAGCACGGCTGCCACGCCTGTCAGGGATTTTTGTTCAGCAAGCCGGTGCCGATAGACGAGTTTATGGCCTGGAGCCGGCGTTTGCCCAAGTGTTAACCCAGCCTGTCAATGTAGCCGCTCCGGCTATCAGGCATGCACCTGGCCTTCAGCGGAATTGTTGGTATATTTCTATTTCTTGCCGTTTTTTACTAAATTGGATTTGCCGGGGCTCCGAATGAAATCGTCTGATACAGATCCGTACAGTTTCCGGCAGGCAGTCCGCGAGGCGTTGAAGGGCGCAAGCAATGACTATCATAACCGCTTAAATCAACACAGTTTGCTGGTTGGAATAACCCGGACAGGCTATTCGCTGGATAAATACCGAAAACTGTTATCCGCTTACTACCATCTCTATCAGGCTTTGGAAGATCGGTTAATTGCCTTTCAGTCTTCTCAACACTGTCAATTCGACTATTCTCAACGTGTCAAGCTGCCCTGGATTTGCCGCGACCTGGATTTTTTGGGAGTAGACCCGCTTGCAGCGGGATATGGCATAGCGCAAAACGCACTGGCGCCGCAGGTAGCCAGCATGGGTGAATATACCGGGGTTTTATACGTGATCGAGGGGTCGATGTTGGGCGGACAGCTTATTTCGCGTAGCCTAGAGGCATACCATGGGTTGAGCGGCGAAGCCGGTGCTTGCTTTTACCGCGGCTATGGTCAGGACACCGGGCTTATGTGGCAAGATTTTCTGCGGTTTGCGGAAAACCTTGCCGGTGACGATCACCAGCGTTTGGCAGCCGAGCACGCGGCCTGCCAAACGTTTCAATTTTTTATTCAGGTGTTGGATGACTATGCCTATTCGTAAGTCACATGTTCTGCGCCTTGTCTAATGGGTGATATTGATCAGCAGGCGTTGCAACAGGCCCTGGAAAAGTGCGCGGCAGAGCCCATTCACCAGATCGGGCAGATTCAGCCGCACGGCGTCTTACTGGTTCTGAGTGCGGATCATCCTTACCTGGTATTACAGGCCAGCGCCAACTTTAGCGAATTTTTCAGCGAATTGACCGGCGATGTTTGCGGCAAACCGCTTCAGGAACTGGTCGGCGAAAAAACTGCCGGGCAAATCGAGCAAATGTTTCAATCGGCGCAGTGTAAGAATACTGCCGCCGGGAAACTCAGCATACCCCAACACCGCGGCCCTCTTGATCTACAAGCCCATGCTTATGTCAGTGACGGGCTATATGTGCTGGAACTCGTGCCTGATCTCGATGCCGACCAAGAAGGCAGACTGTCCGAATTGCTGATGCAGATGCAGGAATCATTGCTGCGATACGACGCGAATAGCGATTTCTCACGCTATTTCGATGATGTCGCGCTGTTGGTGCGGCGGATGAGCGGCTACGATAGCGTGATGATCTATCGGTTTGACTCCCATTGGAACGGTCAAGTGATCAGCCAAAATAGCGTGGACCATGCACCGTCCTATCTGGGGTTGCACTTTCCGGCCAGCGATATTCCGGCCCAAGCACGGCGGCTTTATACGTGTAATCTGGTGCGCTTGGTTGCCGATATTGATGCCGAGCCTGTGCCCATTTTACCTGGCGTCAATCCCGTTACCGAAAGGCCCTTGGATATGAGTTACTCGGCGTTGCGCTGTCTGTCGCCGATACATATCCAGTATTTGCGCAATATCGGTGTGCAGGGTTCGATGGTGATTTCCTTGCTGCAAAACGGCCGATTGTGGGGGTTGATAGCTTGTCATCACTTCACGGTAAAACGCGTGTCGATTGCCCAACGTGAGGCCGTGACGTTTATAAGCCGGATGGTGTCGTCGAAATTGTCGTCGATTGAGGCACTAGAGCAGTACAACTGCGTTGCCAGCGCCAATCATGTGATCGGTGAGTTGCTGAATTATATTTTTACCGATCAAGAGCAGATGGTCCTCAAAAGATTACTACCGCAATTGATGTCGTTGCTGGATGCTAACGGCATAGTAGCTGTGGTGGAAGGTAAGCGGCATGTTTACGGGGAGATGCTGAAGCCTGGGGACCTAAGGGCGTTATTACTCTGGCTGGGCAAACAAGCCAGCGGCCAGATATTTAGTTCTGATCATCTTGCCAATGATTTTGTCCCTGCCGAAAAATACCAGCATATCGCCTCGGGGATATTAACCACTCCGCTGCCCGGCGATATGCGCAATGTCATCGTGTGGTTCAGGCAGGAAAAGCCGCGCACTGTCAATTGGGCGGGCAAGGCTGAGAAAGGCTTGGTGATGGATCAGAACGGAAACTATCAACTTACCCCGCGCCAGTCATTCGAAATGTGGACGGAATTGTGGCGCGGTCGCAGCGAACCTTGGTCGCATGTACAAATCGACATTGCCCGGATGTTGGCGATGACCTTGCCCGAGGGCTTGGCGCAAAAAAGTCGGTTGGAGCAGGCGCTGAGGAAACAACAGTTATTGGACGCGGAGCTGCGGATTGCCGCTACCGCTTTTGAGTCGCAGGAAGGCATCGTAGTCTTGGATGAGAATCGCTTGATATTACGGGTAAACCAGGCGTTTACCCGCATTACCGGTTACCTCAGCGAGGAAGTAGTAGGCAAGAATCCGCGGGTACTGGAATTGGATTTGCAGGGCGTAGGCTATTACGCGGAAATGTGGGAAAGGGTCGATAATTCAGGGGTCTGGGAAGGCGAGATTTGTAGTAAACGCAAGGACGGTAAGGTGTTTCCCATTCATTTGGCCATCAGCACGGTGAAGGATCAGGAGGGTTGTGTCAAAAATTATGTGGCCACGTTTGTTGATATTACCTCCATTAAAGCGGCTGCCGAGGAAATCGAGCGCTTGGCGTTTTACGATCCGCTGACCGGTTTGCCCAATCGCCGCCTACTGCAAGATCGCTTGAAACGAGCCCTGATTGCCAGTGCACGTAGTGGACGGGAGGGCGCCATACTGTTTATCGATCTGGATAATTTCAAAACTCTGAATGACACCCTTGGGCATGACATGGGAGATTTGTTGTTGCAATTGGTGGCGCAACGTTTGGTGGCTTGCGTACGCGAAGGCGATACTGTGTCTCGATTGGGTGGGGACGAGTTTGTCGTGATGTTGACCGATCTGAGTGACGAAGTGCTTGATGCCGGTGCACAGACCGAAATTATAGCCAATAAAATCCTCAGTGCCTTGACGCAAACCTACCGGCTTGCCGACCACGAATATCGCAATTCACCCAGTATCGGCGCGGTGTTATTCAACGACCACGAATCGGACATGGAAAGTTTGCTGAAACAAGCCGATATTGCCATGTACCAGGCAAAAAAAGCCGGGCGGAATACCATACGTTTCTTCGACCCGGCAATGCAGGCCAGTATCAATGCGCGGGTCAAACTGGAGGCGGACTTACACTGCGCTTTAGCGAATAAGCAATTCCAACTGTATTATCAGCCGCAAGTCTCACAGGGTTTGGATATTATCGGTGCTGAAGTCTTAATCCGTTTTCAACACCCCGAACGCGGCTTGGTTTCACCGGCGGAGTTTATACCCTTGGCCGAGGATATCGGTTTGATAGTGCCGATAGGGCGTTGGGTACTGGAAACCGTTTGCCGCCAGCTTAAGAGTTGGGAAAGCCGCGCGCATACCCAGCATTTGCAACTGGCTGCGAATGTCAGTGCCCGGCAGTTTAGGCAATCTGATTTCGTCGACGTGGTGCGGCAAATCATTCGAGAGAGCGATATCAATCCCAATCGGTTGAAGTTGGAGTTAACTGAAAGTCTGGTGCTGGACGACATTGATGAGACCATCCGCAAAATGCATGCGCTACGGGAAATTGGCGTAGGTTTTTCAATGGACGATTTCGGTACCGGGAATTCCTCGCTATCCAATCTCAGAAAACTGCCTATCGATCAATTGAAGATTGATCAAAGCTTTGTGCGGGATATTTCTGTTGATCCGGACGATACGGTGATTGTGCAAACGATTATCGCCATGGCGAATAATCTGGGTCTGGACGTCATAGCCGAAGGGGTGGAAACCGAAGAACAACGTCGGTTTCTGGAAAACCATGGCTGCCATACATTTCAAGGCTATCTCTACAGTAAACCTTTGCCGTTAGATGGTTTTGAGCGCTTATTAGCCTTAAGGGAACATTGAACGAGCTGATTCCGCTCACAGCGCTACAAACTCGCCGAACGGAATTACCGACTACCGGCCCCATATGTTCGCCGAAGGGTCTGATTCGAGCCTCCTAACGCGGGCTGCACTTGTTTTATTCTGAGGTGAGTCCAATCATCATGGGCGGCATCTGACCTGGTATATACCGGTCAAAAAATTCCCACGGCAAATACTTATCTGTAGAATCGCGGTTTTTTGCCAAGCGATCCGGGGAGCAAAAGTCGAATGGGTAGAGCGTATCAAAACCGTAAAGTGTCCATGGCCAAAACGGCTGATGCCAAGGCCAAGGTTTACAGCAAATATGGCCGGGAAATCTATATGGCCGCCAAATCCGGCGGTATCGATCCATCCGGCAATTTGACCTTGCGGGGGTTGATCGATAGAGCCAAAAAAGACCAGGTGCCTACCCATGTTATTGAAAAAGCCATCGATAAAGCGAAGGGCGGCGGCGGGGAAGATTTCGCGCCCGCCCGCTACGAAGGCTTTGGACCTGGCGGTTGCATGGTGATAGTCGATTGCTTGACCGACAATCCTAATCGCACCTTTGGCGATGTGCGCCTGTGTTTTACCAAAACCAAATGCAAGATCGGCACCCAGGGTGCGGTCAGTCATATGTTCGATCATGCGGCCATCTTGGCTTTTAAATATGGCGACGAAGATGCGGTACTGGAAGCGCTACTGAGCGCGGATGTGGATGTGTCCGACATCGAAAACGAAGACGGCAAGTTGACCGTGTTTACACCCCACGCCGACTACGCCAAAGCGAAGCAAGCCTTGACGGATTTGTTGGGCGAGATCGATTTTGAAGTGGATGAAATTCAATTTATGCCCAGAAGCGTTACCCCTATCGGTGGCGACGATGTGGCGATGTTCGAAAAGTTTTTGGATATGTTGAACGATCTGGACGACGTGCAAAACGTTTTTCATGATGCCGAGTATTAAGAGCAAAACCGCTCAGTAACTTGGGATATTAAATTCAGGAACCTTAGCGTTCCTGAGCTATTAAAACGCGTTGCCATTGCTTGTTTTAGCGTAATAACGCGGCTATTGTTTCCTTTTG
Organism: Methylomonas sp. MK1; assembly: GCF_000365425.1. Classification (NCBI taxonomy): domain Bacteria; kingdom Pseudomonadati; phylum Pseudomonadota; class Gammaproteobacteria; order Methylococcales; family Methylococcaceae; genus Methylomonas; species Methylomonas sp. MK1. Next base: position 1,332,446 of record NZ_AQOV01000002.1, read on the forward strand.
TAAAACAAATAATGCTTATTCAATGGTATTGTTAATAAATTAGATCTATCTTATAGTGTAAGCGTGTTTATTACGGAGTAGAAAAAATGAATGACTTACAAAAAGATATCTTGAACGGTTTGGCCTTTATCACCGGCGTGATCGGTTTTATGTCAGGCGAATTTATTCTTTCATCGGCATTATTTGCTTCAACGACTGTCGCCAGCAATATCAGCGTAAATCGGAAGAAAAACCGCGATTAAGCGAGCTTGCAATAGGGTTTTACAGGGAAACAACGCATCGGCTGAGGCCGGGTGTTTTCCCGAACCTGCTGTACCTTATTTGGCTTTGTCCTATCTGAGCGATCAATAACTTTGCATGTGATCGACGGGTTTAAAAATCTATCCGCTCCGGTGCCACCCGTAAAACTTCCTCGATGGTGGTAATGCCGGCGGCAACTTTTTCCGCACCACTTAGCCTTAAAGGGCGCATGCCTTCTCTGATTGCTTGGCGTTGCAGCAAAAGTGTGTCGCAGCCTTCCACGATCAGTTTTTGCAGAGTCGGGTGGTTTTCGAAAATTTCGTAGATACCGATACGGCCGGCAAAGCCGGTATTACGGCAGCTCTTGCAACCAACAGCCTTATAAATGTGCTTAGGGGTAGCGACTTTAAAAGGCGCGACCAATGCCTGCCACTGCGCTTGGTCTAAGGTTGTCGCGGTTTTGCATTGCCCGCACAACACCCTTATCAAGCGTTGCGCCATTACCCCCAAAATGGTTTGTTGAATCAGATAGCCCGGCAGGCCAAGATTTAACAAACGCGTCACCGCAGCCGGCGCGCTATTGGTGTGGAGGGTGGAAATCACTAAATGTCCGGTCAGCGAGGCTTGCACCGCCATTTCCGCCGTCTCCAGGTCGCGAATCTCGCCCACCATAATAATGTCCGGATCTTGCCGCAGTAGGGTGCGAATACCGCTGGCGAAGTCCAAACCGATATTGGCCTGAGTCTGCATTTGATTGAAAGCCGGTTCGATTTGCTCGATCGGGTCTTCCACGGTGCACAGATTGATTTCCGATGTGGCCAGGCGCTTTAGCGTGGAATACAAGGTGGTGGTTTTACCGGAACCGGTCGGGCCGGTCACGAGAATAATGCCGTGGGTCTGTTCGGTCATCCGGTTCCAAATCGCCAGCTCCTGTTTATTGAAGCCCAACTGCTCGTAATCGCGCAGCAACACTTCCGGGTCGAAAATCCGCATTACCAATTTTTCGCCAAAGGCCGTTGGCATGGTCGAGAGTCGCAACTCGATTTCCTTGCCGTTGCTATTCTGAGTTTTGATCCGGCCGTCCTGCGGTAGGCGCTTTTCGGCAATATTCATCCTGCCCAGTATCTTCAAGCGACTAAGTACTGCATTCATAATCGGCATCGGGAGTTGATAAACCTTGTGCAGAATACCGTCTATCCTGAACCGCACATTGCCTTGTTGACGGCGTGGCTCGATATGAATATCGCTGGCACGCTGGTCGAAGGCATATTGCAGCAACCAGTTGACCAGATTGACCACATGCTGATTGTTCGCATCCAGATCGGCGCTTTTACTCAGTTCGACCAATTGTTCGAAGTTTTGGCCTTCTGCGGCGCGGCCATCGTTATGGGTTTGCGCGCCTTTCAGCGATTTGGAAAAGTTATAAAACTCATCCAGATAGCGCTTGATTTCGTCCGGATTGGCAAACACGCAGCGAATTTTGCCGTGGTGCATCTTCGCCAAGTCGAGTTGCCAGGCACGGATGAAGGGTTCGGCGGTGGCTACCACGATTTCATCGGCGTCGATCTTGATCGGCAGAATATTGTAATTGCCGGCGTAAGCTTTACTGAACAAGGCAGTGACCGTAGGTACGTCGATTTTTAGCGGGTCGAAATAGTAGTAAGGCATAGCCAGTTTTTTCGCCAGCCATTGGGTCAAGTCTTCCTGAGTCAACGGGGTGCCGAGCTGGCTTTGGTCGGCGAGTTCGCACTCCGCCAACACTTTTAACGGATGCTTGTTGAGATTGATTTTGGCGACCGCGTACTGCCGGCATTTTTCGACATCCTTGGTGGACAACATGCCGTCCTCTTCCAGCCACTTCACGATCTGGTTGATGTCCAGCTTTCTGTCTTCGGATTTGTGTTCTTCCCGCATGCGCCTGGTTTGCTATGATATATAGGTTTAGTCTAGCCAAATATGCCGGACGCTGTGTAGATTTGAAGCTTGGTGGTGGAATTTTTATGCAGAGCATGGAACACTGCGAAAAAAGCATTGTGAGACGATGACAAAGGCTATAATAGCGAATCGATTCTTTAATTCCGGGGTAGCTTAAGCCTTAACCCTATAATTAAAGCTTCCAGAAACAATATACTTTCAGGATTTTTAAGCGATGTTTACCCAATTGCATCCAGGCAAGAACCGTGCACTTTTGATCGAAGTGTGTTTATTGACCAGTGCACTGCTGCTGCCCGGATGCGCGAGTACCGAAAAGCGTGACGAGCTTTCGGTTTATGAGGCAGGCCACGCCGATCCGTACGAGGGATTTAACCGGTCTATGTACGGGTTTAACATGACACTGGACAAATATTTTTTTAAGCCTGTTTCCGATGGTTATAAATTTATTACGCCCGATTTCATGGAAACCGGTGTTAATAATTTCTTCACCAACTTGAAGGGTATTAACGTAGTGTTGAACGATGTCCTTCAGGGTAAATTCCAACAGAGCGCTTCGGACGCGGGACGCTTTTTAACCAATACCACCATTGGCGTGGGTGGCTTAATAGACGTCGCCAGCGAAGTCGGTTTAAAAAACAACGTTGAAGATTTTGGGCAAACTTTGGCTGTCTGGGGAGTCGGGCAGGGAGCGTATTTGGTGTTGCCGGTTTTTGGGCCCACCACTATTCGCGATGGCGGCGCGGGCATCCTCGATAGAGCTGCCAACCCAGGTACCTACGTGCCGGGCACCGGTATTCTCGAGGGGATAAATGATCGTGCAAATGCCGAAGGGGCATTGAACTTTATCAACGAGGCCGCGTTAGATCCCTATGTGTTCACCCGGGAATCCTTCCTGCAATACCGGCGTAATTTGGTGAATGACGGTAAAAACGAAAGTGCGAACTATGATCTGGATATTGATCCCACCGCTGACGTTGCGGCTGAATCTAAGCCCAAAAGCTCTGAAGCTCTCAAGCCATCGCTAGACACCACCAACAAGATTGAACAGAGTGTGTCACCATCCGTTCAGCCTGCTGTCGGCATTACTGCTGATACCGATGCCTTTAACAACATGTTGCAATCGTTTGAGGAAGCCTCAAACAAGCTGGATCAACTAAGTAAACACAGACGTAGAAAATGAGGTAAAGCCCTGGTTGAGGCCCTCTATGCGGCCCTCTCCAGGTAAACCCCTTTTGACTGTTTCTTAACGTATTAGGGAGGGCATTTTTTCCTCAACGGCGTATGCAACAAAGCCGCACGGGTGTAATCAGCAGTTTGTTGTTTCCGCGAATTTGACTTTTTATACCTCGGTTTAATCCGATGGTGCGGAATTATCGGATACAGATTGCTTTGCGGTTTGCCGCTTTTTCCTGACGGCATAGAAGTAGGTCATGCCGGAAATGGTGCCGCATACCGTGGCTAATTTATCCAGAATAGGCGCGACGGTTACTATCAAAGGTTCATCGACCAGCCCCAACCACACGCCAAAAGCGGTTAGTCCGGTCGGCGTGGCTATCGTCGCCGCGACAGCGGATAGGCCGGCGATGATACCGGTCGCCATGGCGATATGTTCCACCCTAGCGGCAATGGCTTCGTGATTCATGTGGATTGCGGGCGTATTATCGTGGACTAGTCGCAACCGGGTTTTCCCGGCAGCTAAGCAGAAAAATCGCCTGTATTTTAGTCATTTTCGAGGTGCTTGTCAGTGGGTGTGGGTAGCGAATGCTGGTGTAGATTATCTGCAATCGTTGGCGTTATCGGACTGAGGTTTCCTTGCTGTGCTGAGTGCTTTCAAGATTCGAAATTGGTGGTTGACATTCTTTTAAATCTGGAGTAATACGGTGTTCTATGGGAGTGAAACCCGCATGTTCATTCCGAAACCTGCCGCTGGCCTGCGGTGTATTGAGGGAGTTTAGATCGCTATGTCTTCCCTAACTGTTTCCAGTGTTAATCAATCCGGCTTTCAACAGTTGAGCGCGCTGACGGCCAAGAGAAATGCGGATCAGGCCGAGCAAATGGCGCAAGCGTTGCGAAAGCAGGCGGATGCCGTTCAAGCGCAGGCCGACCAATACGCAGCCAAAGCGCAGGATCTCGATTCTCAAGCCAGTAAGGCTAAGTCGAACTCCGACGCTGCACACTTGAGATTGAATCTGTCCAACGCTTTTCAAGAAGCGGGCACCCAGTTAACTAACACCATTCAGAACGCCGAGGTAAGACCGTCTACCTATTCGCAAACAGTGGTGGGTATAACGACAAGTTCTGCGGCTGATGACAATAAAGCCGTGGGGAGCACTATAGACATTGTTGCTTAGCCTGATTACCGTTTAGGCAGATAAGCAGTAGAGTTATTAACCCGGCCCTATTGATGACCGGTATGCCGTTCGGGCTGAGCTCGTCGAAGCCCAGTCTGGTGAGCCCAGGCCCAGTAGCTTCAGGGGCATTAAGGCAAACGGTATCTAAGAGCCGAGTCAATAGTCAAAAAATAGTAAGCGAGGTGACATCATGTTGTCGTCAATCAACACCACCACCAACCTGGATAAATCCCAAAGTCTGATCCAAACCAGCATCCAGCGCCTTAGCTCCGCGAAGCGGATCAATTCGGCCGCCGACAACCCGGCTGGGTTGGCAATTGCCGACGCGATAAGCAGTCGCTTGGGAGGCCAAAATCAAGCAATCGGCAATATCAACAGCGGTCTGTCGTTGACGGAAACCGCCGGTAGCGCCTTAACTCAGGTAACCGACAATCTGCAACGCATCCGCGAGTTGACGGTGCAAGCCGGTAACAGCTCTTTGTCGGCCTCTGATCGGCGAAGTATTCAGGACGAGATCAATGGATTGGGCAAAAGCATCGATGGGATTGCCGGCAACACCCAGTTCAACGACCAAAAGCTATTGGACGGCAGTTTCTCCGGCCAATTGCAAATCGGCCCCAATGCAGACGATACGCTTAGCTTAAGCTTGGGGAATGCGTCCAGCGCCGCCTTGGGTGTTTCGGGATTGGATGTATCCAGCGCTACGAATGCGGCCAATGCGCTGGATACGATAGACAGCGCGATTAACAACGTCGGGAATGAGCAGAGTAACTTGGCCAGCACTGCTGCGGGCTTGAATTCGAACCTAGCCAATCTGAACAGCAGCTATCAGAATCTAGCCGAAACGCGCAGCCGTATTCAAGATACCGACTACGCGCAAACGGCTGCGGACTTGAACAAGGGTAAAGTGCAAAACCAGGTGGCTAACTATGCGCTCAAGCTATATCAAGACAATCAAAAAGCGGCATCCGCACTGTTAACTGGAATTTAAATAAAGCTAGATCCTCATCAGTTTAATAGGGTTCTGATCTGCCAGGAATCGCGCCACCGCTATTCAGCCACCTCTTCGGTCCGGACCATAAAGCTCAGTAGCGTATTCGGACCGAAGCTACAACTAATCGGTACGTCGGCCGCATCGCGGCCGCGAGCGATCAGCACCCGGCCGATGCGGGGGATATTGTTGCGGGCGTCGAAGGTGTACCACTGGCCGTCAAGATACGCCTCAAACCAGCCGGAAAAATCCATCGGACCATAGGGCGGCGGCATGCCCATGTCGCCCAGATAGCCGGTGCAATAGCGTGCCGGGATGTTCATGCAACGGCAAAAGGTGATGGCGAGATGAGCAAAGTCGCGGCATACGCCGGTCCTCTCTTGATAAGCCTCCCAGGCTGTCTTGGTGCGGCGGGCGTGCTGATAGCCAAACTCGATATGCCGGTTAACATAGTCGCAAATCGCCTGCACCCGTGCCCAGCCGGTCGGCGCATTCTCAAACAACTGCCAGGCTATCTCAGTCATATGATCGGTTTCGCAATATCGACTGCCTAACAGAAACACCAGCGTTTCGTCGGGCAGATATTCCACCGGCGTTTGCTTGGCCTGAGAAATAAGCCGGTCCGGCACGCCGCTATCCCTGACTAAGCCGTCTGCGAAAAGTCTGAGCCTGCCCTTGGGCGCGACGATGCGATTGCACCAATTGCCGAAGGTGTCGCGATAAGCGTTGATAGGAATGGTCGGCTCCGTCATCAGGTAGTCCGGAATGATGACGTCGGAGACGCGAGAGTAGTGTACGCCCAAGGTCAGCAGCATCGGGGTCGGCTGCGGACAGTCGTAAATGATTTCGTAGCCTATGCGGATTTTCATTGGATTACTCCTGGGTGGGCGAAATAACGAGCTAGGGTTTGCTGAAGCGATACGACGATCTTCTGGCGCAGCTCAGACCAGTGTCGGTCCGCCGCCAAAACGTGCTTTTGGTTTATTTCCAGTTCGATACCCAGATAGGCATCGGCGGGTAGCCGTTGGCGAAACCAGCGGGTTTGCCCATCGTCCTTACCGGCATAGGGATAATTTCGGCGGATTTGCAGTTCGGGTGCACACGCTTTTAGGCTTGCTTTCCAGCATTCGCAGAATGCCGCCTCGCCGGCTCGCGCCGGATCATAAAGCAAGCCGATATCGGCATTTCTCAGCTTACCTTCCAGCTCGGGCGTAAAGCTGTGAGAGGCAAGATGAATCACTTGGCTATGCTCGACAAGCGTTTGCCGAATCAGGCTATCCACCTGCGTCCGATAGGGCTGGTAATAGTGCTGCACGATCTGTTCACGCACCTGGGTCGGGGCATTTTGTATGCTTTTAACGTGCAGATTTGGATGACCTAGGGATCGATTCAGATCGACCAGCAAACGGCTGACGGTGGACGTCACAAGCGGTGCGGAAAATGCCTTAGCCAAAGTTTTAGCCATGAGCAGCGCGCCGGGATCAAAGCCGCGATGGGAGTTCAGCAAAGCCTGATAGTCGTGAAAATAAGCTTGATAGGGTTCGGGAATCCGGTTGCCGCCGTGTTCGCAAGTGATCACCAGGCTATATTCGCCGCGTTCATCGACCATCGTCGGTTCCGGGCGCATCTGCGCGCTTCACCAATCCAGATCGGACAATTGATCGAATACTTGCCGGGTGCCTTCGGTCCACTGTTTACCCAACTCGAGGAAATAGGCGTCGCCTTCGCCAAAGCGCCGCCGCATCTTTACAACCAGGCTGTCACGTTGATAGCAGAGTAGGTCGATAGGCATGCCCACCGATAAGTTGCTGCACATGGTCGAGTCGAACGAGACCAGCACGCATTTGGCGGCATTGTTCAGCGAGGTGGAACGGGTAATTACCCGATCTATGATAGGTTTGCCGTATTTGGTTTCACCGGTCTGAAAATACGGCGTCTCAATGCTGGCCTCTATAAAAGTGCCCTCGGCATAAATCCGAAACAGACGCGGCGCTTCGCCGGCGATTTGGCCGCCCAAAATAAAGGAGGCGTTGAAGCTGATTTTGCTGGCCGCCAAATGTGGACTGTCGCGCCTATCAACCTCGCGCATCGCGTCCGAAACCAGCAGCGCGGCATCGAACATCGATTCTGCATTCCACAGATTCGGCGAACCGGGCTTGGCGCTCCTTTGTTTCAAAATGCTGATCACAGCTTGGGTGCCGGCCAGGTTGCCGGAACTTAATAGCACGATAACGCGGTCGCCGGCTTTTTCAAATACCGTCATCTTGCAGAAGCTGGCGATGTTGTCGACCCCGGCATTGGTGCGTGAGTCCGATGCAAACACCATCCCGGTGTCGAGCATGACGCCTATGCAGTAAGTCATGAATGTGTCTTCTTTTTTTGATTCGGTGATAAGGAGTATTTGCAGGTCGGCCTGCCGTTTTAGATGGGATCTTAGCCGGCTTCTTCGGCTTTATCTGTACGCTGTCGCACCTAACATCGCGCGGAGTCTAGCCTTTTAGCTTGCCGGTTGAGATTCCTCAGCGGCAGCAGCTTTTGCAAGGCCGCAATCGCTTGTTCGGCTTGATGCCGCCGCAAGAACGAGAAACAGCCATTAATTGCTATTACACCGAGCATGGCATAACCCAAGGTCGCCATGCCTTCCCCGGGTTGCTGAAACTCGGCGAAAAACGCCAATCCGGCCGCCAGCCACAAAATCAAGGCAAAAAAGTGCAGGAATTCTTATGCGACTGCCAATAAAACCGATTTTTTCCGGCTTTCTTCGATACGGTTAAAACCGAATGCATGCAGGCGACCTTCAAAGGAGGTATCGGCCAGGCCTTCCATGCTGGAGTCTAAACTGTCCAGGGCTGCTGCGGGGGTGAGATGATGGATTTTCATGAGCGTAATCCAATAAGCAAGAGTTTAGAACGAATCGGATTATTTCCGATATGCACGACGGGCTATTCTTCATCGTGCTTGTTTTTTGGTAGGCATAGCAGGCAAACTTCACCCATTTTTTATGTGTACACGGTAAGCAGATGAGTCTTAATAGCCCATATTCTCTCGTATCGTTCGCCACCAGGTGTTTGGCTATGCTGATTTTATGCGGATTGCAGGGCTGTTTTTCGCCGCTGGCGCTGGATAGGGCTGTTGTCGAATACGATAAGGTCACCACCGATATTTTGTCGAAACAGTTGTTGCTGAACATCGGCCGTGCCCATCAGCACCAACCCATGCATTTCACCGGTGTTTCGAACATCGCCGCTACGTTTAATTTTCAGTTCAATGCTGGTGCCACGCCGGCTTTTACCGGTGAAGTCGGTTCGGTGATGACACCTGTATTTGGCGGGACGATGTCGGAAAATCCAACTATCAGCATTGTGCCCATCGAAGGCGAGGAGTTTACCCGGCGCTTGTTGACACCGTTTCAGGAAAACAAGCTGACCATGTTGTTGCGCCAAGGCGTGGACGTGGATTTGGTGTTGCGTCTACTCGCCGGCGAGCTACGGCTAAACGGCGGCGAGCAGGCCGGTGTGTATTTGAATCAACCGGCGGATGGCGACGGTTATCGATTGTTCCGGCAAGCTGTGTTGCATTTGTCCGCCATTCAGGACAACCATAAGCTGTTTGTGGAACCGTTGATATTCAATCGCAGCTGGAGTCTGCCTGCCGAGGCGCTAAACGTCGAGCAATTGGCGGCCTTGCAAAAAGACTATAAAGTTGAGTTTAGCGCCGACCAAAAGCAACTGACCTTAACTAAGCGGGTGACAGGACGAATCTTGTTGACCAATTACGATCCCGCAACATTGAGCAACGAAGAGCGTTTGCGTTTGCATGAAGAAGCCGATCAAGGCGCCGAAAACGATGTCAGCGTCGATATTCGCGCCGGCTATCCGGGCGGCGAGTGGCCGTTGCACGGTGTGTTTCGCTTGCGCAGCTTTCACAATGTGTTGAATTTTATCGGTCAAACGATCAATGATGATCCGGAATACGCTGTCGATAAGCATCATCGGACGCCTTCGGTGAGCGAGAACCCGGTGCAAACCATGGCCTTACTGGTCAGCGAAGACGAGCCTGCGTCAACCGAGATTAGCGCGCGTTTCGGCGACAATTATTATGCCTTGCAGCCGGAGCCCGGCTATCAATGGAATCGCGAAGGTTTTAGATTGTTGTGTCAGATTTTTCAAATGACCATGACCGATTTGGCACGCAAAGGCGCGCCGGAAATCACTATTTCCAAATAAACGGGAGACATTTTGAGCGAAACTATCGATAAAAACATGGTCATGCGCTGCGTGGCCTATCAAAAAGGCGTGGGCATCGGCGACGTCACCATCGAAGACATCAGCGAAGTGCTGCTCCAGGACGACACCTTTATTTGGTTGGGCTTGCGCGAGGCTAACACCGAGATATTGAGAAAAATTCAGCAGGAATTTGGTTTACACGAACTGGCGATCGAAGACGCTTGTGCCGCGCACCAACGGCCGAAGATCGAGGAATATGGCGATTCGCTGTTTATCGTGCTGCATACGGCGGAATTGATTGAGAAAAAAGTGGAATTCGGCGAGACGCACATTTTTATGGGGCCGCGTTTTGTGGTCACCGTACGCCATGGCGCGTCGCAGAGTTTGAGCAAGGTGCGCGAGCGTTGTCAGGCCATGCCGCACCAACTCAGCAAGGGACCGGGCTTTGCCCTTTACTCGATTATGGATTTCATCGTCGATAATTACATGGTGGCGATAGCCGGCTTGCAAGACCGCTTCGATGTACTGGAGTCGGCGATATTTCAATATCGGCCCAGCCGGCAAACCATGGAAGATCTATACGAACTAAAGCGCGAATTATTGCTGCTGGAAGGTGCGATTAATCCGGTGATAGACATTTGTAACGAGTTGATGCGCTTTCATGGCGGTCTGATACACAAGGATGTCAGAGTGTATTTCCGCGACATCGCCGATCATATCAAACGCGTCGATCAGGCTATCCATGGCATGCGCGAGATGTTGTTGGCGGCGATGCAGGTGCACCTTACTTTTGAAACGGTGCGCCAAAATGAAGTAGTTAAACGCTTGGCCGGTTGGGGGGCGATTTTGGCGATACCGACCATGGTTTTCAGTTTGTACGGTATGAACTTTCGGTACATGCCGGAACTGGATTGGGTGTACAGCTATCCCTTAGTCGTTGGCAGCGTGGTGATTTGCAGCTTGGCCTTGTATTTGCGTTTGAAGCGGGCCGGGTGGTTGTGACCGCTCTCTTGCTAACCCAGCCCTTAATTACCTGTGGCCGTCGTTCCCGCAAAAGCGGGAATCTAGAATAGTTACTGGGCTCATTCCGCCTGCGCAGGAGCGACGATAATTAACGGCTGGGTCGATAATACGTTTAAAATTGCATCAGTTGCCGTTCGCCTGCAACTGCTTCAGCATTTGCGCGACGCGTTTGGCATCCAATGCGGGGTCTACTTCGTCATCGATACGGCGTATGGTTAAATTGGGATCGACGATAAAGGTCCAGCGTTTGGCCATATTCAATATCGGCATTTTTACGCCGTAGGCTTCGCTGACTTTGGCATCCGCGTCGGATAACAAGGTAAAGGTCAGTTTATGTTGCTGATGAAACGCCAACAGATCCTTGACGTCATCGGTGCTAATTCCGTAAACCTCGGCATTTTGATCACGGATCAGTTTGATGGCGTCGCGAAAAGCGCAGGCTTGCGTGGTACAGCCGGGTGTACCGGCTTTAGGATAAAAATATAATACCGTCCAACCTTTCCCGCGCCGAGCGGCTAAACTTATCGGGTCGCCATCGTGCGCTTGCAATTGAAATAACGGTGCCGATTGACCGACTTGTAAAGGGGCCGTGTTTGCCGTCTGCGAAAACGTTAGCAAGGCGAACAGCATGAAGACCAAGAGTCTGAACGTAAGAGTGAATTTTTGCATACATGATCTCCCTTAGGCAGTATGCGATGATGAAGTGTCGAATGTTTTTGTATTTATTAGCGTCGCAGTATTCCGCAAAAAGCCGGTTACACAATGGTGATACAGACATTCACGGTGATTCGCTTGGATTTGCCCGACATCCATTTTGAACAGATAATTCCAAGGGTTTGGATGTCCGGACCGAAGGCCGGAAAACTTTAGTGGTATGGTTTACCTAAAATATCACTTATATTGTTCGTGGTTTTTGGCCGGTTGCATCTAAGTTTTTTACAGGCTAGTGTCTATTTTGGAGTCGAATAGCGGAATAAGCAAAATGACGCGTCCGTATTACTTTTCCCGGTTTTCTCGAATTTTGTGGCTGAACCTGGCCATGTTTGTGATTTTCGCCATCGCATTCGCGATTTACGTGCGCGCGGAGAAGCAAATTGATCGCGCCAACGAAATCCGCTTTGTGTCACATTTACTGGCCGACGAGTTTCGGCAATCGTCCAACGATCTTTCACATTTGGCGCGCAGCTATGTAGCCACCGGCGATTCAATCTTCAAACGATATTATCAAGACATTATCGACATTCGCGACGGCAAATTGCCCAGGCCCGAAAATTATCACGATATGTATTGGGACTTGGCGATTGCCAATGGTCATCCCGCACCGCAATCCGGTAGTCAAGCGCTTGCCTTGCTGGAGTTGATGCGGCAAGCTGGGTTTTCCGAGCAGGAAATGGCGAAAATGGCCGAAGCCACGGCCGATTCCGCGGCTCTTATTCAAATAGAGCGCACGGCGATGGACATGGTTGATTCGAATCAGGAAATGCCCAACGCTACCTGGCGTCAGGCCAATCTGATGCTACACGATGCGGCTTACCACCAAGCAAAAGCGAAAGTCATGCAGTCGATCATCGCAGCCTTCGAATTGATGGACCTGCGCACGCAACAGAGCGTAATTGCCAGAGCGCGTATTGCTTTTTGGTTGCGGATGGTATTCGTGCTGTTCGGGGTAATGTTGATTTTGACGCTTTGGCGGGCGTATCGGACTTTACACGCGATATTGGGCGCGTCGGTCGATGAATTGCACGATCAGATCGTTCGTTTGGGTAGCGGCGATTTTTCCGAAACTATTTCGGTTGGCAAGGGCATGCGCAACAGCGTGTTGGGCTGGCTGGCGGAAACGCAGTCAAGTTTGGCAACTGTCGAAGCCGCGCGTCGGAGTGCCGAAGCGAAAAATCTGCGCTTGACCCAATTGTATGCCGCATTAAGTCAATGTAATCAAGCCATTGTTCGCTGTACCAGCGAAGCCGAATTATTCCCGCAAATCTGCCGCGACGCGGTGGTCTTTGGCGGCATGAAAATGGCCTGGATCGGAATGCTTGACCAAGCCAGCCAAACGATCAAACCGGTTGCCTGTTACGGCATCGGCATCGAATACCTGGATGGCATTGCAATATCGATAGACGAGAACCTGCCGACCGGGCGTGGACCAACCGGTATCGCGGTTAGAGAGGACAGGCCATACTGGTGCCAGGATTTTCAACATGACCCTGCTACCATTGCCTGGCATGCGCGTGGGGCAAAATTCGATTGGCAGGCTTCCGCTGCCTTACCCTTGCATCGCAATGGCAAACCCGCCGGTGCGTTTATGTTATACGGCGACGAAATAAATGTGTTTGACGATGCCGCGCGCAATCTTTTGTTGGAAATGGCCATGGACATCGACCATGCCATTGGCGGCTTCGAGCGTGAGGACGAGCGTCAGCAAGCGCAGCAGATGGAAAGTTTGCGGGTGTTTATGCTGGAGCGACTCAACGGTAACGTGCAACTGATGGATATTTTGCGAGACGTGGTCGCTGAACTTGAAACCTTGCTGGTAGGCAGTCTTTGTTCGATTTTACTCGTAGATGAGGAGCAGCGTTTGCGGATAGGCGCAGCGCCTAGTCTCCCGGATTTTTACAATCAGGCGATCGATGGTCTAAAAATAGGCGCCGGGCTTGGATCGTGCGGCAATACCGCATATACCGGGCAAAGAACTATCGCTGAAAATCTTGCCGAGCATCCATATTGGCAGCCTTTTCTGGCGTTGGCGGAACGGGCAGGCTTGGCGGCATGCTGGTCGGAACCGGTGCTTTCTGCCGGGAAAAAAGTGCTGGGCACCTTTGCGATTTATCATCGTCACCCTGCCGTTCCTAACAAACATGAATTGCGCTTGCTGGAAATGGTGGCGCATTTTATCGCCCTGGCTATCGAACGCAAGCAGGCAGAAGAGCACATTTATTATTTGGCCAATTACGACTCGCTCACCGGCTTGCCGAATCGCAGTCAATTGGACGATCATTTGAAATATGCATTGAGTTTGGCAAAACGGAGTAACGGCCACTTAGCGCTAATGTTTCTTGATCTCGATCATTTCAAAAATGTTAACGATACCCTGGGGCATAGCGTCGGCGACGCGCTGTTGGTGGAATTAGCCGATCGGCTTTGTGCCGTGCTGCGCGAAGAAGATACCGTGACGCGTTTGGGCGGCGACGAATTTATTTTCCTGTTACCGGGCACCGATGCCGGTGGGGCGGCGAATGTCGCGCAAAAATTACTGGATGCTATAGCGGAGCCTTACCGAATTGAGGAGTTGGATTTGACGATGAGCGCATCGATCGGCATAGCCTTGTATCCGGACGATGGCGAGGACCTGGAAAGCCTGTCCAAAAGTGCCGATGTTGCGATGTACAGGGTCAAAACGGATGGTCGACACGGTTACCGCTTTTTTACGCCGGAAATGCAAGCCCGTGCCCAGCGCAATCTGCAACTGGTTAATGCCTTATGCCATGCCTTGGATCGCCAACAACTGCATGTTTATTATCAACCGCAGGCGGATATTCATAGTGGGCGCGTGATCGGTGCGGAAGCCTTGTTGCGCTGGCGGCATCCCGAGTTTGGCATGGTTTCGCCGGCCGAATTCATTCCGGTGGCAGAGGACAGCGGACTGATTCTGCCTATCGGTGAGTGGGTGTTGCAAACGGCGGTGCGGCAAGCGAAAACCTGCCTTGATCAGGGGCTGGGGCCTTTGATCATGGCGGTCAATCTATCGGCTGCTCAATTTAGCCATCCGGCCTTGCCTGAGATGGTTTCGCGTATTTTGGAAGAGGAAGGCTTGCCGCCCGAGTATTTGGAGCTGGAGTTGACCGAAGGGGTGTCGATGCAAAACCCCGAAGCTGCGGTGGCGGTGATGAATAATCTGCATGAGCGTGGCGTACGCATGTCTATCGACGACTTCGGCACCGGTTATTCGTCATTGAGTTATCTGAAGAAATTTAAAGTATACAAGTTGAAGATCGACCAATCTTTTGTCCGTGACATCAGTACCGATTCGGAAGATAAAGCCATCGTCAGCGCGGTGATCAGTTTGGCCGGCAGCCTGGGCTTGCGGACCATAGCCGAAGGTGTGGAAACCGTCGAACAGCGGGAGTTCTTGCGTGAACAGGGCTGTCAGGAGATTCAAGGCTATTTATTCAGCAAGCCGATGCCCAGCGACCAATTTGAGCTGTTTTTGCGGCAAAGCGTCATCGATTCGACTAGAACGTCTTGAAGGATATTTCGGTGGCGTGCGGTCGAGCTTGCGCAGCTTACAAATTGACGAAAGGGTGGAGCGGGTCCATGCTTGTTTACTGAGTTCGGCGGTGCTGGTGACTTCTCTATTATCCCGGCCCATAAATATCGTCGCTCCCGCGAAGGCGTTAGCCCAGCGGCTATATTGGATTTTCTGTGTGGTCTTACGGCTCCCGCCTTCGCCGGAATGACGACTCCAGGGAGTTGCAGGGCCGGTTTGATAACGCTACGCAATTTGATTTTTCGCCGACTTAACGGAGCCAGTTCTTGAACGACGTCAATCCCATTTTTAAAAATCTGCCCGATTCGCTGCCGATTTCGCCGTTGGCGATCCTGATTATCGTCACGGTGCTGGTCGGCGCGAGCATGTCGTTTTACACCATCCCCGCCGAATCTGAAGGCATTGTGTTGCGCTTCGGCGAATTCATCGAAAAAGTCCCGTCCGGCTTGCATGCCAAACTCCCGTTTGGCGTGGATAGCGTCATTACCGTGCCCACTCAGCGTCAGCAGAAGCTGGAGTTTGGCTTTGCTACGCCAGGCTTCACCAACCCGGATCAAATTGGCGATGAACCGGCTTTGGAAAAGTCTATGGTAACCGGCGATCTGAATTCGGCGCTGGTCGAGTGGATCGTGCAATACCGGATCACCGACCCGGAAAAATATCTGTTTGATGTCCGCGATCCTGGTCTGACTTTGCGGGACATTTCCGAAGCGGTGATGCGAGAGGTGGTGGGTGATCGCACCGTCGATGAAATTATTACCATCGGTCGGCAGGAGATTGAGGACACCGTTTTGGCGCGTGCCCGCTTACTCGCGGAACGCTACCAGTTAGGGGTGTCGATCAATCAAGTGCAACTGAAAAACGTCAATCCGCCCGAACCGGTACAGCCCTCGTTCAATGAAGTGAATCGTGCTCAGCAAGACCGAGAGAACGTCATCAATCTGGCGAATGGCGAATATAACAAAGCAGTGCCGCGCGCGCGTGGTGAAGCGGATCAGAAAATTCGCGCCGCTGAAGGCTATCGTTTTAAACGAATTAACGAAGCGGAAGGGGATGTCACCGCTTTCAATCAGGTGTTGGAACAATATTTAAAAGCCCCGGAAGTGACGCGCGCCCGGATTTATCTGGAAACGATGGGCGAGGTGTTACCGCAAGCCAGCCAGCAAATTATTGTCGATGACTCGGTGCAGCAAATATTGCCGATGTTGCCGTTTCCCGGTCAGGCAGCGGGAGTAGTGAAATGAATTTATCGACAAGAAACTGGCTGTTAATCGTTGTTTCGGGGTTTTTGCTATGGCAATCGGTGTTTACCGTCGATCAAACCGAGCAGGTTATCATCACCCAATTCGGTAAACCGGTCGGCGAGCCGATTACCAGCCCTGGTTTGCATTTCAAGATCCCTTTTACCCAGCAGATCAATAGCTTCGATAAGCGTTACCTGGCCTGGGATGGACCGATGGTGGAGATGTCTACCAAGGATAAAACCTATGTACAGGTCGATACCTTCGCCCGCTGGCGCATTACCCAGCCCATGCAATATTACTTGCGCTTGCGTGACGAGCGCAGCGCCCAATCGCGGTTGGAAGATATTTTGGGTAGCGAAACCCGCACTGCGATTGCCCGTCACGAATTGATCGAAGTAGTGCGTTCGGACAAGGATCGTAAACCCCTGCAAGACGAAAGCTTGGGGCCGTTGACCGGTGAGGGCACGATAGGCGTGTTGCGGCCGATTCGGGTGGGTCGGGCGGCAATCGAGAAAGACGTGTTCGATGCCGCAGCGCCGAAATTGGCCGAATTTGGTGTCGAATTGCTGGATGTGCGCTTCAAACGCATCAATTACAACCATCAGGTACTTGAACGAATCCATCAGCGGATGATCAGCGAACGCTTGCAAATTGCCCAGCGTTTTCGTTCGGAAGGCGAGGGCGAGGCGGCCAGGATTAACGGTAATCGGGACCGGGATCTCAATGAAATCGAATCCACCGCTTACAAACGAGTGCAAGAAATTCAGGGCGAAGCGGATGCCAAGGCCACCGAAATTTACGCCAAAGCCTATGGGCAAAAACCCGAGTCCGCCGAGTTTTACAAGTTCTTGAAGAGCATGGAAACCTATCGCAAAGTGATAGATGGCGACGCCACCATTGTGTTGTCCACTAATAGCGATTTATTTGGCCTATTGAAGCGGGTGGAGCAAAAGAATCGTTAATACCCAACAAAACGGCGATGCCGTTTATAACGCCAATAAGCAAAAATTAAGCTGGTGACGGCAAACTTTATCGCAAGCAAATAATTGACTAACAGGAGGTTTGCGATGTTAAAAACAACAACAGTCATCGTTTTGGGTTTATTGGTGTCGTCGGCTGCGTTGGCCGACCATGAGCATTGGGAGCATCATCATGGCCACCATCATCACGGGCACTATCGGCCGATGTACCGGGAAGAGGTGATTTATTATCAACCCGCGCCGGTCGTCGAGTATGTGCCGGCTCCTCAGTATTACGCTCCACCTCCGCCGCCAGCTTATTACGGCTACGACCAACGGTCGCCGCAAGGTTTGTTGGGTGGGATGGTTGGAAGCGCGATGGGTTATCAGCTTGGCAATGGCGACCCGATAGCCGCCGGTATTGGTGCTGCCGCCGGGGCTTTGCTCGGTAACGGTATGTACTGAGGCTGCCTGGTCGGAGCGGTCAATATGCCAGTAATTTGAAAAAACTTTTCGGCGCGCCGCAAATCGGACAGTCCCAGTCGTCGGGGATATCCTCCCAGCGGGTGCCGGGTGCGATGCCGCTATCCGGGTCGCCCTTGGCTTCGTCGTAAATGTGCTCGCATTCCATGCAGTGGTATTTCTGGTAATCGCTCATCGGATTCACTCTGGGTGTTAAGCGGCACAATCGCCGAGAAATCGTTCGAAAGCCGTCGCCATTACTGGCAATATGCTTAATAAGCGGTGGTCGGCATCCAACATATGTAGGCGCGCGTGATGTTCGCGGCAGAAGCGCCAGGCGTTTTCCGGGGCTACTACATCGTCTTGCCAGCCATGAAACACTTCGATGTTGGCTGTGCCTGGCTTAAACTCGGTACGCGCATAGCCTGGCAAATAGAATGCCGGCGCGATCAAAAACAAGCCCTTCGGTTTGATGATTTCCGCCGCGACGGTCGAAACATAAGCACCCATGCTGGAGCCCACCAGCACTATCGATTCATATCCCGACACATCCAGCGCCAATAGCTGCTTTACCCGCCAGTCCGGGTCGTTGCTGGCTTGATAATCCGGGCTGATAAATTCAAACCCTTGGCGTTTGGCGACTTCCGCCAATGCCAGGGGTTTTTCTCCCCAAGGAATACTATCCTTACCGTGGTTGTAAATGACCAGTTTGCTCATGATCTTTTCTCGCTGTTCGAAAGCTTATTTTCTGAAAAATAAATTGGCCAGTAACGTGATCAGCGCGCTGATCACAATCATCGACGTAATCGGAATAAACACGAAGCTATTTCTACCCTGAATCCGAATATCCCCCGGCAGTTTGCCGAACCAATTCACCAACCACGGGGCGTAGTTCAAAACCAAGCCGAGCACCAGGATGGCCGAGCCGATAAGAATTAATGCTTTGCCGGGTTCCATCTCTTTTCCTGTAAGTTACGGGATCACCACCACTTGCGCGAAACCGCCGCCGGGTGTCCGAAAGTTAGTGGTTTGGCCTTGGTAAAGGCGGGCGCAGACCAATTGGGTTTGGCCTTGATAGACATAGTGGCGTAGATCCAATTTTAACTCGCCGGCATCAAGATGGCGTTCGCTGGGTTTTACCAGGGTCTGCGCCACATAATCGTGTTGCAGAATATCCTCGAAAACTCGCCGGGTCAGTTTATCGCCCCGATACGCCGCTTTGCTGCCGTAGCCTCTGGCTGGTTTGAAAAACAGCTGCTTGCGCTCGTCCCAGAACCGCTCGGCATTTTGCGCATCGACCAGCACCGTGTGAGCGATGCCCTCTCGCAATAGTGTTCGAGTATGCTCATCGACGCCGATTGCTTTTAGAAAATCAGTGTTGCCCAGCCAGACCAGATTCCTTTTATCGGCATATAGCGCATGATTTCTGGGGTGCGGTGTCAGCACTACTGCACCGGCCAGATAGGCTTCCCGCAAAGTATGGGTTTCCAGCGATTCCAAGCCAAAGTCGGTCAAGCGGTTATAAACCAGATCGATTGGCAGATCATCGTGCCAGAGTCGGTCGTCTCGATAGTTTAAGGCCCCAGGATCGCAGATTACAGTTTGGATTTTATGTTGTTCGAACAAGTGTTTAAACAACAGAAACTCCGGCCACATGTATTGGTTTTGCGGGTCGTCGTCGACGATGGCAATCCTGCGCAGGGGCGCCACATCGCGCTCCGCTCGCCATTCCAAGTAAAACATGTCCATGAACAGGGTTTCGGTTTGCTGAGTATCTTGCCTGGGCAAGTTGAGTTTGCCGGGCTGTTGATTGCCGACGATTTCGCAACAGCTGTTTTGTGCGCGAATCAATAGCGCGTTAATCATCGCACCGCCGGCATTAGAATTGATTTCGATCAGTTTCGGGCCGTCGGCGCTCAGATGAAAGTCGTAGCCTAGAAATACGCCATGAGCTTTAGTTAAAAATCGTGCGGCGTCCGGTGCGTATGTAAGTACCTGTTGTTGATACGCCGGCAGTGCAATCACCCGTTCCAGTGCAGCGATGATCGCCAATTGTTGATCCAGGCAAGCTTGATCGATAAACACCGCCGACTCCGCGAACAAATTCGGCCGCTCCTCGGCGATCAGCCGATACAAATCGTCGTTTCCGTCCAGCCTATTCAGTTCGCTGCGCAGCGCTTTGCGATTTAGCGACGAGCAGCGGCAATTGCTATTTAGCTGTTTGGCGTTGGGTGTTTGCTCGGGTTCTGGATGGGGATGCATGAAAAACGATAGGCGTGGATTAATGGTCAAACAGGATTTACGCCCGCTATTCTAGCGCGATACGCTCGCCCACAAATCGGTAAATTCTTATACGGATGCCTGCAGAAGTGGCAAAAACAATTTACAAACAGGCGGTTAAGGTTGTG
Source organism: Methylomonas sp. MK1 (assembly GCF_000365425.1). NCBI lineage: Bacteria > Pseudomonadati > Pseudomonadota > Gammaproteobacteria > Methylococcales > Methylococcaceae > Methylomonas > Methylomonas sp. MK1. The sequence continues at coordinate 1,352,552 of NZ_AQOV01000002.1, forward strand.
TGTTGTCAGCTAGTCGATATGCTGATGGGAGTTTTCTGAACAGCTGGATCCAAACTTGTGAAACCAGGCACCGCACGGTATTTTTATGACCGTGGTATCACGTTTACCGAAATCGCTGCGAATTTTTATAGGGCGCAGCAATGATCGGTGCATTCAATGCAATTAAGCCCTTTTTATCCGGCGCAGCTAGAACTTGAGCGCGTATTTTGTCAATATGGCAACCTTTGTCCGAATTTGAACTTGCAAAAATCATGACGCAGCAAGCCGTATCAAGCAGTAATCAAACAACATGGCGCAACTCCCCACCGTATCTGCTGACGATATTGGTGCTGCTGTATTTTTTTTCGCAATCCGCCAGCAGCCAAAGTCCAGAACTTAGTGTTAGGCAAGCCATAGAGTCGTTGCTGGCTAGCAAACAGCAGCCTTTACTGTCGCAAGCGGATTTTTCGCAGTATAGCGACGCGTTGAAACAGTTGTATCAGATGAATGCCAATCAGCTGATTTGGCTGGGCGAAGGTCGCACTGCGAAAAATCGCGAAGACGCTTTGAGTCTGCTAAGCAATGCCAAGGCCGATGGTTTGAATCCGGATACATACGAAGTCGAGCGTTTGCGCGGCTACTTACAACAGGCCGTTACATTATCGAAAAATGCGACGACGGAGTTGGTCTCTTACGACGTGGCCTTGTCGATCGCGCTGGTACATTACGCGCGTGATCTGCATGTCGGCCGGGTCGATCCGCGCGACTTCGATTATCCCGCGCAGTTTGCCGCCAAATCGGCAAGCGATGTCGCTGTGTTGCTGAATCAACATATTCAACAACAAACGCTTGCCGAACTGCCGGCGGCGCTGGCACCCAAATTCAAGCAATATCAGAAATTAAAGACTTTGTTGGCTGCTTATCGTCAACAAAATACCGCCGCGCAGAAGCCAAAACTGCTTTTGGCAAAATCGCTGCGCCCTGGTGAGCAAGACGCGCAATTGCCCGAGTTACGCCGGCGTCTGCTGGAATTGGGTGAGCTGAAAGCGGAAGAAGTCATTGGTGCCGGCAGCACTGAGACGCTGTACGATGCGGCGGCGACGGAAGCGGTGAAACGTTTGCAGCAACAGCAAGGCTTAAAAGCCGACGGGGTGATTGGCAAACAAACCCTGGCCTTATTGAATCAAACGCCGGCCGATAAAATTGCCATGCTCGAATTAGCCATGGAGCGTCTGCGTTGGATGCCGGAGTTGCCGGAAGGGCCAAGGATTTTTGTAAACATCCCGGCGTTTCAGTTATGGGCCTTCAATTCTCGCGACGATCAACAGCCCTTGACCATGAAAGTGATAGTCGGCAAGGCTGAAAAGAACCAGACCCCGGTGCTCTGGGAAGAAATGAAATATCTGGAGTTCATGCCGTATTGGAATATTCCGAAAAGCATCATGGATAAGGAAATGCTGCCGAAACTATTGAGCGATGAAGAGTTTCTGACCAGTCAGGATATTGAATTGGTAGGACGCTATGCCGACGACGACGAAGACGACGACGAAAATCAAGACAGCATTGTCGACGAAATCAAGAGTGGTCGGGTGCGCGCCAGACAACGCCCTGGCAGTAACAATCCCTTGGGGCGGGTGAAATTTATTTTCCCGAACAAAGCCGATGTGTATTTGCATGATACGCCCGGCAAAGCGGCGTTTAACCGGGATCGCCGCGATCTCAGCCACGGCTGCGTTAGAGTGGCGGAAGCTGGAAAGCTGGCGGAATTTGTGCTCGGCGACCAAAGCGAGTGGGATCAGCAAACCATACAGCAGGCCATGGCCGGGCCTAAAACCCAGCGGGTCACTTTAAAAAAATCGATACCAGTGTTGTTTTTTTATACCACTGTTTTTGTGGGTCTTGATGATAAACCGCGCTTTTACCCGGACATTTATGGTCAAGATGAATTGTTGCAGACTGCTTTGAGCAAGGCCGCCGATCCGAGCGTTAAGCAGCAGTTAGTCAGTAAAACTGTGAATAGTGCTGGCGGCGGTTAACAGGATTCAGTTTTGCCTGTATTGGATTATGCTGTTAGTTGGCGTGTTGATTTTTAGGAGACAGGGGTATGACGCAAGCAAAAATAGTAAACCAAGCTGTGGCCGAGAAAGTTAAGAAGTCGCCGACGCGCAAAGGCAAGAAAGGCAGAATGGCGCCGCCAACCAATGGCGAGATCCTGGTCAAAGGTGTGGTGATGGGCATCGTTATTTCCGGCTTGACGCACGCCAGCAAAAGCATCACGCGCGCGCTAATCCGCCACCCGCTCGCCTTGTTCTCAGGTGGATTGCTGGTGGGGTATCTGGCGCATAAACATCGCAAAGACATCATCGTGCTGGGTAGTCGCACCGCCGAGGAAAGCCGGAATTTCGTGCTGAGACAACGCGAGAACCTCGGCGATTTAATCGCTGAAATCAAGGAAGAAAGCGGCAAGATTCGATAATCTTGGATTTGTTTGGGTTTATCCGACATCTGGTTTCACCTGCGGGCGAGTTGATTTCCGGACTGGTGCATCCGCGTGACTGCGCTGCATAAGCAGCACTACCGCAAAAATTTTTTTACGGTAGAGTGCTGGCTATCGCAGTAGCTCGGCATCGTCATCCGCAAATATTATGAAAATTTATCACATCCACCGGCAGCAGCGCTTGGCGCTTAGTCAGCAGCAGGCGTGGGATTTCTTCTCCTCTCCGCACTATCTAAATCAAATTACGCCTGAGTTTTTTCATGTCGATATTACTTCGCCGGTGCCCGAGGATATTTACCCAGGCTTGCTGATCCGTTATCGGATGAAGGCATTGTTTGGCGTGCCCATGTCCTGGTTATCGGAAGTCAGTCACTGCGATAAGCCGAATCGGTTTGTCTATCAACAAGCGGTCGGTCCGTTCGGCTTCTGGAGCCATGAAGTTTGCCTAAGTTATTGCGAGTCGGGCATCGTATTGGAGGACATCGTGTTTTATACGATGCCCTTAGGCTGGCTAGGCCAATTGCTGCATAGGTTTATCGGTAATAAGTTGCAGCGTATTTTCGATACGCGCCGCGATTATCTGCAAGCAAAATGGGGTGTTGCCGAGCCGTAACGCATAAAACCGGTATCGGTCAGGCAGTTGACTTTTTTCATTCGCAGGCATCTAATCATTGACCTGCACATTCAACCTGAAGGAGACGAATATGGCTCAAGACAAAGGTTATTTGGATCAGTCCGGCAATCAAGTGGTTGCCATCGTTAAAAATCTGGATCGCGATGTCGAACGCGGTGAAGACACGCTGATGTTGGGTTATGGTTTGGTATTGCTGGCGCCGGCTTTCGCCCCCTTGTTGCCGCCCAGCATTCTGTTACCGTTGATGGCTATCACCTTTGCGGTATCGGCCATCACGGCACGCCTGCATTTTTATAAAATGGCCCGCAAGCTGTCGGTATCCTTGGACGAGTTGGAAATCCGGGATAAACACACGTTTAAACCGATAACCGACGTGTTTGACGAACACCCCCAGCAAACCCTAGCTGTGGCGTTCAACCCCTTGAAAAATTTGCAACGGACCGGGAAGAGCATACTCGGCGGTTTGATGATCAACCCGTTTTGGGGGCCGATTTTTTATATGTTGGGTGTGCAGTTTGTTGAGGATAGACAACTGGTCGTGCTAAACAAGGCAGTAATTGAAGTCGAAGATAAAGTGATGCCTATCGTACTGCGCGACGACTGGTCTGAATAAACTAAGGAACTGCGAGTTTTAGGTGGCCGATAAGCTGCCGGGGGAGGATTAACAAGCTTGAATTTATGGGTTAGGGGCTATTGTTCTCGGCGGCAGCCATTGTCCAAAAGTACAGTTATACACAGAAGTTGTGGATAAACTTGTGATCAAATCGTGAGCAAACCAGCCAATCGCCCGTCCTGTTTGGGACATCTTTAAATTGACTAAAAATTAGTCAGGCATTTTTTGACTATGCTTAGAGCATCTTAGAAAAACAGCCGCCGGCACTTGCCCGGCGGCTCCCCCGTTTTATTTCCTGAAAAGGTTATTCCATGCAAAAGCAAACCCTCACCATCGACGGCAATCAGGCTGCGGCCAGTATTGCCTACAAACTCAATGAAGTGATTGCGATTTATCCGATTACCCCGTCCTCGGCGATGGGCGAATGGGCCGACGAATGGGCGTCTCGCGATCAACCCAATCTTTGGGGCACGGTGCCCCGAGTAGTCGAATTGCAAAGCGAGGCCGGCGCGGCCGGTACCATTCACGGCGCCTTGCAAGCCGGCACTTTGGCAACCACTTTTACAGCCTCCCAAGGCTTGCTGTTGATGCTGCCAAACATGTACAAAATCGCCGGCGAACTTAGCCCGACCGTGTTTCATATTGCCGCCCGCTCGCTCGCTTGTCAGGGCCTGTCTATCTTCGGCGATCACAGCGATGTGATGTCGGCGCGGATGACCGGCTACGCCATGTTGTGCTCCAACTCACCGCAAGAGGTGCAGGATTTGGCGCTGGTGGCTCATGCCGTCTCCTTGCAAAGCCGCATCCCGTTCATGCATTTTTTCGACGGTTTCCGCACCTCGCACGAGGTCGCCAAAATCGTCGAGATCGACGACGGCGTGATCCGGGCGATGATAGACGACAACTGGGTCAGCGAGCATCGCGGCCGAGCTTTGACGCCGGATAACCCGGTACTGCGTGGTACCGCGCAAAACCCGGACGTATATTTCCAGGGTCGGGAATCGGTTAATCCTTACTATGCCGCGTTGCCTGAGATTGCCCAACAAACCATGGATAGGCTGGCCGCTTTGACCGGCCGCCAATACCGCTTATTCGAATACGTCGGTTCTCCGCAAGCCGAAAGGGTGATCGTGATTATGGGGTCCGGAGCGGAAGCAGTTGAAGAAACCCTGGATTATTTGAATCGCCAGGGCGAAGCGGTTGGTTTGTTGAAAGTACGCTTGTTCCGGCCGTTTGCGCCGGAGCGCTTGATCGAAGCTTTGCCGGCCAGTTGCCGAAAAATCGCGGTACTGGATCGCACCAAGGAACCGGGCGCCGATGGCGAGCCTTTATACAAAGACGTCTTGGGTGCGGTAGCGCAAGCCTTCAGCGACGGCGAAAAATTTACCAGCCTGCCCAAAGTGGTGGGCGGCCGTTACGGCTTGTCGTCCAAGGAGTTCACGCCGGGCATGATTAAGGCGGTTTACGACGAACTGAAAAACGATAAGCCGAAGAATCATTTCACTGTCGGGATTCTCGATGACGTCAGCCACACCAGTTTAAATTGGGATGCGGCTTATCGCACCGATACCCACGATCAAACCTTTCAGGCCATGTTTTACGGGTTGGGTAGCGACGGTACGGTGGGTGCGAACAAAAACACCATAAAAATCATCGGCGAAGAAACCGATTTATACGCCCAGGGTTATTTTGTGTACGACTCGAAAAAGTCCGGCGCTATTACCGTCTCGCATCTGCGCTTTGGGCCGAAGCCGATTCGCTCCACCTATTTGATCGGCGAGAACGACGCGCAATTTATTGGCTGTCATCAAACCGTATTTCTGGAACGCTACGACATGCTGGTCAACGCCGCCGACAAAGCGGTGTTTCTATTAAACAGCCCCGCATCGTCGGATGAAGTTTGGGAAACGTTGCCGCGCAAGATGCAGCAGCAAATGCTGGATAAGAAAATTAGGTTTTATCTGATCGACGGTAATGCGGTCGCGGAAAAATCCGGCATGGGTAAGCGCATCAATACCATCATGCAGACTTGTTTTTTCGCGATTTCCGGGGTGTTACCGCAGGAACAGGCGATTGCCGCCATTAAACACGCCGTTGAAAAAACCTATGGTAAAAAAGGCCAGCGCATCGTCGATTTAAACTTCAAAGCTATCGACGAAACCCTGGCCGGCTTGCGGCATGTGCCGCTACCGAAACAAGCCGACAGCGGTTTCGATATTGCCGCCTTGATCGCCGACAGCGCGCCCGAATTTATCCGTCGCGTCACCGGCGAAATCATCGCCGGCCGTGGCGACTCCTTGCCGGTCAGCGCGATGCCGGTAGACGGCACCTTCCCGACCGGCACCGCTGCTTACGAGAAACGCAATCTGGCGCTGGAGATACCGGTTTGGGAAACCGATCTGTGTACTCAATGCGGCAAATGTCCGATGGTGTGCCCGCACGCGGCGATTCGCAGCAAAATCGTGCCCAACGAAGCCTTGAACAACGCGCCCGAAACCTTCAAGCACGCGGCGATGCTGGGTAAAGATTTTCCTGCCGGTCTGTCGATCAGTTATCAGGTGGCGCCGGAAGACTGTACCGGCTGCGGTTTGTGCGTGGATATTTGCCCGATCCGCGATAAATCCAACGCTAGCCGCAAGGCCTTGAACATGCGGCCACAAGCGCCGCTGCGCGAACCGGAAAGTCAAAACTGGGATTACTTCCTATCCTTGCCGGAATATGATCGTCGCTTATTAAAAACCAACACCATCAAAGGCTCGATGGTGTTACAGCCCTTATTCGAATTCTCCGGCGCCTGCGTCGGCTGCGGCGAAACCCCGTATGTGAAATTGGCATCGCAGCTGTTCGGCGATCGCATGGTGGTAGCTAATGCCACCGGTTGCTCGTCGATTTACGGCGGCAATTTGCCGACCACGCCCTGGACCAAAAACCCCGAGGGCAGGGGGCCGGCCTGGAACAATTCCTTGTTCGAAGATAACGCCGAGTTCGGTTTGGGCATGCGGGTGGCAATCGATAAACAAGCCGAGCATGCGGCCGAGTTACTGGTGTCGCTACGAGAAACCTTGGGCGGCGAATTGGTCGATGCGATTTTACACGCCGACCAAGCCGATGAAGCCGGTCTTTACGAACAACGCCAACGTGTGGCCGAGTTGAAGCAGCATTTACCCTCGCTGAAGCAACCTGCTGCCCAGGCTTTGTTAACGTTAGCCGATTATCTCTGCAAGAAAAGCGTCTGGATCATCGGCGGTGACGGCTGGGCTTACGATATTGGTTACGGCGGTCTGGATCACGTTCTGGCCAGCGGCCGCAACGTCAATATTCTGGTGTTGGATACCGAAGTGTATTCGAACACCGGTGGTCAGACCTCCAAATCTACACCGCTGGGTGCGGTGGCCAAGTTCGCGGCCGGCGGTAAGGCCACCGCGAAAAAAGACCTGGCACTGCTGGCGATGGATTACGGCAACGTTTATGTCGCTCACGTTGCATATGCCGGCAAGGACACGCAAACCCTGAATGCCTTCCTGGAAGCGGAAGCGCACAATGGTCCGTCCATCATCATCGCCTACGCGCCTTGCATAGCCCACGGTGTGGATTTGTCCAACAACCATAGACAGCAAAATCTGGCAGTAAAAAGCGGGCATTGGCCTTTGTTTAGATTCAATCCCGGCCGCATCCAGCAAGGTAAGAATCCGATGCAACTGGATTCCGCGGAACCGTCGGTGCCGCTACGCGAGTTTGTGATGAGCGAAACCCGCTTCAGCATGCTCTGGCAAAGTCATCCCGATCACGCCGAAGCGTTTTTGAAACAGGCGCAGCAGGACGTCAAAAACCGTTACCGCTACTATCAACAATTGGCCGCGCTGGAATGGAGCGATGCCACCAGCGTCGCGGCCGCCAAAGCCGCACTGAAAGCCGATCTTGCCCAGGAGAGCCAACATGGTTGATTTAACGACAAATTATTTGGGCCTGAAACTGGCGCATCCCCTGGTACCGTCGGCGTCACCGCTGAGTAAGGATTTGGATAGCGCCCGTCGGTTGGAAGATGCTGGAGCTTCGGCTTTAGTGATGTATTCATTATTCGAAGAAAAAATCGAAGCCGAACAGCAACAGATGGAGCGGTTTTTTTACGGCCAGGGCATTGGCTATGGTGAAGCGGATTCATTTCATCCAGTGCCAGAACATATATTGACCTATCAGGAACAATATCTGGAACATCTGCAACGTTTGAAAAGCAGCTTGAATATTCCGGTGATCGCCAGCCTGAACGGCATTTCCCAGGGCGGCTGGATCGAATACGGCCAAGCCTTGCAACAAGCCGGGGCGGACGCACTGGAGCTGAATATCTACCATCTGGCCGCCAATGCCGATGAGAGCAGCGAAACCGTGGAAAACCGTTATTTGGATATTCTGCGCGAGTTGAAAAGCCGGGTGAGCGTGCCGCTGACCTTAAAACTGTCGCCGCAATTCAGCTCGCCGATTCATTTTGCCCAACGCCTGGAAGCCGCTGGCGCCGATGGTATTGCGATATTCAATCGGTTTTATCAGCCGGATATCGATCTGGAGACTTTGGAAGTAGTGCCGAAGTTGCAATTGTCTACCCAATCGGAAGCCTTGCTGCGCATTCGCTGGACCGCTTTGCTGTATGGGCGGGTGAAAATGTCGCTGGCGGTGACCGGCGGTTTTCATCACAGTGCGGATGTGATCAAAGCCTTGTTGGCCGGTGCCGACGTCGTGCATTTGTGCAGCGTATTGCTGGCGCAAGGCGTGGGCAAACTCGGCGAGATTCGCGCGGAACTGGAGCAATGGCTGATCGAACACGAATACGAGTCCATCAGCCAGCTAAAAGGTAGCGTCAGCCAGCAACATGCCATCGACCCCAGCGCATATGAGCGCGCCAATTACATTCATGTGTTGGACAGCTACACGCCCTCTGCCGGCGTGTTGAGATAGTCTTAAAACCGTGCGGGATTTGGACGAACTGTTTGCCGGCTTGGCTAAGTCCAAGTTTCGCAGCCAGTTTCGTCTGAACGGCAAGGACTTGGATTACTTGCGCAACAAAGGCTGATCTGAAATGGTCTAATAACTCCAGACACTTCTAAAGGCAGAATTTATACTGCTAGCAGAGGTGACCATGAGTAACGAAAAAAAACACAATCGACCCAAATACAGCCTGGAGTTCAAGCAAGATGCGACGAAGCTGGTTTTGGAAAAAGGCTACAGTCAGCAGCAAGCGGCCGATCATCTGGGCATATCGCAAAGCGCCATCGGACGCTGGGTACGAGCGGAACGCAAGCCTTCGGCCAACGAATCGGCAACCAAAAAGTTTTGCCTGAATCTGGCGGATCATGACGAATTGGTCCGGTTGCGAAAGGAAAACGAACAACTGCGGATGGAGCGCGAAATCTTACTTGTGCCCTGTGGGTAAAAAAGGCCGCCGTCTTCTTTGCGAAAGAAGCCGAATAAAGTACGGATTTATTCAGGCGCAACAGAAGACGTATCCCGAGACCGTGCTGTGTCGAGTCATGCAGGTGAGTACCAGAGCTTATTATGCTTGGTGTAACAGTCCGCCAGACGAAGACAAAAAACATCAAGATCAACAGCTTGCCGATAGCGTGCGGCAGCTTTTTACCGACAACAAGCAGTGCTTTGGTTCGCGTCGTTTAGCGGATCGCTTGCAAAAACAAGGTTTTGCCGTTGGACGCTTTAAAACGCGACGGGTCATGCGGGAGCTGAAGTTAAAAGTTCGCTATCCCAAACGATTTAAAGTGACCACGGACAGCAACCATAGTGAGACCATATCCCCCAATCGGCTGGATCGCCAATTCAAGGTCGCTCAGCGGAATCAAGTGTGGACGACGGATATCACCTATGTATGGACGCTGCAGGGCTGGCTTTATGTCGCGGTCGTGATTGATCTATTCTCCCGGCAAGTGATGGGCTGGGCGATTGACGACCACATGCGGACCTCGCTCTGTGTCAAGGCATTACAAATGGCCTTCTGGCGTCGTAAACCGCTGCCTTGCTTGCTGCATCATTCGGATCGTGGCAGCCAATATGCCAGTCGGGAATATCGGCAACATCTGGCTGTGATTCGCATGGAGCAGAGCATGAGCCGGAAAGGCAATTGTTGGGATAATTCGCCGACGGAACGCTTTTTCCGTAGCTTGAAGCATGAACAACTCAACTACGAAAAATTCAAAACCCAGGAAGCGGCGAAACTCAGCGTGATCGACTATTTGGCTTTTTACAACGGTCGTCGATCGCACTCAACATTGGGCTATCAATCCCCGATCGAATTCGAGCAGGAATTTTCGAAAGACGCTGCCTAAACAGGTGTCCGGTTTTTGTTGACCATTACATTACCATCCCGGTTTGTTGAATCTTATTTTGGCTATCGTTTCAAACCAATATCAGTTTTCCGTTGGTAGAGAATGGATTGTGCTTTGGACAATATTGTTGATAAATGCAACGTCTTGGGCGTTCTGTTGCACGTATTTCTCTCTCGCTAGTTCGATATCTGTTATTTGTGCCTCGATATTGTTTTGTGTTAGCTTGACGCCAAAATCGTCTGGAATTTGGCTTTGCGATTGTTTGACACCGAGCACTCGTTCCAATATCCAGCCGCCAACAAGGGTTCGGTAGTGTGAAAACTCCCAGAAATATTGCATGTTGGTATGTGCCACTGTTGACGCTGGAATGTTCTCAGTTGTGATGCTGTTGTAGCCGGAAAAATCCCATAAAACGACTTTAGCTTGCTTCGTGTCCTGTTCTTGAGGAGTCTGATCGTCAATCACCTTCACAAGATCGCGTTTCCAATTCAGAAATCTATTCCATTCACCCCACGCCCTAAGATATTCCAAATCCCACGCATGGGTTGGGCTAATAAAAAAATAAAGCTCGATATTTTGCTGTTTCGCTAGTTTTAGCATCGACTGGATATCGTCCCACTGAAATGACGCATTTTGGTTTTCGACCGTTGTGATCTTTTTACGGTTGTGGGATATTTCTTTCATATATCCTTCACAGGCGGCTCTCACTCCACCGTATTCATTGATGAAATTCGCGTAATATTCGTCTGTACGCTGACCGTCGTGGGTGAATTCAGAAGGAGTCTGTTGCGATTGGACGGTTTGGTATGAATCCCATAAGGTTTCAATAGACAGAGATGCCCTAAAAATTTCAAGTTGCCGAGAATCTGATCGTTGCCGACCACCAATATCCATCAAATCATGTCTGAGTTTAATATTGCCGGTATTGTTGCTGAAAGACACTAGGTCCAGTCCAATGATCGCAATATCGATTTTGGACGTATTAACTGAATGTTCGAACAACTCCTTTATTTCAGCAATTTGTGCTCCGTCAGTTGCGAGGTTATAAGTTATTTTACCGGCTAGCGCTGGGTGGAGCGGATCAAGGCCATGTGCGGCTCGGGATGTGCCCAGAAATATTACTGAAGGACGCTTTCGGGAGACTTCGAACACCTTGGCGATCCACTGATTACCTCGGAATGCCGGTTTTATGTAATTGAAGCCAGACTTTTCAATCCAACCGTTCAGACTGTATGGATCGACGATTAAGTTTATCGACACAATCAGTAAACAAGTCGATAAACTCACAATGACAAAATGTGCTAAAAAATGCCTGTCGGGCGAATATCGTTTCATCTTTGGTTTAGAACTGGAAATACAAAAATTCAGAGACGCGGCGCATGCTGCATAATGCGAAAGCGAAAATCAGGCCGGTAAGCACGGCAAAATGCCAATTGGGGCGCCATAGTAGAATCTTAGAAGGACTTTTTATCTCCTCGATAGTCGGATTAAATGCTGCCAGAATCTGTTGCGTATTTGGCGCCAGCCAAACCAATGACCAAAGCGCTATTATCCAAATTACTATGACACTGTGCTCGCCATAAATTGCCGGCAGAGGGCCAAAATGAATTCCGGCACTTGCCATGGCTTGCTGAATTCGCCAGTGGAATAGCCATTGCCAGCTTCCATGTAGATTAATACCGTTAAATCCGCCCATGCCTTTCAGTATCGCAAGCGCCGCGTCCAAATTTTCAGCGCGGAAGAATACCCAACCGATCACGACAAAAACAAAAGTAAGTATTCTACTCGCCAAGCGACCTTGAAACGTACTCTGTGTCAAATTGTGTCCCAGAGTTCGGCGAAGCTGATGCCAGCCGTGGTTGATGACCAAATAAATGCCGTGCAGGCTTCCCCAAATGATAAAAGTCCAACCTGCACCGTGCCAAAACCCTCCTAATAGCATCGTCGCCAGCAGGTTGATATAGCGCCTCACCGAGCCTTTACGGTTACCTCCCAACGCAAAATACAAATAATCGCGTAGAAAACGCGATAATGTCATATGCCAACATCGCCAAAATTCGGTAATGTTGACCGCCTTGTACGGTGAATTGAAATTCAAGGGCAGTTTTACGCCGAACAAGCGGGAAATGCCGATAGCCATGTCTGAGTATCCCGAGAAATCGAAGTAAAGCTGGAAAGTATATGCAAGCGCTCCACCCCATGCTTCGAGAAAGGTTAGCGTTCCTTTTTGCGTGGCGATTTCGAAAATCGGGGTTGAATAAGGGCTGATGCCATCGGCCAGTACTACTTTCTTGAAAAGGCCGATGCTGAAAATAGTGAGACCCACGGACAAATTTTCCCAATTTAGCCGATAGGTTGCGCGAAGCGCGAATTGCGGCATCATTTCGTTATGGTGCAATACCGGTCCGGCGATCAGATGGGGAAAGTAAGTGACAAATAATCCGTAGTGAATGAGATTTGCCTCTTTTACTTGGCCGCGATACGCATCAACCAAAAATGCGATTTGAGTGAATGTAAAAAAAGAAATCCCGAGTGGCAAAATTATTGGTTCGATGTGCCAGTTTAAACCCAAAGTCGCATTGGCATTTTCGATAAAAAAATTGGTGTACTTGTAGTAACCGAGAAGCAGCAAATTGATTGATACACCAAACCCTAAAATCCACTTATTATGTCCAGAATTATTTCTTTTTTGTTTAGATAGTACAGTGCCAACTCCATAGTTGAAGAGAATTGAGCCCATTAGTAGGCCCACGTAGGCAGGATTCCACCAACCATAAAAAAACAACGATGCCCCAAATAGCCATAATCCCGCCAACGTTTGGCTATGTCGGCCAAATTGGAAAAAAATCAATAAAGTGATTGGGAGGAAGCAAAACAAAAACTGAAAGGAATTAAAAAGCATGTTTGGGCAATGAATTTTTGTTGTTATCGATTGTGGGACTAGTGCTAAGTTATGAAACCAAAATCAACAAGTCAACTTTTTTGATCCAAAGATTGGTTTTGGTATTTTGATCGAGTATGCCCGGCAACTTTTTTGAATCGGCGGTCTTGATCTGCTGCTTCGGCCTTCCTGGTGCAATATACTCTGACTTTGCCAGAAGACGGTTCACTGCGCGCTCCTTCGCGGGGCAATGCTTGCTGTTGATGTGTGTTGTATCCCGTCCCCGGACCTGAGCATTATCCTGAGGGGTAATTTAGATAGATGGACATTGCGGTGTGCAGGCTCAAGCTTACTATCCCAATTTTTTCAACAGGAGAGCGAGCCGCTCATGGGTCAAGAAATTCATGCCGCAGCCTATCAAGATGCCGACTTTCAGCGTTTCCGGCAACGCTTATCCACGGAAACTGAACTACTCGCTAGACTGATCAAAAACCGAGCCTGTTCGGAAGCCGAGCCGGTGGCCGGTTTTGAAATCGAAGCTTGGCTGCTGGACGACAACATGCGGCCGGCACCATTGAATCAGGCATTTCTGGAATCCTTTGCCCACCCAATGGCCGGTCCGGAACTGGCCAAATTCAATATAGAACTCAACACCCCGCCCGTGCCGTTGACCGGCGATGCGTTTAGCCGCATGCATGCCGATTTGCAAAACACCTGGAGCCAAGCCGAACAGCATGCCCGGCAAATGGATTTAAATCTGTTGACGATAGGCATCTTGCCGACCTTGCAGCAAAGCGATTTGCATTTGGGTAATATGTCGGACATGAATCGTTATCGGGCCTTGAATCAACAAATTTTGCGTTGCCGGGGCAAGCCTATCGTGTTGGATATTTGCGGCCACGAGCATTTGAAAGTGGAGCATCACGACGTGATGCTGGAGGCCGCCACGACCTCCTTTCAATTGCACATCCAAACTCCACTCAGCATCGCCCACCACATTTACAACGCCTCAATTATTGCCTCGGCGGCGATGGTGGCTTTGGACGCGAATGCGCCGTTTTTGTTCGGTAAGGATTTGTGGGCGGAAACCCGCATCCCGTTGTTCGAGCAGGCTATTGCCACCGGCGGCTATGCCGGCGCCGCCGATGGGCCGTTGCACCGGGTTAGTTTTGGTTCCGATTTTGCCCGGCAGTCGATCCTGGAATGCTTTGTCGAAAACCAACAGCATTTCCCGATACTATTGCCTGAATATTTTGATGACGCACCGGAAGCGTTTCAGCACTTACGCTTACATAACGGTACGATCTGGCGCTGGAACCGGCCGCTGGTGGGTTTCGATACAGACGGCACCCCGCATATCCGCATTGAACACCGTACTCCGGCTGCCGGGCCGACCGTGTTGGACATGATCACCAATGCCGCGTTTTATTACGGGCTGGTGAAAAATTTGGCCGACGAGCGGCAAGCGGGCGGGGCGGAGTTATCCTTCGCCCAGGCCAAGGATAATTTTTATCAAGCTGCGCGGCACGGTTTGGATAGCCATGTTGTCTGGTACGGCGAACATAAACTACGGTTGGCGGTGCTGATCGAGCAGGAGTTATTGCTCCGCGCTGCCAAAGGTTTACAGGCTTTGGGTATTTGTATCGCCGACCGAGACGGCTATCTGGATTTGATACGCCGGCGCCTCGCCAACCAGCAAACTGGTAGTGATTGGCAGCGGCGGTTTATTAAGGAAAATCCGAGGGATTTTGTGGAGCTGATGAGGGTATATTTGCGGAGGCAACGGAGTGGAGAACCTGTTGCCGCGTGGGGGATATGAATAACTGCAACATCATCGTTCCCATGCTCCGGCGTCACTGCCATTAAGTTAAGAAAAAGCTCCCTCTCCTGCTGGAGAGGGTTGGGGTGAGGAGAATAAAAATAAGGCAAGAGGCCTTATTGGTCCCCTCATCCTAACCTTCTCCCAGAGGGAGAAGGGACAGTTAGACCTTAACTTAAAGGCAGCGACGCTATCATGGGAACGATAAACACGCGATCTACACCAGCCGATCAATCAAGTTCAGAACGTAATAGCAGATCTCGAAGTACCTCTTCGTTGTGAAAGGCCAATGACATTGCTTTTCCGAGACGTTCCAGCGCGAAACTGGATCCTTGCGCCGAAAACATTCCTGCCTCAAGATCGAAATCAAGCTCGTCTTGTAAATCGGGTAGCTGTTCGGCCACGATGACTTGAGCAATTGAGTTCCAGTCATAGCCGTTTCCATTCCAGCCTTCGTCAGCCCGCTCTTCGAATACATGAAATTTCTCTACTATGTGCTGGTCGGAAAGCAGTAGAGACCTATATTCCCCCGAGTCCAAGAGGATAAACGGTAAGCGCCCTTTTAACCGCGTCTATCCCGCCAGTTTAAAAGCGCACCGGGGAGTCGCTATTTTTGCCGAAAGATTTTTTCGGGCATCCTGCTGGAAAAAATCGGCAAAAATTACGCGACCGCTTATGCCTACGGCGCCCCGATTCGTCCGCGTCACCTCGTTCCGACCCAACAAGGGGTCGAAACTTAGGCTCTCGCATGACTTAACGCCGTGTCGCGATGCCTTGCAGGTTTTCTCCGCTTCGCTGCGAAAACCCGCCCGGCGCTACGGCTATCGGGGACTAAAAATCTTCACTTCGCTGGCGCTCCGTTTCCAAGATTTTCAGCGGAAGATAGTGTCCACGTATAACAAGGTGGACACTTATGATAGAGAACAAGAGTCGCTTATCGCGATCACT
Source organism: Methylomonas sp. MK1 (assembly GCF_000365425.1). Taxonomy (NCBI): domain Bacteria; kingdom Pseudomonadati; phylum Pseudomonadota; class Gammaproteobacteria; order Methylococcales; family Methylococcaceae; genus Methylomonas; species Methylomonas sp. MK1. Next base: position 1,368,252 of record NZ_AQOV01000002.1, read on the forward strand.
GGTCGTGGGGCACCGGAGCGATGGCCGTTGTCGGTATGCACCGGAAGCCAAAAGGGAGCTGGTTGAAGTTTGTCTACAGCCAGGGATATCGGTAGCTCGGATGGCACTAGAACACGGCATCAATGCCAATCTGCTGCGCAAGTGGATTAACCAGTATCGTGACAATACCCGCTCTGTGATCCCTGGCACCCCGACCACGCGATCGGCCTTTGCACCGGTGCTGTCACTGACACCCCAGAAGCTGGCAGAGGCGTCCCTCAGTGTGACCTTGCCCAATGGGGTTAAGCTGGCGTTGCAGGGCGTTAACCTGACCGATCTTTCGCCGTTATTGATGGGCTTGGCCGCTTTGCCATGTTCCGTTTCGAGCCAGGATTAAAGGTCTACCTGCACCGCGAGCCGGTCGACGGTCGCAAGGCCATTAACGGCTTAGCACTGCTAGTTGAACATGCGTTAGGCTTGAACCCCTTTGAGCCGGCCATCTATGTGTTCAGTAATCGGCGCCGGGATCGTATCAAGCTGCTGTTGTGGGATCGTACCGGTTTCTGGCTGATGATCAAGCGACTGGAAGCCGATCGATTTTGCTGGCCGAAAGACGCTGCCGTGGTGACCTTGACGGTCGAGCAACTCCATTGGTTATTAGCCGGTATCGATCTGTCCGCGACGCGGCCACATCCGGTGCGGATGTATACAAAAACCAGCTGAAACAATGAGTTAAATCACGTAAAATAGCGGCATGACGACGACCATCACGCTGTCCTCCGACGATTATCAGGCCCTGCTAAACGAACAGCAACGGCTGGCCAATCAACTGCGGTTGGTGACGGTCGAGCGGGATTGTTTGAAAGAACGCGTGGATGCCTTTTTGCATCGGCTCTATGCGGCCAAGTCCGAGGCGCGAGCTAATCCGGCCCAGCGCGACCTATTCCTGAACGAAGCCGAAGCGTTAGCCCCACAAGGGGCACCGATTGCCGAGGAAGCCACACCTGAAGTACTGGAAGTCGCCGCTCACAACCGCAAGAAGCGTGGCCGCAAACCGCTCGATCCCCATCTGCCGCGCGAGATCATGCGCCATGAATTACCGGAAGCCGAACGCATTTGCGCCCATGATGGCGCCCAGCTGGTGGAAATCGGCGCCGAAATCAGCGAGCAACTCGACATCGTGCCGCAGCAAGTGCGGGTGATCCAGCATCATCGTATCAAATAGCCTGCCCCTGCTGCGGCAACAGCATTCGCGTGACGCCGGCACCGGCGCGCATCATTCCCAAAGGCTTATTGACCGAAACGGCCTTGGCCTGGATCGTCACCGCCAAATACCAGGATAGCCTGCCACTGTATCGGCAAGCCGTGTTGCTCAGCCGATTCGGCGGTGATTTGTCGCGGACTACCCTGGCCGCCAGTATGGTGCGTGTCGGGCAGGCGGTGCAGCCGATCATCAATTTGCTGCGCGACCATCTGCTGGAAGCCGATCTGATCCTGGGCGACGAAACCGTCGTTCAGGTGCTCAAGGAATCCGGGCGAGCCGCGCAAACGAAAAGTTATTTGTGGGCACAGATGACCGGTTCCGGGCCGCCGATCCGACTGTTCAGCTATACGCCGGGGCGTGGGGGCACGCATGCGCAGCCGCTGTATGAAGGCATCAAGCCCGGTGTGGCCCTGATGAGCGACGGTTATGAGGTCTATAACGGCATGACAATCGCCCGAGGATTAATTCATCTGGGCTGCTGGGCGCATGCGCGCCGCTATTTTGTCGAAGCGGAAGCCGCCATCCCCAAAGCCGCGCGTGGACCGGAATCACTGGCGATGCAGTTTATCGCCGCGATCGGCGAGCTGTATGCCATTGAAGCCAAGGCGAAAGACCTGAGTGCCGAACAGCGCGGACAAGAGAGACAACAGTTAAGCAAGCCGGTTTTGACCAAGATCGAAGGCTTGCTGATACAGCATCTGCATGGGATAACTCCCGGCAGTTTGCTGGGCAATGCCTTGCATTATCTCTCGTCGCAATGGCCGAAGCTGATTCGCTTTGTCGAGAACGGTGCTTGGCCCATCGACAACAACCTCTGCGAAGACGCCATCCGTCCCTTTGTCGTCGGTCGCCGCAACTGGTTATTTTGCGACACCGTAGCCGGTGCCCAGGCCAGCGCCAATCTCTACTCGCTTATTGAAACCTGCAAAGCCAACAACCTCGAACCCTACACCTATCTGGTGGCGTTGTTCCGTCAATTACCTCTGGCTAAAACCGTCGAAGACTTCGATGCATTGCTGCCTTGGCAACTCGTCGAGCCTATAGCCCCATAAACTGCCACCGATCTTCGTTCTGACAATCAATAGCGTGGTTTAAAGGGCGCTTACGATAAACGGCGCATAGGTAATCTTGTCTGTCTTATCTTCTTCCACAATGAACTCTTTGTTTTTACTGATGAATGCCTAGGGAAAGGTCGCTGGCGTAATTGGCAATATCGAATCGCAGATCTATATCTTTGGATAATTTTATCGGTAATCAAACATGCGTGGGCTAGCTTCAAAAACTCGCCTCGCAATCTTTGGTGTATCCGCGCCCAAGCGAACAAGATCTCCTGCAAGGTTTGGAAATGCCTTTAGATCGTACTGGAATTCTTTAATCTCATGCGTTTCCGGATGTGTTTCGAGCCGAATGAATGAATATACTCCGTTAACAGGGGGCGAATCAGAGAGTGCGCCGTGAACCAAATCATGGCGAGTTTGGGTAAGCGCCTCAAAATTGCCAAGAAGGTCTTCGATTTCATTGCGGAACGGTGCCAAAGAAGGTATCAGCGAAGTGCACTCTTTCACGAAAGCGATTTTTTCACCAAGCTGCTTGGGCATTCGCTTTCTCTTAGGCAAGTTGTTACTGCCGTATTGTAGGAAAAGCGTATTAACTAGCAATTCAAGCGATTGCTCGCAGTGTCCCCATTGGACAACAACGAAACCTATTTGGCTATACAGGGCGTTCTCTTCGTCTTCTCTGGGGATATTCATACTTGATTGTTGATCATCAGTTAAATTTGTCTGATTAAGTTGATATTGCACGAAGTTTCCGGCATGTTGGTGTCGCCGTACAAAAATTATGAAAACTAGGTTGAACCATTAAGCATGAAGCCGATTTTACCCGCCACCCAGCCTATAAAACAATTCGACAGCCTACCAAACGGCTTGCTGGATATTTCGGTAAATGCCCTACATGAGCTAATCCCCAAACCAGCCTTATTTCACCTCCCCGGCAAACGCCCCGAAACATTGTTCGTCTCGGTCCTGCTGCACGGCAATGAATCCACCGGCTTCCTGGCTATACAAAAGCTGCTGCAAAAATATCACGGCCAGACCTTGCCGCGCGGCTTGACCTTGTTTTTCGGCAACACCCAGGCGGCGCGTTTTAATTTACGACGGCTAGACGGCCAGCCGGATTTCAACCGCATCTGGCCCGGTACTGCGTTACCCGAGTCGCCGGAAACGGTTTGGGCGGCGCAGATTTGCCAGATCATGCGTCAGCGCGGCGTATTTGCCAGCGTTGATGTGCATAACAACACAGGCCTGAATCCGCATTACGCCTGCATCAACAAGCTGGATAAGGACTTTCTGCATCTGGGTGCGCTGTTCGGCCGTTTGCTGGTGTATTTCACGCATCCCAAGGGCACGCAGTCCAGCGCGTTCGCCGAGTTTTGTCCGGCGGTGACTTTAGAATGCGGTCGGCCCGGTCAGCCGCACGGCACCGAACACGCCTTTCAATTTTTGGACAGTTGCCTGCATTTGCACGAGTTTCCGGTTCAGCCGATTGCGAAGCAGGACGTGGATATTTATCACACGGTGGCGCAAGTCACCGTTGCCGACGAGGTCAGTTATAGCTTTAGCGACCCAGCGGTTGACCTGCGCCTTGATCCGGAATTGGAAAGCCTGAATTTCACCGAAATTCCGGCCGGCACCGTGTTGGGTACAACCGGCTCTGCGCTGATGCCCTTGATCGCCAAAGACAACGACGGTAAGCCGGTTACCGAGCAATTCCTGACCGTTGCGGATGGCCAAGTGCAAATTACTCGGCCGACGATGCCGTCGATGCTAACGCTGGACGAGCGGGTGATCCGCCAGGATTGTTTGTGTTATTTGATGGAGCGCTTGCCTTTGGAGACTGGCATTTGAGTTTCACTGCGGCGGGAAGCGGTAAAAAACCAAAAGCCTGGACGCTGCCTTTGCAGGGATGTTAGATTCCTTCAGCCGCAATGGTTTTCCACAGGAGAATAACGATGTTGAAGTCACTGGACGTGTTGCTGGGTTTGTCGGTAGTGATGTTGATCGTCAGCATGGCGGTGACCTTAATCAGCCAGGGAATGCTGAATTTAATGGCCAGCCGCGGTCGCAATCTGCGTACCGGTCTGGCCGATTTGCTGGAATTGCTGGATGCAAGGTTTTCCAGAGCGGAGGCCGAGGCCATCGCCGCGTTAACCCTCACGCAACGGGCTATCGGCGGCCGCTGTCGCTGCCGCTTGCCGGAGTGGTTGCAGTTTTTTCAGTTTGGCGAAGTGATCCATCGCGAAGAGTTCATCAAGATTTTGCTGGATTTGGCAGCTGGCTATGATGTGTCGATCAAAACGGAATTCGAACAGATCAAAGCCAGGCTGGCGAATAAAACCATCAATGTCGGCCAAGCCACCGAGGCGCTGGAATCAAAGCTGCTGGAATGTCCGCTGTTTTTTAAGCGCTTGGGTATTGAAAGCTTGCTTGCCAAGGTCAAAAAAGCCAAGGCCGAACCGAAAAAGCAGCACTACCACAAACTGGAGAAAGTCGTCGCCGAGCAAATCTATCTACTGGATAAATTGAAAGCGGTGCTGCACGACAACGGCATCGAAGATCCGGCCGCTACCTTGAAAAACACCCGAATGCTGGCGCTGGAGTTTGAAAAATCCAACCCGGAACTGGCGCATGACGTGCGTGAGGCTAATGCCTTGTTACAAGAAGCATCCAGTGATTTTCTGGCGAAAATCTGTTTGAATTTTGATCATTTGATCGACCGTGTCTCCGTTAGATTCACCGCCACCACCCGCGTGGTTAGCGTGATCAGCGCCGCCTTGGTAGCCATCGTCTTGCAGTTGGACACGGTGAATTTGATCAACCGCTTGTCCATGGACGAGCAAATGCGGGCGGTCTTTGTGGAATTGGCGCCCAAACTGACGGAAGATCCGCAAAGTAAGGATGCGATTCAATCAGACGATGCCAAAGATCCCGACGGGCAGGGTGCCGAGGCGCCGACGGCAGACGCTAATAAAGCCAAAGAAGGCATCGATCTGGAAAAGCAAAAGTATTATCTTAATTTTTTAGCGGAACAGGGCTTGATCAGCCTGCCGGTTGACCGGAAAAACTGGTGCAAACATTGGAAAATGGTGAGCATTCCCGGTTTGATCTTGTCGATTTTTCTGCTCAGCTTGGGTGGGCCGTTTTGGTATAACGCCTTGAGTAAGCTGGTGCAATTGCGCTCCGGCCTCGCACGTAAGGATGACGAGCAGAAAGCTATCCGTCAAACCACGCAGGCCGTGGGTGGTGGCGATCCGCAAAACCCGGATACTCCGCCAGCCTCCAATCCATTGCAGGGCGAGCGCGGCGATCTGAAGGCGCAGGGTTGAGGAGGGCTTATGGAAAAGCAATGGATAGGCTGCGCGCAGGGTAATTTTCGGGTTGGTCGCCCGGCTGGCTTCAAACCGGAAGTCATTGTTCTGCATTCTGCGGATGGCAGTCTGGCAGATGTCAGTATGCGCTACAACAAGCAGGGGGCTTTACAGTCCATGCATTACGCCATCGGCTACAACGGCGAGATTCATCAATACGTCCAGGAAGCCGACACGGCATTTCATGCCGGTTTGGTGGTCAATCCGGCCGCCGAATTTATCAAGCAGCGGCCCAACACCAATCCCAATTTTTTCTCGATTGGTGTTGCCTTAGAAGTGTCGGTGCTTGGCCCGCCTACGGCCACGCAATTGGCGGCATGCTCGAAATTGCTCCGTGAGATTGCCGACCGCTGGCATATCACCGTCGATGGGGATCATGTGTTGTCGCATAGCGCGATTCGTGCCTCGGTAAACTGCCCCGGTGCCCGTGTCGATATTGCCAAGCTGATTGCCACTGCGTTGCCCGATCCGGCAGCCGATTTGGTGGCCGGCAAGCAAATCGGCTTGCTGAGTAAAGTAAATCTCCGCAGTCGCGCGTCTGTCAGCGCACCGGTGCTGCGCGTCTTGGATGCCGGCAGTAAAGTCGAGGTCGTCAGCTTTACGGCAGGGGATATGGTATCCGGCAACGGCTATTGGTATCAGGATAAGGATGGTTGTTTTTTCTGGGCCGGTGCCACGGATCTACCTAATCCGCGAGTGTTGGTAACGCCGAACGAAGGCGAGGCGAGTACCGATACTATGGTGCTCGGTGACCAACCCGGCGCTGCTGTCACCGGTTTGAAGATCAATCGCTCCCGGTTCCGCTTGCCGGCCGGGCAGTTTTTTACCGAGAGGCCGAAAAAAGATCTGATTGTTTTGCACTTCACGGCGGGTTCGTCAGCCAAGTCGGCGTTCGATACCTGGGTCGGCGATACACAACATATAGCCGCCGCCTATCTGGTCGATGTCGACGGCACGATCTATGAAGTATTCGACCCGACGCAGTGGGCTTATCATCTGGGGGTGAAGGGTTTTAATGGCCGGCTGGATCAGCGCTCGATAGCGATAGAAATTGCCAATGTCGGGCCATTGCGGCCGGCGCCGGATAACCCGGAGGTCTTGAATTGGTGGCCGCCGCGTCGGGGCCAAACCCAGTTATTCGGCACTAAATACTGTGACAAAACCCAAACCGATAAATATATGCAAACCAGCTATCGGGGCGAGCAGTATTTCGCTACCTTTCCAGCGCAGCAGGTAGAAGCGATTCGCTTGCTGCTGAACGATTTATGCGGGCGATTTTCCATACCGAAAACCTTGCCTCCCAAAGCCAAGCAATTCGAACGTGATCTGGATTTTTTTCAGAGCTATTCAGGCATCGCCAGTCATGTGAATTTTCGTAGCGATAAATGGGATATAGGCCCAGCCTTCGATTGGGCGGCGTTGGCTATTACTAATGCGCACGGCGCCTGATTCGCGCTGGTATAAGCCAATGCCTGGCTGGTGATCAGGTATTTGTGGCGCCTTATCACAAGGTTATTCTCACAACCGATGCGGCCGTCACAGTTCTGCCCGGCCGCCGGCATGAATGTTCGCTGCGGCTGTTAAGATGGTTTAAGTAAGCGGTCGGGCAATTTTGGCCCGGACCGCTATGCTTATTTGGCACACTCTATCGCCTCACCCGCAATTCCAGGAACCCAGGAAATATCATGCCCGAAAAACCATTCTGTATTTTTGTAGTGGATGATGATGCTCTGTTGCGTTTGGTCATAACCGACCAATTGCAGGGGCATGACTATCAACTCCACGAGTTTGCCAATGGCGAGGAATGTTTGGCGGCGATGGATTTGGCCCCCAATCTGATTTTGCTGGATATCGAAATGCCGGGCCTCAGCGGTATCGAGGTTTGTCGGCAGATTCGCGCCGACGGCAATGACGATGTGCAGGTCATGTTTGTTTCCGCCCACGACGATCTGGAGATTTTGCTGACCGCGTTCGATGCCGGCGGTAACGATTTTATTCCGAAAAATGCCAAAAAAGACGTGTTGCTGCGTAAGGTCGATTTGGCTATCGAAGCCGAGCAGCAAAAACGGCAATTGCAATCGCAACTGTCTTATGCGCAAAAAACCGCATTTACCGCTATGTCCAGTTTGGGCGAAACCGGCACGGTGTTGCAGTTCTTACGCTCATCGTTTCAATGCAATACGTTTCAGCAATTGGGTAGTTTGTTAATCGAGACCTTGCAGCAATACGATCTAAACGGTTTGGTGAAATTGACCGATACCGCCAACGAATACGACTTTAGTCCGGAAACAATCTGTACTCCGCTCGAAGCCTCCATCCTTACCTACGTGGCCAAGCTGGGCCGAATTTATCAGGCCGGTGATCGCTTGGTGTTTAATTTTCCGCATGTAACGCTATTGGCGACCGGCTTGGATACCGATGATCCGGATGCCATCGGCCGATTGCGCGATCATCTGGCGATACTTGCCGAAGGTGCCGGTGCCCGCGTCGAAGCCATGATTAGCGAACAACAACGTCTACAGGAAGCGAATGCCCGCCTGGAAGGCGTGAAAGAACTGACCGATTTATTGATCGAGATCGAGGCCAATCAACAAAGCAATCACTCGCAGATGGTGAATTTGGCCGAACAGCACAAAATGAACATGGAAAGCGCCTTTATTCATTTGGGGTTGACCGATAGCCAGGAGTTTTTGCTGCACGGTTATGTGGACGAACTCACTTCGCAGATGGACAACCTGTTCGAGAACGACAACAGGCTGGCCTTACGTTTGAACAAAATTGTCGAAAAGCAAAAAGCCTTGCTGCTATCGGCCGAGGATAGCCGCTAAGTACCCGCCTGAATCGCTACCGATCTAATATTCGCACCGAGGATTGCCTATGCAAGCTTTGTTTTCGCCCGCCGTGGCGCTGATGAATCGATTGAGTTTCAGCAAGAAGTTTGTGGTGATAGGTTTTCTGTCGCTGCTGGCCGTCGTCGTGGTGTTCTACAGTCTTTATCAAAGCTTGAATCGGGTGATTCTGGATTCCGAGCGCGAGCTGCAAGGACTGTTACAAATCAAGCATATTACGCAGACCATGCAATTTGTGCAGCAGCATAGGGGCATTACCGTAGCGGTGCTCGGCGGCATAGAGAGTTTGCGCGATAAACGTGTCATATCGGAAACCAAAGTCGCTACGGCCTTATCGGCTTTGGGGCAAGCGCTGGTGGCGGATTCGTTGACCGCTGCTGCATACGCGGATATAAAAAACGATTGGGAACAACTCCGGCAAAACGCTGCCAATCTAAGCATTCAAGAAAGCTACCGCTTACACAGCCGTTTGGTAGAGAAGTTATTGGATTTAGAGGAACTGATTGGCGAGGAATCCTTATTGTTCACCGACTCCAATCTGGATTCCTACCATCTGATCATGCTGGTAACCGAACAAATGCCAAAGGCTTTGGAAGGGGTTGCGCAGTTGCGCGCTTATGGCATTGGGGTACTGACCAAAAAGCAGATTAACGATCAGGAAAAAATCGAAATTTACCTGATTAAGGACAGAATCGAATCCGGCATCAGGGTCATTGAAGAAACGACTCATGACTTTAAACGCTATAAACCGGAACTGCACCCGATACTAGCCAACACCAGGGAAAATATTGTCAATGCAGCCAGTCTGATTACTCAGCATGTAATTGCCGATATTGTTCAGGAAAAATTCTCCATCAATCCGGAATACTTTTATTCGACCGTTACGATAGCGCTGGATGCCGCTTATTCCGAAATTTACGACAGCTTTATTCCGGCAGCCGAACAACTGATCGAGGCCAGAATTGGTGCGGCGAAAACGACGCTAGCGCTGAGCATAGGCATCCCCGGTGTTATATTTATGCTGATAATTTATTTTGCGATTGGCGCCCATCTTGCGGTTAGCCAATACGTAGAGAGGCTGGCGAAAACCGCAAAAGCGTTTTCCGGCGGCGATTTTCAGCAAAGAATGCCGTTAACCATGCGTGATGAAATCGGACAGGTTGCGGAGAGTTTTAACGAAATGGCCGATGGCTTTGCTGCGCTACTTACCGCGAGGCGCGAGGACGAGATCCGCATCCGTAGTATTGTCGATACTGCTTTGGATGCCTTGGTGCAGATGGATGCCGATGGTTTTATCAACGGCTGGAATCGCCAGGCCGAACAGATATTCGGTTGGCCGGCCGCCGACGTCTTGGGCCGCCTGTTGCACGACGTGATCATTCCGGAGCGCTATCGGCAAGCCCATCAGCAAGGTATGCGGTGCTATTTGGACACGGGGCGAGGAACGGTCTTGAATCAGCGAATTGAAGTGGTGGCGCTGCACCGCGACGGGCATGAGTTTCCGATTGAATTGGCTATCACGCCCAATAACATGGGAAAGGCCATCGAATTCAGTGCTTTTATCAGAGACATATCCGCGCAAAAACAGGCGATACACACTTTGCAAGCCAGCGAACAGCGCCATCGGGCGCTGTTCGAATCTTCGCGGGATGCACTCATGACCCTCAGTGCCAGCCGTGGCTTCATCTCGGTTAACCCGGCGGCACTCAGTCTGTTTGCTTGCCGGGATGAACAAGAGTTTTTAGCGCAAACTCCGGCTTCATTGTCGCCGGAATACCAGCCTGATGGCCGATCATCCAACGAGTTGGCGAGTGAAAAGCTTAAGCTGGCTATCGCCAATGGCTCGGTTATCTTCGAATGGCTGCACAAACGGTTAAACGGCGAAACTTTTTACGCCGAAGTGCAACTCAGCAGGGTGGAGATCGACGGTGAAATTGTAGTGCAGGCCACGGTGCGCGATATTAGCGAAAACAAACGTGCCAAGGCGGCATTAGTCACCAGCGAAGCCAGAACCAGAGCGGTGCTGCGGACGATGTCCGATGCCGTTGTGTTGATTGATAGCAAAGGCATCATGCTGCTGGTTAACGATGCCATCGGCGATTTGTTCGGCTACGAGGAAGACGAATTATTGGGGCAGAATGTGAAGATGTTGATGCCGGAGCCTTACTATTCCGAGCATGACGGCTATTTGAGCCGGCATCTGGACAACACCAAGGAACGCGTGATTATAGGCCGGCGGATCGAGGTGGAAGGCAAACGTAAAGATGGGTTGCTGGTGCCGATAGAGTTGAGCGTCAACGAATTGATGGACGACTTTGGTAGTACATACATCGGCGTGATGCGCGACATCAGCCATCGCAAGGCGGTAGAGCAGGCGCACGAAGCCGCGCGTTTGGAGGCAGAACATCTGGTGCATATGAAAAGCGAGTTTCTGGCCAATATGAGTCATGAAATTCGTACACCGTTAAATGCGATTATCGGCTTGGCCAAAATGAGCCTGCGCGATAATTCCGGGCAAAAAATGCAGGAAAACAGCGCTCGTATTTACGATGCCGGCATGCATTTGCTCAGTGTGGTCAACGACATTTTGGATTTCTCCAAAATTGAGGCCGGCAAGATGACCTTAGACGAGCATCCGTTTCGCCTGGATGCGTTGATTCAAGATGCCATCAGCCTGGTGGATATGCGTGCCAAGGAAAAGCAACTCGATTTAATAGTGCATCGTCCCCAAGACTTGCCGGAATGGGTGAACGGCGACCCGTTGCGACTGAGGCAGATTTTGGTGAATTTGTTGTCAAATGCCGTGAAGTTTACCGATCAAGGCTATGTCAGCCTGGAAATTTATCGGCAGAATGATATGACGGACATCAGCGTGACGGACAGCGGTATCGGCATGACCGCCGAGCAGATTGGTCGTCTATTTACCGCTTTCGAGCAAGCGGATAACTCTACCACCCGTAAATTTGGCGGCAGCGGTTTAGGGTTGGCGATCAGTAGAGATCTTGCCAACTTGATGGGAGGCGATATTGTCGTCAAAAGTACGCTGGGGGCGGGCAGCAAATTCACTTTGAGTGTGCCGCTGCCGGCGACGGACGCCGGTGTCGAACATTCGGCCGATTATCATCAGGACGCCGGCGGACGCTTGCGCGGTTTTAGAATATTGGCTGCGGAAGACGTGGCTTTAAATCGATTGGTGTTGGAGGATTTGCTGAGCCACGAAGGTGCGCAGGTGACTTTTGCGGAAAACGGTCAACAGGCGCTGGATCGCTTGGAAGAAGTCGGCTACTCCGGTTTCGACGCGGTGCTGATGGATATTCAGATGCCGGTGATGGACGGTTATCAAGCGGCGCGGCGTATTCTGGAAATCGCGCCGGATTTACCTATCATCGGTTTGACCGCTCACGCCATGCCCGAAGAGCGGCAGCGCTGCCTGGAAATGGGAATGCGGGATCGCGTTACCAAACCGATTGATGCCAACGCTCTGGTGGGCGCATTGCGGCAGCATTTGTCGATCATCAAAGTACCTGGTGAAGCCAGTGGAAAGGGCGAGCTCGCCGAGGTAATCGACAGTCCGGAAACGGCAAATGAGGCTATGGAGACAGTAGCGACCGAAAGCCTGATCGATTGGGAGGCCTTACAGCAGCGTTTTGACGGTCGTCAGGCCTTTATAGACAAGTTGATAGACAACGCGCTGGATGGCGCTCAGCAGGCTAACGTCGAAAAACTAAGACTGGCCGCTCAGCAACGCGACTATGCCGCCATTAAATTTGTCGCGCATAACTTGAAAGGCTTTGCCGGCATTTTCGAGATTCAGCAAATACAGCGTTTGGCGCAGCAAGCCGAAGTGGCCGCTAAGGATCAAGCCGATGACGCGATTTTACTGGCGGAGGGTTTGGCCAACACGCTGGAAACTATTCTGGCGGAGTTACAGAGTAAACGGGCTGTCGCTAGTTAGGGATTATCCGTTCGTCCGCCGCCTAGGGAATGACTCAATCAGCGCTTAATTGAACTCATGTGCTCGGGACTAGTGGCGAAAAAAATGGCGGGTTTATGCAACCCGCCATCAAAACATCCCTGTCGCTAGGAGGAGGTCTGCCTCTCACTAACAAAAGCCGACGAAATCACCTGGTTGATTTGTCATGTTAATGAACGGAACCTCTAAAATAAAACGATATAATGTGATTTTTATATCGAAATAATAGATTCTCATCGCAACGTCGAATTACAGTATAGGTTAGTAATAAAATTTTGCTTTGAATCCCGGAATTTTTTAGGAGCAAGCCTATGAATCTTAATCAATTGGAATTGCTGCGAGTTTTGCAGGAAACCGATTGCAATTTGAGCAAAGCCGCAGAAAAAATGCACGTCGTGCAGTCGGCGGTCAGTCGGCAACTCCAGTTGTTTGAAATAGAAGTGGGCTCGCCGCTGTTCGTCAGACAGGGAAAAAAGCTGACTGGCTTGACGCCCTTGGGCGAAAAGATCATGGAAGAAGTGGATTTAATCAATCAGGCTAAAAAAAATATCCAACTGATTGCCGACGACTTTCTGGAAAATAGTAACGGTACGTTGAGGATAGCGACTACTCATACGCAGGCCAAATATTTACTGCCGGAACCGATAGGCCGGTTTAGGCGCAAATATCCGGGCATTAAAATCTATATGGTGCAATCGTCGCCGGATAATCTGATTAATTTGTTGCATCGGCATCAAGCCGACATCGCCATCTGCACCGAAAAACTGGATGAAGACGATAAATTAGTGGTTAAGCCCTGTTATCAATGGCATCACGTCGCCGTGGTGCCACTCGGTCATCCGCTGGCGGAAGGCGAGATAAGCCTACAGCGCTTATCGGCTCAACCGATTCTGACCTATACCCCAGGTTTTACCGGCCGAACAACCATAGAAAAATCCTTTTATAGCGCTCATTTGCCATTGGATATTACCTTGGCGGCCGCCGATTCCGACGTGATTAAAACCTATGTGCGCCTGGGAATGGGAGTGGGAATTATCGCCGGCACAGCATACGAAGCAGGCAAGGATGCCGATTTGGTTGCCATAGATCTGTCCGGCTTAATACCCAGTTCCACGACTAAGATTGCTTATCTGAAACAACTTTATGTGCCCAACTACTGTCGTTATTTTATCGATGAATTGTTGGCGGAAGCCGCGCGGAAAAGTCGGGAAAGGGGCGAGGGATTTGACGATTGTTAATCTGTCGGACAATGGATTCGGGTAGTAAGTATCTGCCGGGTGGGTTTTGCTATTACCCGGTCCTTGCATACCGTTCGCCTTAATGCCCTTGAGGGTACTGGGTCTATCGAAGGGCGCAGCATCCAGGGCTTAGACGAGTTCAGCCCGAACGGAATACCAGTGATAAAAGGGCCGGGTTAGCAATGTGTGTGAAATCGGGTACTTGACCAGTTTTATTTAACATAGATTAATAAAAAACTATCGGATTTGGAGTCTTGCCAATTTTCTAGCTGTTTGATTGAGCAAAATATTTCTGGTTCGGCTTTAAATTTGCTGACAACTTTTGGTTTACGCCCTGATACCGAAACCATTAAGCCGGCAAATGTCTTTCCCAGCCCATCAATCCCTTCAAGAGCTATACGTCAGTTGCCACGGCGAGTTGGAGACTGTGCTGTATTCGCGTCTACGCTGCCGGGAAACCGCCGCCGACATTTGCCAAGAAGCCTTCGTGCGCTTATGCCGCAGCGAGGACTTGAGCGGTGTCGGCAATCTGAAAGCCTATCTGTTCCGTACCGCGCAAAACCTGGTGATCGATTATTATCGCAGCCAGACCGCGCGCAGTGCCGCGATTGTAGAATGGCCGGACGATACGCCGCCGGAAGTCGAAGACCTGCGCTGCGCGGAAACCGTGGCGCTGGGTGAACAGGATTTGGACCGACTGATCGAGGGCATGGCCAGCTTGTCCCCCTTGTGTCAGCGCATTTTTTACCTCAACCGCTTCGAAGGCTTGAAGCAGCGGGAAATCGCCGAAACGCTGAACATCTCCCTCCGTACCGTGGAAGAAAACATCAAAAAAGCCTTAGTGCATTGTGCTAAAACCCTGGATGAATCCAAATAGCGACTGTGGTTTCGGCCAATGGCCTCGTCTATGATATATCTCCTCCACCGTTCAATCAGGAATTGACCATGTCCACCGAACCAATGCCGGACGATGCCGAGCGTTTGCTGGAGCAGGCTTGCGCATGGTTAAGCCAATTGCATTCCGGTGAGATTTCTCAGTCTGCGCGGCAAGAACTGAATGCCTGGCGGGCCGCCGACAGCACGCACGAACAAGCGTGGCAACGCGCCGAAAAACTGTGGGCGGGCTTGGGACAACTGCGTGGCCGCCGCGTCATTCCCGGTGCGCAACCCTTACCGGGGGAGGGTGGTTGGCAAGCGCACGATGAGGGTGTACGGGTAAGCCGCCCGGTTGCCAAATTGGATTCCCGCCTGCGCGGGAATGACGGCCTTAGGAGTCTTAAAGGCCGCGTCAATACCAGAACCCGCAGCCGCCGTTCTCTCACTTTGGCGGTAGCTTGCTGTGCATTGCTGGCGGTGACGCTGACCGCGCTGTATCCACCGGCATTCTGGCGGGCCGATTATCTTACCGGCAAGGGCGAGCAACGCACCGTAACCTTGGCCGACGGATCGCGAGTAATGCTCAACACCACTACGGCGCTGGCGATTCATTTCGACGATAACGTGCGCCGGGTGGAGCTGTTGACGGGCGAAGCCTTTTTCGAAGTGGCTAAAAATGCGCAACGGCCGTTTGTGGTCAGCAGCGCCGGCAGCGAAGTCCGGGCAATTGGCACCGCTTTCAGCGTCCAGCGCCAGTCGGCGCAAACCCAGATCGAACTGGTTGAAGGCATAGTCGAAATCCAGGATGCCCAACAGCACCGCGAACGCCTGACCGCCGGACAATCGGCGTTGATAAGCGGCCACGCTATCGCCTTACACACCTCAAAACAGCCCGAGAATATGGCGTTGTGGCGCGACGGCTATCTGCAATTTGATGGTTTGCCGCTGCACCAAGCCGTCGCCCAAATCAATCAATACCGGCCCGGACGAGTGGTGTTGCTGAATCCGGCCCTGGCTGACAAACGGATTAGCGGGCTGTTTCGGCTGGAAGCGTTGGATCAAGCCATCGCCAGTTTACAAGCCGCCGTACCGGAGCTGCAGATTATCAACGTCACGCCGTATTTGGTCGTGCTGCGTTAGGCGCTGTTACTTCCCCCTTTGAAAAAGTACCCATGGGGGCATAAAGGGGAGTGAGGGGGATTTATCCAAAACTAGTCAAGCAAATGCCGTCCAGAATTAACAATGCCATCTCAAATTTCAATTGCCAATTTCCCCGAAAAAAATTCCCTAACCGCCTGATGTGGGTTTTTAAATAGTTTCCGTCTTAACTAACACCAGCCCGAATGCTGCCGTGTAACCAGACCGAAACCAGGAGAATCCATGTTCAACGCAAAGTATTGCAAACCTTTCTCAGCCGGCAAGGGCCGACCCCATGCCGCCAAAGCTGCCTTGCTCGCGGCGTTGATCTCGCAAACCGCCCTCGGCGATGCCGCCGGCAAACACCATTTTGACATCCCCGCCCAATCGCTGAACCAAGCCTTACTGATGTTCGGCAGGCAAAGCCAGCAACAACTGATGTACGGCACCGACATCGCCGACAACCTGCGCAGCCGTAACTTGCAAGGCGACTATACCGCTGACGAAGCGATCAGGATTTTATTGGGGGATGCGCCGTTGCAAGCGGTGACGACCGGCGACGGGGCCGTCACCTTACAGCCGCGAGCGGCGGAACTGCACAACAATCTGGGGCCGCAGACCATGCCGGCGGTGCAGGTGGTGGGCAAGGCGGTTTATGATTCGACTGATCCCTATAATCCGGATTACCGTTTGCCCAATGCATCTACAGCGACTAAGACGGATACGCCGATTATGGAGACGCCATTTTCGGTACAAGTGGTGCCGCAACAGGTTCTGGAAGATCAGCAGGTAGTGCGTTTGGATCAAGCAGTACGCAACGTCGCCGGTGTTAATACCAGTTCATTAAATCAAGGAAATACCGATGGATTCATCATTCGCGGATTCCAAAACAACATCACCTATCGAGACGGTATGTTGTTGCCGACTTTTTTGGGCGGCGGGACAACCAAGCGCGAGATGGCCAACCTTGAGCGAGTAGAGGTGTTGAAAGGTCCGGGATCGATTTTGTTCGGCCGGTCGGAACCGGGTGGGATTATTAATATGGTGACCAAGCAACCTCTGGCTACACCGTATTATTCGCTACAGCAACAATTCGGCTCTTACGATTTCTATCGAACTACGATTGATGCAACTTCACCTTTAACCAAAGACGACACACTGCTATATCGCTTAAATATGTCTTACGAGACTGCCGGATCATTTCGCGATTTCGTGGATAGTGAGAGAGTGTTTATTGCCCCGATTTTGAAATGGAATATCAGTCAACGTACGCAAGCGACGTTCGAGTTGGAGTACCAGCACTTCGATGGGACCAACGATCCCGGTATTCCAAACATTGGGGCTAGACCCGCTAATGTTCCAATAAATACCGTGCTACTAGAGCCTGCATTTACTAAAACTAAAGGCGATAGAGTTCTGGCAGGATTTAATTGGTCGCATGAGTTTAACGATAATTGGAAAATAAGTCATAGATTTAACTACGAGAATTTCGACTACAGTAGTGCATCATTATTTTTTAGCGCAGCCGCTCAAAATGGTGACATTACACGGCGGCTAAATATATTTCCGGTGAATGTGTCCGATCGATATTTTAATACACTCAATCTAGCTGGAAAATTCTCCACATTTGGAGCGAACCATAAGGCGTTGTTTGGCTTTGATAGCTACGTGATTAATGAAAGAAGCCAAGGAAATTGTTGTCAAGCGGCACCAGCCTTTAATATATTTGATCCAGTCTATCTAACAGGCTTACCGGCACTTAACCCAAGTAACAACACTTCTAATAATTACACGCAAAACTGGTACGGGTTGTATATCCAAGACCAAATTGAACTTCCTTATGATTTTCACATATTGGCAGGGGTAAGGTACGATAACGCTGACAGTACCGATAATATGATCGGAAAAGTAACATCCGACGAAAATTATTTGAGTCCAAGGGGAGGTGTGCTTTGGCGACCAATTCCTTGGCTGTCCGTCTACGGTAGTTACACCGAAAACTTTGGCCCCTCCAGCACAGTATTTAGAACCGATGGTTTAACTCTGCCCCCGCAAACCGCGCAGCAGTGGGAGGCCGGAATCAAAACCGAATTTTTTGACGGGCGTTTAAGTAGCACGATTTCTTATTTTGATCTAACGAAACAAAATATCCGTGTTGCCGGCACCCAAGCTCCGTTGTTTCTACCAAGGGCTGCCGGCGAAGCGGAGAGCCGCGGTGTCGAGTTCGAGTTATCCGGCGAATTATTGCCCGGTTGGAATATGATAGCCGCTTATGCTTACACGCCTTTCGCGAAAATCACCAAAGACAATGACAGTAACGGCGGCTCGGCTAATACCGGAAAGCGGCTGTTTCTTGCCCCAGAACACTCCGGTAGCCTATGGAATACCTACGAGTTGCAAACAGGTTCTTTACAGGGTTTAAAGTTTGGCGCTGGGGTGTCAGGTGTGGATCAGCGCCAAGGCGATCCTTCGAATACATATCAATTACCTGGATATATGACAGTAGGTTTAATGGCAAGTTACCAAATGAAAGTCGGAAAATCAAAATTCACGACACAACTCAATGTGGATAACTTGTTGGACAAGGACTATTACGCCGGCACTAATAGCGGAAACTTTATCGCAATCGGCGCACCGAGAAGTTTTATGGGGTCGATTCGTCTCGAATATTAATTACTGCGTTTTATGTTATGTTGAGACTGGAAAGAAAATGCCGTCGAAAGTTCTGGTTGTTGCTGCATCGTTACTTGGGTTTATTTGCCGGGGCCATATTCGTGATTATCGGTTTAACCGGCAGCCTTTTGGCATTTGAACATCCGCTGGACGAATGGCTGAATGCAAATGTGATGACGGTAAGCAGGCCTGAAATCCCCGTTCGAGCATCTTTGGATGCCATCGTCTCAGCGGGCCTTAGAGCCATGCCATTTGGCGCCAAAGCCATCAATCT
This sequence comes from Methylomonas sp. MK1, assembly GCF_000365425.1. Taxonomy (NCBI): domain Bacteria; kingdom Pseudomonadati; phylum Pseudomonadota; class Gammaproteobacteria; order Methylococcales; family Methylococcaceae; genus Methylomonas; species Methylomonas sp. MK1. Next base: position 1,386,941 of record NZ_AQOV01000002.1, read on the forward strand.
GGATTATCCGCGGCACGAAGGTTTAGCTTTTGCGCTGTGGTTTGAGCAAACTTCGCCGGGCCGGGATTATCCGGAACGCCACCAAATCTTCATCGATCCTTACCGCGCGCAAGTTACCGGCCAACGTTTGCTAATCGATTTTCACAGGATTTGGCGCGATCCGCTGCTGGATTTCGTTTTGCGGTTGCATTACTCGTTGGGTTTAGGCGAAAGCGGCATGACGCTGATCGGTTGGATCGGCATTGCGGTGCTGCTGTCGGTGTTGGCGGGTTTGATCGTCTGGTGGCCGCAAACGGGTAAGTTTCGCTCGGCATTGACCTTCAAACGTAAAGCCAGCCGCGAACGCTTGGTTTACGACTTGCACAAAGTTTGCGGCGTCTACGGCTGCATCGTCTTGCTCGTGATCGTTGCCACCGGCATTTATCTGGAATTTCCCAGTTATGGCCGAGGCTTGATCGGCCAGTTCTCGCCGGTTGCCTCACCGTGGCCCGAATATGGCAGCCGACCGCCATCGAATCTCGACAAGCAAAAGACCATCCCTTTGTCGGAGCTGGAACAGATTGTCGATGCACATTGCCCCGCGGGCGAATTTCGTTACATTGTGTTTCCGAACGATGCAAGCGGCAGTTTCGAAGTCGCGAAGCGAGCGCCCGATGAACCGAACCGGCTTCAAGCGCAACGGCGGATTTGGATCGATCAATATAGTGGCGAGGTTCTGGCGTTACGGGACCGATCCTCACAATCCAGTGGTGATGTGTTTGTCGAATGGCTTTATCCATTACATACAGGTGAGGCATTTGGCTTAACCGGGCAGTTAATCATTCTACTAATAGGATTCGTGCCGCTGTTGCTGTATGTCACCGGTGTAATACGTTGGCTGCAGAAACGCCGCGTCAAGCGCTTGGAGGGAGGCTGATGCCGCTAGGGCACCACGTACTCAGAACTCGGTAAGCTGGGTTTGCGTAGGTTGGGGTGAGGCACGAACCCCAACATTGATGGCCTTCAAGTGATCAATGACTTTATTGTGTCGTTGCCAATGAAGTGCTGGTAGTTTTATGGTTGTCGTGTTGGGGTTCCTGTCGTCACCCCAACCTACGCTGTTGGCGGAAGCTGTGCGGAAAAGCTGGGAAAGAGACGAAAGTCCGGAAACCAAGCCATGGAATTCTGATTACGCATTTTGCATGTCGAGCAGTTTACTAAACACGGTAAGTTGGGCTTGCGTAGGTTGGGGTGAGGCGCGAACCCTCAACATTAATGGCATTCAAATGATCAATGACTTTATTGTTGCGTTGCCGATGGTGTGCTGGTGGTTTTATAGCTGTCGCGTCGGGGTTCTTGTCGTATCGGCAAGCGTTCCCGGCATTGCCCTACCTCCTGCATGACTCACAGGGATATGAGGAATGCAGATATTGCAGCAGAAAATGTCTGTCCATGCACACCCAAGCCTAACCCTGTTTATAGCAATCCATGGCGTCCAATTTCGGGACGGTAAGGCTGTGTCGGGCCTGATTTTCGCTGGGAGACATGGGCTTGCAAGCCTTGTAGCCTGGCGTGAATGGTGTTTTGCGATTCGCGAAAGCTTCGTTGGCTTCGGTGTAAACCAAAACGCCTTGCCCGCAAGGCTTTGAGCTTGATTCGCAAGGCTATGGTGGCTCGGACCCAAGCTTAAACACCGGGCGAGGATAGCAAAACACCACGTGCGCAAGCCTAGTTGCCTTGAGCGCGAGGCTTTTAGCTTGATGCGAAAGGCTATCGTGGCTCGGGTCCAAGCTTAAATGCCTAGCGAGGATAGCAAAACACCGCGTGCGCAAACTGAATTGCCTTGCGCGCGAGGCTTAAAGCGATAGCGGAATCGCTCGGAGACTTGCCAGAATCAATTACCGCGTAAGGCGTTTGGTGATTGCGAAAACAGTCCCGAACCGCGTTATTTCCGATCAGTAATTTCTATAATGGACTCGCCTGAGGCCAATAAGCTTTGTGCTTGCGGAAATACCAGGGAAAAAAGTTGCTGTAAGCGTTGGTTGGTGACGTTACCGCAAGTGACCCAAAGCAGTTGTGGAGGAATCCCAAAACGCAAAACCAGTTCCACAAAATCACTGTCTTTGCTAATCAGCACAATATTGGGTTGTTGCGCATGTCGAAAAATCATTTCATCCTCGGCGTCGCGCAGATTCAAGTCACGCAAGGCAATAGCTTCAACATTAAAAGTCCAGCTCAGCCAATCCGCTAATTGCGGTGGCAACTGTGCGTCAATCCAATAAATCACGCCGCCAGCCGTTCAAAATTCACACGCTTGGCGGCGTACAATAAACAAGCATGTATATCTTGATGCTCTAGGTCAGGGAAATCCTGCAAAATCTCTTCATTGCTCACACCCTCGCCTAACATCTGCAAAATATCGCTGACGCGGATACGCATACCCCGGATACACGGTTTGCCACCGCATTGTAACGGGTTGAACGTAATTCTATTGGCTAAATCCATACGCTGATTCCTAGTAAGTTCGAATGGTGCAAATGTCACCAAACAATCAATAGTTTTCATTTTAGCAAATTCCCTTTGTGCTTCTCACGAATTTACTCTACTGGTTTAGAGCTGTTGTGAAGCCGCTACGGATGTTAGACCCTAACCGAATTGCCATCAAAGTTTAAGGCTGGCCTTTAAATACAACGCTGCAAGCAGTAAATACACCACAAAACTCAAACCCAACAACCAGGGCTTGCCTTTGGGTCTGGCCCATGCCGGTAAATGCGGCGGCAGCATTTTGTGGTTGATCAAATATAGCGCCACCGGAAACATGATGGTGCCGCCAAAGCCGATGATAGCGCTGGTTAGAATCAGCGGGCCGGGGGCGTCGAGTTGCATGGTCAGCGAGGTGATGACGGTCAACAAACCCAAAAAGATGTAATACCAACGCCGCGCCGGCAGGCGGCGGCTTTTCGGGAATAAGGTCAGCACGATGTCGGCCTGAATCCGGCTGACCGCGTCGGCGGTGGCCAGCCAGGTGTCGGTTAGAAATGCTGCTGCGACGACTAAGAACAGCAGCCGGCCTATCTCCCCCCAACTCACCGCAAAAAACTGGCTTTGTACCACGGCCAGTTCGTATTCCTGTGGCAGCAAGCCTTTCGGAAACAACAGCGCATAAGCTAACAGGCAGGTCATCAAGGTGGTGAACAGATTGCCGATAATCCCGACTAAAATATCCGCGCTCAAAAAGCGTCGCCAAGTCGACCAGTTCTTCTCGCTTTCCGGCTCGTCCGCCGGGAGGAAACCATCACTGAGCACCGCTTCTTCGGAACCCCCCAAGCCGGTAATGCGGCCCACCAGACCGGCCATCGCGGCACCTTTATCGCGTAGCCAGTAGGAATAAAACAGAATCCAAAAACCGCCCAGGCCGGCAAACGTAATCGCGGTCAATAGTTTGCTGGCATCGCCGCTGTCCCAGGGGCGCGGCATCTCGCCGACCGGGCCGAGCAGACCCAGGCTAAACGTCGGCAACGCCTTAATTACATCGCTTTTTAGGCAGGCGGACAACAGACCGACCACGGTCACCACCGCGACCAGTTTCATGAAGCGTTCTATCAGCGTGTAAACCACGCCGCTGGCCAGAATCGCGGTGACGAACACCGCAATCGAGGCGTAGCCCCAAAACAGGCTTTGCCCGCGCTGCGTCCAACCGGTCGGCCAATGCGTCAGTTCCGCCATCGCTGTGCCGCCGGCGGAGGCAAAGGCGCCAAACCATAAAAACGACACCGTCATCAGCAACCACAGAAAAATGCCGAAGCCGCGATGCAAGCGAATAAAACCGTGGAAGATGCTTTCGCCAGTCAACATCGTGTAGCGACCGATTTCCAGGTTCAGGGGATATTGCAGCAAACAAGCCGGCACCAGCAACCACAAAAAAGTTAGACCGTATTTGGCGATCATGTACGGCCACCAGATTAACTCGCCGCTACCTTGCGCCAATGCCATCCACACCACGCCAGGGCCAAGCGCAGCCCACCAGCCGGGAAATGCGGGGACACTGTGGCGAGGTAGAGATTGCAAGTCGGTATTGTTCATGGTTTTAAAAACGTAAGCCGCAATAGAAAAGCCGCCATTTGCGCAAATTTGCTCGGTTTTGGCAAATCCGCTTGATTCCAGTTTGTCGGATTACCGTTAAAGCCGTCATTCCGGCGGTTACGACGCGGCTTAGTAAGATTTGAGCACGCAGAGTTGATAACCTAGCGATTATTACTGGTGGGTTATCGAATTGGGACGGCAGTGCTTTTTCAACGTTTCTTGGAAATTTGTTTGGGTGAGACGCCGAAATATTTACTAAAAGCCAGGCTGAAGTTGCTGGCATGTCGGTAACCCACCAGCTCCGCTACTAGGCTGATAGGTTGCAGAGTTGACGCCAGTGCGCGATAAGCATGCTGCATTCTGATCTCGGTCACGATGCCATGCGGGGTGTTATTAAAGTAATGCTGGAACAGATTTTTTAACTTGAATGGGGTGATGCCCAGGGTTTTTGCCAGGTTTTCCAGTGAGGGCGGATCTTGGTAATGCAGTTCGAGGATCTCGCGGGCTTGCTCGGCCATGTGCCGGCTGGCTTGATCGAATCTGGAATAGCCGTATTTTTCAGGTTGGCAGAGTCCGCTAAGTTCGTTAGCCAGTATCGTCATGACCTGGCCGTTTAACGTTAGCGGTGCTAAAGGGGCGCTGAGGTCGCAGCCGAGCAATTGCCGGGCAGCAATTACGCTTTGATGCGAGGTTGGCCGGCTGCTCAACAACTGCAGCGCATTTTTCTGGAAGAAAAACGCCGATTCATCTTCGCCCAAATAGCGGTCCATCCAGCGCTTGCCGATTGAAAAACGTAGTTGCTTTATGGGTTTATGCGCTTGGTACTGGCGTTCGCCGCTACTGCTGTCGAAACTGGTGATCGTGGTATTGCCTTCGCTAAATGTCAGCTCATGCTTCTTGCTGTCGATGAAGCGGGTGTGGCCGGTTATCCCAAGAGTTACCACCAGACGTGGTTCGCCGAAATCGATTTTGCTGCTGATTGCTAGATCGTGCAGCGGTTGATAGGTCGTTTCTATGTAACTTAGGGAGGGATCGAGCTGAAAAATCAGCGATCTACCCTCGCCTATTTGAGAAGGTAAAGATTGCTGCCAGCAATGTTGTTGCGGCACGGGCTGCATAGGCAGCTCGTCACTGTTTAGCCTTTTGTATCCCGCCTTTTTTGCGTCTGTCATGTCCTGAAGTTTCCTTGCCTAGAGGATTTGCCCGCCTCGGTTGGGCATACGACTTACTTTTACAATAATTTGTGACATAACACTAACTTTTATCATAAATCAGTTTGAAACGGTCGGTTTTACCGGACGAATTGGATGCGTGTTTTTTCTTATCTTGTTGTTTTATATGTTTTACTAAATCGGTGGCATAGGGATTGATAGGTAGTTTTTGGGTTGCTTCCCTACTTAAGCCTCAGATTGCACGGAATCGCAATCAGCAGGAATAGTTAGGGGTAATTCGCCAATCACAAAATAACTATCAAGATCTTCGAGAGGACACGATGAAAAACGTTAAATATCTATTGCTCGCCGCCACGCTGGGGCTGTCTAGCCAAGTTCAAGCTGCGCCAGGTTGTAGCGCCGCTAATTTGAACGGCAGCTATGTGCTATATCAAAACAGCGTGGCGCTGGCTAATCTGCATACCGGACGTTGTGAAATTACTGTTCTGAACGGCGTAGTTGGCGGTTCCTGCGCGTTCACTACCACGCAAAGCGGGGTGATTACTCCAGGTTTCGCAGGCCCGGTCAGCGGCACCGCCACCATGAACACCGATTGCTCGGCCGTGGCGCAATTAGATTTTTCGCCTGCGCCGAATGTCACCGTTCAATCATTCTTTGATTTGCAATTTACCCCGGACAAACAGTCGTTTATCGGTCAATGGACCAATAATTTCGGCTTGCTGGGCACTTCCGCCGGTACCCGTTTCTCGCCGTTCCTTCCCTCCACGCCCGCGAAATAAGGTCTGCTTATTATGACAACTAAATCTTTAAAGCTGGCCTTGGCGGTTGCTGGCGCGCTGTTGGCACCCGGAGCTAACGCGGCGGTTTACAATTTTGTGCAGACCGGTTTCGACGACGGAGCGACTATTTCCGGCAGTTTTACTGTTAATGACGCCAATAACTCAGGGCAGATTAACGTGGGGAGCGCTAATTTCGGTATGAATTTCAATGAAATCTCGGCGTTTTCTTTGTCGTTCTCGGGTAACTCTATCGTCGCAGCGTTTACTCACAACCTGGCCGATTTGTCGGCGATGGTCTACAACCTAGGCAGCTCTTATCTTGGCGACGAGATTGATGGTGCTCAACAGGAACTGATCGCAACCAATTACTTCGGTACCACCGGCTTTGATTATTACAGTGGGATGGGCTTTGGCGGTTTCGGCGGCGCCGTATTCGACAAAGCCAGCAATGCGACATCTTATAGCTACAACTTGGTGTCGGTAACGCCGGCCGCCGTGCCGCTTCCTGGCGCGGTTTGGTTGTTTGGATCGGTGCTGGCTGGGTTGGTCGGTATGAAGAAGCGTAAAGCTTGATTGTCAGTTGCAATAAGCCTGGATTGTCAAACGGCTTAGAAAACTTTCCAAAAGTATCCAGGAAAGATCGTCGAAAAGTTTGCAGTTACAGCGACGGGTTATTGGTTTTCCACCGCCTTTTTTCGTTGCTTGAATCGATAGGAATCATTGCCGGTTTCCAAAATATCGCAGTGGTGGGTAATACGATCTAAAAGCGCCGTGGTCATCTTGGCATCGCCGAATACCTGAACCCATTCGCCGAAATTGAGATTGGTGGTGATGATCAAGGATGTTTTTTCATAGAGTTGGCTGATCAGGTGGAATAGCAAGGCGCCACCGGATGCGGGAAAAGGTAGATAACCCAATTCATCTAGGATGACAGCATCCATGGTGGTCAGTTGCTTCGCGAGATTACCGGCTTTGCCCTGCTGTTTTTCTTTATCCAATTGGTTGACGAGATCGACGGCGTTGTAGAAGCGTAACCGTTTGCCTTGGTGAATGGCCGCCACGCCCAAGGCCGTTGCGAGATGGGTTTTACCGGTGCCAGTACCGCCGACTAAAATGAGGTTGTAGGCTTGATCCATGAAGCCAGCGGTCGCGAGCTGTTCGATTCTGGCTTTGGGCAGCGGTGTTTCTACCCAGTCAAAATTCATCAAGTCACGATGAATGGGAAAGCGCGCCGCTTTGAGTTGATAATTCAAACTGCGTGCCTGGCGATCCGCTAGTTCCGTGGCAATCAAGCGATCCAACCAGACTTCCGGCATAACGGGTTTTTGCTGAAGCCCATATTCGGCTTGCCATTCGTTCCAGGCAGAGGCCATACCGAACAGATGCAGGGTTTTCAGTTGCGCAGCGCGATCAATGGACATGGCGAGCGCTCCGTAAGGTGTCGTAACGGCTGCAATCGGCGACGGGTTCGAGCGTGAGTGTGGGTGTCGATGCCGGTGTATTCGCCAACGGTTTTGGCTGAGCGGCTTCCGTTAGGCGTCGCATTTCATTGAGTACGATGGCCGCGCTAATCACGCCGGTTTGCAAGGTCAGATCACAGGCCACGTCCAGCGTGTCCAGACCGGCTTCCCCCAGGTCTCTCGCCACTTGTGCCCTGTGGGTATTAACAGCAGATCGACAAAGGCTCTATCGCCCTTGTCTTGCTTGAGGATACGATCACGTACCACTTTGATGGCAACCGGCAAATCCCAGGTCACAAACGGCGCACCATGGCGGAGTGCACCGGGTTTTTTTTCGAGTACCGGCAGATAATGCCAGGGATCACAGATTAACTGATCTCGCCCAAAACGGCGCTCATGGTCGGCAATCACTTTACCATCCGCCACCATACCGATGCGATGCGCCGTGAGTCGTACCGATACCACGCGATTGGCCCATGAGGCCGGGACACTATACCGATTGTGATCAATACAGATCAGGCACTGGCTGGATACTCGGCGCATCGATTCCACATAACCCTCGAATGGCGCCTTGATGGGCAACAGCAATGGCCGCTCTTCCGCGAAGCATTCCGCTGTTGAGCGACTAGTCTGCTCGGGATGCGGTCGAGCCGCCAGTTCTTGGCAACGTCTTGCCAGCCAAGCATTCAGCTCGGTAAAGTTGGCACAATGTGGCAGCGGCGTGAATAGCCATTCGCGGATATTACCAACCTGATTTTCGACCTGGCCTTTCTCCCAGCCCGCTTCGGGCGTACAGGCTATAGGCTCGAACAGATAGTGATTGGCTAAGGCTAGGAAACGGCGATTAAAGCGCCGCTCCTTGCCGACAAAGATCGCGTCCACCACGGTTTTCAGATTGTCATAGACCATACGTTTGGGTACACCGCCGAAGAACGCGAATGCCTGATTATGGGCGTCCAATACCATTTCCTGGGTTTCACGCGGATAAGCAATGACAAACATTTGCCGACTGTAGGTCAAACGGAAATGCGCCACCTTGACGATTTGTTCCACGCCGCCAAGCACGGCCGTTTCATGACTCCAGTCGAACTGGCACGTTTCACCAGGTGGGAAGCATAAAGGCACGAAGGCCTGTTTGGCGATGGGCTTGCCAGAGTGATTTAGCTTCCAGTCTTTGACACGACGCTGCACCGCCGTGTACCCACCGATATAACCTTCAATCTGCAAACACTCGAATAGCCGTTGGGCGGTGCGTCTTTGCTTGCGGGGCAAGCAAGCGTCTTTTGCCAGCCAGTCATCTAGCAGTTTGAGATAGTCGCCTAGCTTCGGGTGAGGTTGATCCTTTCGGATCGGATAAACCGGCTCTTCGACCGTCTTGAGGTGTTTACGAATAGTGGGACGGGACAGCTTGAATAATTTCGCCAAGGCGCTGACGGTGACATTCTCAACAAAATGCAATCGCCTGATTTCGGTTATGACTTCCATTTTTATCACTCCAGGTTTCTCCGGCAAAAAGCCGGTCATTGAACAACCTGGGGTGGAAACTTTTCAACGCTCTTTTCCCCAGGAACCTGGAAAGTTTTGCACGCCGTTTTGCAAGCCTGGATAGCAAAAACGCCCGCTAAGGGCGTTTTTTTTGGTATTGACCGGCTCTTGATGAATTTAATCGCGATCAAATCGCAACTGTCAGGCGGGTTTTTGCAGCTTTTTCAAAATACTTTTGCTGATCCGTTCCACAAAGTCTTCGGGATTTTCGTATTCATGCTCCCGGATAAATTCCACGACCGATGACACCAATTTTTTGGTGTCGGTGATTTCCTGGTGCGATCTGCCGCAACCTTCGCAGTGAGTGCCTTCGGATGTGCATTTGTCGATACAAGGTTGATATTTCATAGAGTGTTCTCGAAGGTTAATTGCTAAATGGTGATTATTGTAAGTGGCGGCAGCGATTTATCGCAAAACTTAACATCTAATTCGGGTCTTTCGATTCTGACGTGTGGTAAATTGCTACTTACGTTGTTTTGATAATTGTTGTCATTTCTATATAAGTTATTGAAAGTTATCATATATTAAGTTAAATAACATAGTTCAATAACTTGAATTAAATAATTCTAATATTACAATATAGTTCGCTTTAATTTGTTATGGCTGATTGACCGCTTCCGGCTGTAGTCAATCATAAAAACTGTTTCGACATTTCATAGATTTCCAGTTTTTTTGACGGTTTCAAGGGCGGAAGGTCTTAATGATCGTCGCTCGCAGCAATAGCAAATTGAAGTTATTTTTGACTTTCGAAAGGCGAATTATGAAAACAATCTGCGCAGACCATAAGCAAACGGACCGGCATGCTCTCACTTCAGCAAAAACAGAACTTGGACTGCTTTGCTTGCTGGGCACTGGTGTGCTTTTCGGCTTTACAACGGTGGTTAACGCCGATGAAGAGATCCCGGATACATTGAGCGGCGACGTGGTTTTGGAAAAAATCATCGTTACCGATAAGTTTCCGGGGGTTAAGGCCCTAAATGCTTCGGACATGGAAGCGGATATTCTCACCAGCAAACGCGCGGCGGTCAGCGATACCGCCAAATTGCTGGAAGACACGCCGGGGGTGAGTTTATACGGTGCCGGCGGCGTGTCCAGTTTGCCCGTGATACACGGCTTGAACGATGACCGGGTGAAGATAGACATCAACGGCATGACGCTGACTTCGGCTTGTGCCAACCACATGAATCCGCCTTTGTCGTATATCGACCGCAGCAATATCGGCAAGATCACCATTTTGACCGGGGTGACGCCGGTGAGTTTGGGTGGCGACAGCATCGGCGGCACGATTTCGGTACAAACGCCCGATCCGGTATTTGCCGAGCCGGGCAAGGATATTTTGCTGGACGGCAGCGTCTCGTCGTTTTACCGCAGCAACGGCGACGCCTTCGGCGGCAGCATCGCCGCCGGCGTGGCGACACAAAACGTGCGGCTGGACTATACCGGTTCGCACACCGAAAGCATGAATTACAACGACGGCAACGGCCAGATCGTCAAATCCACCGCTTACGAAAACCAAAACCACTCGGCGGCTTTATCCTTCAAAACCGACAAGCATTTAGTCGTGATTCGTGGCGGTCAACAGCATATTCCATTCCAGGGCTTTCCGAATCAACGGATGGACTTGACCAACAACGACAGCATCTTCGGCAATATCATGCACAAGGGTAGTTTCGATTGGGGCTCGCTGGAGAGCAAGTTCTATTTCGAAAGCACGCAGCACAGCATGGATATCGGCGAGGACAAGCACAGTCAGTATCTCGATGGCACGGCTAGCGGCGGCACATTCGGGCCGCCTAACGATCAAATGCCGATGGAAACCCGTGGCCGCAACCTGGGTTATAAAATCCAAGCGGAAATTCCGTTCAACAAGCGCGACACCTATCGCATCGGCAACGAATATCATAGCAACAAGATCAACGATTATTGGCCGGCGGTACACACCAATACCAGTATCGCCGCCAACAATACCGACGCCCGCAGCGCTTACTCGATGATGGCGCCGGAAGCGTATTTGAATATCAACAATGGCGAACGTGAGCGGGTGGGATTTTTTGGCGAATGGGAAGCCAATTGGGACGCGAAATGGCGTAGTTTGTTAGGTCTACGCTACGACCACACCACCGCCAATACCGGCAACGTCCAGCCCTACAATCCCGATTTAATCAACACCGGTCCGGCGCGTACGGTGGATAGGGCCGGGGCGATTACCGCCTTAAACGCGGCGAATGCTTTTAACGCCCGCGACCGCGAGCGCAGCAACGACACCTTCGACGTCACTGCCTTGGTGCAATTTACTCCAAACGACATGAGCCAATACGAATTGGGTTACGCACGCAAAAACCGCGCGCCTAATTTATACGAGCGCTATGTCTGGGGGGCGCGCAATATGGATATGGCGATGATAGGCTGGCACGGCGACGGTAACGGCTACATCGGTAATATGGACTTGACCGAGGAAACTGCGCACACCCTTAGCTTGACCGGCGCATTTCACGAGCCGAAAAACAATTTGTGGGAAGTTAACGTCACGCCTTATTTTACCTACGTGAACAACTTCATCGATGCCGATCGCTGCGTCAGCGCCTCGAATGCGGCAGCTAGCGGTTGCAAAGCCACGCCGCAAACCGCCACTAACAGCTTTGTCTATTTGCAATACGCCAATCACGATGCCCGGCTCTGGGGTATGGATGTGTCAGGTCGGGCGCGGCTGTATAAAGATCCAACCGTCGGTGAATTTGCGACGCATACCACCATGAGTTATGTGCGCGGCGAGCGCATGGATGGCGGCAATCTGTATCACATAATGCCGTTCAACATGAAACTGAGCCTGGATCACCGCCTGCACGACTGGCAAAGCGCCATCGAAATGCAGTTTGTCGACGGTAAGGACGATGTACAGGCCATCCGCAACGAAACAGAGACGGCGGCTTATATCCTGCTAAACGCCAGAACCGGCTACGAGTGGGGCAAGGTACGTTTTGATGTGGGATTGGATAACGTGCTGGATAAGCAGTATTACCATCCTTTGGCCGGCGCTTATTTGGGCGACCGCTATGGCATGAATCCCACAGCGGCGGCTAATGTCACCGTACCCTGGGGTAGAAACATCGCCGGGATGGGACGTTCGGCGTTTGTGGGTTTGACCATCAAGTTCTGAGTCATGCCGATGCATCACCCCGCTTGAAGTTGGGGTGATGCTTATGGGAAGTTAAGCCGATTGTGGCGCGGTGGATTGTGCTTCCGACAAACGGTACACATAAATCGTCGCGCCGATTACCGCCGCTTGGCCCATCAATAAATTGACGATCGGCAAGGTCAGGCCCAGGCCGGTCAGGCCGCCGAAGCTTATCACCCCCCAACGTGTCTGCTTCATGAATTGTTTCTGCTCAGGAAACGGCATTCCGCGTTCTTCCAGCGGGTACGCCAAAAACTCCATCGCGATACCCCACGCAGCAAATACCGCCCACAGCAAGGGTGCGATCAGATTGACCACCGGAATTAGAAACAGTAGAAGCAAGGGCAAGACTCGTATCAACAGATAACCGACTCGCCGCAGTTCGCCAAAAAATACCTTATCCCAGGGCAGGTCGGCTTTGACCACGCTGCCGCCGCTAATCAGTTGCAAGGTCTTGGCAGCTAACTGGCTGTAGTAGGGCGCGGCGATCAAATTGGCGAACAGGGTAAAGGTGAAGAAGCCGATTATCAAAAAGCTGATAAAAAACAGCGGCCATAAAATCCAGTTCAACCAGGACAGCCAGTCCGGGATAAAGGAATGAATCAAGGCCGACACCGAATGGTAGCCCAGCACGAAAGCGCCGGTGTACAACACCATATTGATGAACAAGGGGATTAACAGATATTTGCGCAACTCGGGATGGGTGAGCATTTTCACGCCCTGCCACAAACAGCCAAGTGCGAACAATGGGTTGTTGCCGCGCGGTAAATTTAACATGATGCTAAGCTCCTTACCCCGTGTAGACCGGGATCGATAACCACGCCGCGTTCGGTGACGATGGCGCTAATCAAGGCGGCCGGGGTGACGTCGAACACCGGGTTCCAGGCGTTTACCAGCGAGCCTTCGTTTATGTAACAATCCGCTAGTAATTCTTTGGGATTGCGCTCCTCAATTTCAATGCTGTCGCCGTTTGCCATGCTGAAATCGAAGGTGGAAGAGGGGGCTGCAACCATCATTTTCACACCATGTTGTTTGGCTAATACCGCCAGCGAATACGTGCCGATTTTGTTGGCCACGTCGCCGTTAGCGGCGATCCGGTCCGCGCCAACGATGATCCAATCGATTTTGCCGGACTTCATCAGCCAAGCGGCGGCCGAATCGGCGATCAAGGTGGCAGGGATACCGTCTTGCGCCAGTTCCCACACCGTCAAGCGCGCACCTTGCAGCCAGGGCCGGGTTTCGTCGGCGTAGACGTTTTGGAGTTGACCGCGCTGGTGCAAACTGCGGATCACGCCCAGTGCGGTGCCATAACCGCCGGTAGCCAGCGCGCCCGCGTTGCAATGCGTCAACACCGCTTTGGCATTGCCGATGACATCGGCGCCGCGCTCGCCCATGGCGTGATTGGCGGCGATGTCTTCGGCGTGAATTTGCTCGGCCAATTGGCTCAGTGCCACGATGGGTTCCGCCGGATTTTGTGCTAAAAGACTACGCATCTTGTCCAGCGCCCAGAACAAGTTTACCGCCGTCGGTCGGGAGGCGGCTAACTGTTGAATGTCTTGTGCCACGGCGTTTTGCCAATCGCCGTTCGGATAATGTTGTATCGTCGATAGCACTACGCCGTAAGCGGCGGCGATGCCTATCGCCGGCGCGCCGCGTACCCGCATCGAGGCTATGGCTTCGGTGACGCCGGCGGCGTCGTTGTATTCGTCGTAGGTGATGGTTTCCGGCAGCAAGCGCTGGTCCAGCACTTTCAGGCTGTGTCCGCTCCATTGCAAGGCTTGTACGGAAAGTTTTTGGCTTGTACTCATGGTGGTTCCGTTTAAATCCAAAGAATAAATGATTGAGATGGCTCTGAGTCCCAGCAACTGGCAATTCCCGATGCTCTCAGAGGGCACAAGAGCGGTCAATTTGTGTTGAAAATACTAGCTAGACGCGGCCATAGTCAGGCATATAAGCATTATTTTAAGGTGTTTTTATGCTTACTGCTGTACTTGTCGATATTGGTCGGGTTAATAGTGTTTAAGCTTTGGTAAATGCCACGAATTCCGTGTGTTGTCCGAGCAACTGCCGCAAGTTTGCCAGTGCGCCCGGTAGATCGTAATTTTCAATTTGTCTGCTAATTATCTCGACCTGTTGCGCTTCCTCCAGCAGACTGGTCAATGTGGGCGCTATCTTGTGCCAACTATCGACAGCGTCAATATTGTCGCTCGCCAGCATGCTTAGAAGCTTGGGTATAAGCGCCTTGAGCTGGTCGGTGTCGAGCATGGCAGTTATTTCCTCGCTAGTAGTCGGATTAACCAATAACTTACGAATTTCCGTCGCAGCCGCCGCCAAGGCCAAGCATAGTGGGTCGCAGCTGGCGGCAATAGCCGAACGCTCCTCGGTCGATTTTATGCTTTGCTCCAAAATCGCCGCCAAGGCCCGCACTTGCTCCAGCCCCAGCGTCGCCGCCACACCCTTCAATGTGTGGGCTAGACGCCGGGCGGTCTCCATGTCGTCAGCTTCAACTGTTTCGACTATTTTCCGCGCATCGTCGAGATGTGAATCAACAAAACGCCGCAACATCTTTTCATAGCTGTGGTGCTTGCCGGCAAAGCTGCGCAGCCCGATGGCAGTATCCAGAACCAATGACTTGTCCGGATTTACTTTTTCTGCGGGTGGAGAATTGGGAGTGCCGCGATTGTCCGGCAGCCAGCGGCTCAACATGGCGAATAACATGTCGGGATCGACCGGTTTAGCCAGAAAATCGTTCATACCGGCATTCAGGCATTCTTGGCGATCTTCCTGAAAGGCATTGGCGGTCATCGCAATAATCGTTAAAGTCTGACAATTGGGCAATTGCCGAACTAGCCGGGTGGCTTCCAGTCCGTCCATTATTGGCATATGCATGTCCATCAATATTAGATCGTAGCGTCGGTTTTTTACCATGTTTAACGCTTCGGCACCGTGATTGGCAAGTTCGACCGTCAATCCGGTGGTTTCCAATAGTTCTCTTGCTACCTCTTGATTGATTTCGTTGTCTTCGACTAGCAAGATGGTTGCGTCGCGGCGAAAGTCAGCGGTATCGGTAGCCAGCAAGACGTTGCGCGGATTGCGGTCGGATTTTAGTTTGACGGTAAACCAAAAGGTGCTGCCCATGCCCTTGGTGCTAGTGACTCCCACCGTGCCGCCCATCATGTTGGCAAGGTGGCGGCTAATCGTCAGGCCCAGACCGGTGCCGCCGTATTTGCGGGTGGTGGAACTTTGGCCTTGTTCGAAGGCTTCGAACACGCGGGCTTGTTGTTCGTCGTCCAGACCTATGCCGGTGTCTCGCACTTCGAAACGGACTTCAATGTGTTCCGCCGATTGTGTCAGCAAGCAGGCTTTGAGCAAGATTTCGCCGGCATCGGTGAATTTGATGGCGTTGCCCAGATAATTGATCAAAATCTGGCCGATACGCAAAGGGTCGCCGAGCAAGGGCATAACAGCTAAAGCATCATCGAGCTCTTTTGAAAATCTAAGACCCTTGCCGCGCGCCCGCTCCGCCATCATGCTGTAGGCATGGTCCAATAAGGCTGCCACCTTAATAGGCGTTTCTTCTATCTGCAAGCGCTCTGCTTCGATTTTCGACAGATCCAGAATATCGTTGATCAGACTCAATAAATGCTTGCTGGCATAGGTGATTTTATCGAGTTTATCTAGTTGGTCGGGTTGATTTAGCTCGCGCTGCAACAGATGAGACATACCCAAAATCGCATTCATCGGCGTGCGTATTTCATGGCTCATATTGGCTAGAAAGGTACTTTTCGACAGACTGGCGGCTTCGGCTTGTTCCTTGGCCGCGAGCAGGGCAAGTTCCAATTCCTTGCGGGCCGTCAGGTCGGTGTGGGTACCCACCGCGCGAATGGCCTGGCCGCTCTGGTCTCGTTCGACGACTTTGGCGCGGCTTAAAATCCATTTGTAGCTGCCATCCTTGGCGCGCATTTGAAACTCCATTTCGTAAATTCCCTTTTTTTGCAGTTCTTGCTGCGCTTGTTCAACAATTTGTGCTCTATGCTCCGGATGCAGCAGTTGCATCCAATGGCTGTTTGCATCTTGCCCGAGCTCGCCTGGTTCGTAGCCCAACATTTCGAAATAAGCCTGATTGCAATAACTGGAGTTGTCGCGAATATTCCAGTCCCAGATGCCATCATTGCTGGCTGCCAGCGCAAAGCCCAAACGTTCTTCGCTGATTTTCAGCTCGACGGTACGTTCGGCAACCAGGGTTTCCAGATGTTGGCGATAGTTGGCCAGCTCAGCTTCGGCTTTTTTCTTTTCGGTCATGTCTCGCCAGACGGCGTGCAACAAAGCCTTGTCTTTGCGGCGTATGGCGGTAAGCAACACTTCCGTAGGGAAGCACTCGCCGTTGGCGCGCACATGCAGCCACTCGAATTGATGGCTGCCGTTTTTCAGCGCAATATGCATCATCTCGTTTGCTTTATCCGCGGATGATTGCCCATCAGGCTGAAATTGGGGCGATAGCTGTTCGGGGCTGATGTTTTTCAGCGCGTCGAAGTTATCCAGGCCCAGCATGTCCAGACAGGCGCGATTGGCGTTAACGAAGCGGCCATCTTCAAGGATGCTGATTGCTTCCTTGGTATCCTCGAAAAGCGTCCGAAACTGTTCTTCACTCTCGCGTATCCGTTGTTCGGCATCGCGGCGTTCGGTAATGTCCATGTGCGTACCACTGACGATTAAGGGCTTACCGTCCGCCGTACGTTGGGTCACCCTGCCGCGGTCGGCGATCCAAACCCAGCGACCGTCCTTATGACGCATGCGCAAATCGCACTGGTAGTAATCGCTCAGGCCGGCCAAGTGCTCTTCCAGTAAGAGGTTGGCAAGTTTAAGGTCTTCGGGATGAACGAATTGTTCCCAGCTATGCGTGGTAAATGGCTGAAGTCCAATGAGTTGATAACCGAAGATCTCCGCCCAGCGTTCGTTGAAAACGGCTTGGCCGGTTTGCAGATTCCATTCCCAGGTGCCAGCGTGGGTGGCTTCGATAATATCCGCGAGTCTGCGGCGTTCGTCGGCCAGTTGATTGGTGATTTGCTTGCGTGCGGTAATATCGCGGCACACACAAAATACCAGATTGGTATTGCCCCAATTGACGCCACTCATGCTGACTTCTACGTCGAAGCAATTGCCGTCCGGCCGGCGATGGCGGGTTTCAATGACCTCATCGGTACGCGGCAGATCGGAATAGTTTTCGCGAATTTGTTGTTCAGTTAATTCCGCTTCGAAGTCCCAGGTATAAAGTTGCAAGACTTCTTCGAGTTTGTAGCCCAGCATGTCACAAAAGCGTTTGTTGGCTTCTATCACCCGGTGGCTTTGGTCGATGATGACGATGCCGTCCGAGCTGTTATCCACCAGCACGCGATGCAGTTCGGCTTTCTCCGATAACTCTTTTAGCAGCTGTTTTTGCTCCGTGGTATCGGTCCAGATAGCGGCAAAATAATTGCGTTCCCGGAATGTGACCCGTTTGATACGGACGTTAACGTCCCGCAAGCTACCGTCTTTGTGGCGGTGCAAGGTATCGAAGCAGGCGTTGCCTTGTTTGAATAAAGCCCGCAAATGTTGGCGAATCTTGATGTGGTTTTGGTCAGCGAGAATGTCTCGCACCGATAGTTGCGCAAATTCTTCACGGCTATAGCCTAGGCTATTGCAGGCCGTGTCGTTGAATTCGACAAAAGCTAAACTGCCGGCGGCAATCAGCGCGATGGAATCAAGGGCCTGAGCAACGATGGTGCGATGAATTTCTTCGCGTTCCTTAAATTGCAAATGCACCAAGTGTTGATCCAGAACCGTGGCCAGCCGTTCGGCTACTGTGTCGAGTAAAGCACGCTCCTCCCGCAGAAACGGACCTTCCTGTTCCGTTGGCCGTGATTCCAGGTAAAAAATACTGATACGGCCGGGCGCGCCGGTTTGAGTGTTGAGCCGAGCGCTGAGTTGGTAAGGGGTTTCGCGGAAATTGGCGCTGCTGACTAAAAGGCCTTCCCATTCGATAAGGGCCGCGGTGATTTCCGGGTATTGCCAGCCGCTCGGCAGAATGTCGGCGACCGACTGGAGCATGGCAACCGGACCCTGGTCCTTGTCTTCGGTTTTTTTAAAAATGGTAAAAAGGCATTCGCGTTCCTTGATTCGCTCCTGCAATTGCCTTTGGATGCGGTGTGTTTCGGTGATTTCGCGCGCGACGCCCAATATGCCGAGAAGTTTGCCGTCTGTAGTGGTCACCGGGGTTTTGATGGTTTCGTAAAGGCCCGTATGTTTGCCATCGGCAAAGGTGAGCCACTCTTTATTCACACAAGGCTTGCCGGCGGCAACCGCCACCAAATCGCGTTCGCGGAAAAAATCGGCTAACTCTTCATTCACAAAATCGTAATCGGTCTTGCCGACTACCTGCTCCTCGGTTGTGCCGCATAAGGGCTCGAAACTGGGATTGCAGAGCAAATAAATGCCATTCGGATCTTTAAGCCAGACCATGTCGGGCATGGCTTTTATCAGGGTGCGGAACAGTTCTTCCTTTTCACTTAGGGTTTCCAGGGTCTGCTGACGCTCGGAAAAATAGCTCGCCAACGCCATACCGACTATCGACAATACCGATATGAATATCCAGTAATTCAATTCGTGTTGATTGCCCAGATCATGCTCGAAAAATCCCCAACGCTGTTGGCTGCTACCAAGCATGGCTTGCACGGCGGCGGTGGTTAGAGCTAGCGTGGTGGCGCGCTTGCCAAGTCTTACTGCTATCCAGCTGATCGATAAAAATAGTAAATGGCTTTTGGCGTAGCCGCCGATACTGGCATGTAACCAGTCGAGAAACACAATTTGCCCGAGTAAACCGTTCAAGGCCAGCATCAGTAGCGCTTCGCCAATGGATTTGGCATTTAGTCGGTGTGGTGTGTCGCACCAGACCAGGATTAGCGGCGTAATTAAAATGATTCCTAAACTATCGCCCATCCACCAGTTCATAAGGCTGCTGGTGAAAGCGCTTTGCTGGATAAGGTCGGCGTTGACCAAGGCCAGAGAAGCAACCAGCGCGGGTAGCGCACAGGCAATAAAACCGCCGAGGCAAATCAGTATTAAATAGTCGCGTAAAGTTGGCAGTGTGGCATCAAACCGCTGATGTCGCCGGACTAACCAAGCGCCAAACCCGGCGCCGGCAACGCTTCCCAAGGACATGATCGTTGCCGTAGGCAGCGGTTTACCTTGCAACAGGTTGAGCGTCAGTGCGCCCAGCAAAACGGCCCAGAGATAGTTTTTACCGCCCAGTAAAGTAGCGGCCAGCGCTACGCCGCTGGCAACGAAAAAAATGCTGGCACTACCGTCCGGGGTGAAGTAAAGCAGAGAAATTTGGCCCGTGAACGCGTAAACACTGGCAACTGCGATGAGCTTTAGGTAGATCAGCGCGGACAGTTTAGGCATAAAACCCGTTTGAATTTGCAAAGAACGTTTGCTCTCGATGCGTTGCAGGTGTTTGACATGTCATCGGTTTAGGCGGTTTTCAGTGTGCGTCTTTCATCAATATGTACTCTCAAATTCCGTATCGGCGTAGCGCAGCGCAATTGAAATGAATTGCTCCAGACAGTTGCTGAATGCATCCACGATCATCGGATCGAAGTGCTTGCCTTTGCCTTCTTGAATGACGGAAACCGCCAGTTCCAGCGGCATGGCTTTCTTGTAACAACGGCGATTGATCAGGGCGTCGAACACATCCGCCAGTGCCATCAGTCTTGCCGGCAATGGGATGTTCTCGCCGGCCAATCCGTCCGGATAACCGCTGCCGTCCCATTTCTCGTGATGATAGTGGGCGATTTTCATCGCTACGTGCAGAAAATCGAACACCGATTGATCCGCCTCATCTTGAATGGCGCGGCTGATCGCTTCGGCACCCAAAGCCGAGTGGGTGCGCATGATGGTCCATTCGTCTTCGGTCAATTTACCGGGCTTTAATAGAATCTGATCGGGGATGCCGACTTTGCCTATGTCGTGCAACGGCGCTGCTTTGGTGATTAGCTCGATGCAGTGTGCGTCGCGAATTTCCGGGTGATGCATGCGCGCCAATTCTTGGCACAATACCTCAACGTAGCCTTGCGTCCGCAGAATGTGATTGCCGGTTTCGTTGTCGCGGGTTTCCGCCAGGCTGGCCAGGGCGCGCATGCTGGCATCTTGAATCAGTTGATTTTGTTTCATGCGGCGCGCCACTTCGGCTTCCAGCCAGAGGTTTTGATCGCGCATCCGGTCGCGGGCCTGCTTTAATTCCAGTTGGCTGCGCACGCGTGCCAACACGATGGCGGGCCGCAGGGGTTTGGTGATGTAGTCGGCTGCACCGAGTGCCAGGCCCAGAGTTTCATCGTCCGTGGCGTCCAAAGCAGTGACAAAAATGACCGGTATTTCGGCGGTATGCGGGTTTTCGCGTAGGCGACTCAGCACCGTATAACCGTCCATTTCCGGCATAATGACGTCCAGCAAAATTAAATCGGGGCGTGGATCGGAGTTGGCGGAGGCCAGCGCGCGCGGGCCGTTGATAGCGACACGCAAGTTGTAGTTGGGCTTAAGGAGATCGCCAAGGGTCGCGATGTTTTCCGGCGTGTCGTCCACAATCAGGATAGTCGTAGTTGCGACAGTTTGGTTGTTGCTCATAAAGATCTGGCCGTCCATAGGGTGCAGGTGAAATAGCCTGGGCCACAACAAGTTTCTCCGCAGGCGAGCAAGCCCGCTAACGAGGTATAATTGCCGCTTTGCATATCGGGAGAACCCATGCTGGTCGACCTTCTCATTCAAGCCCGTTGGATTATACCGGTTGAGCCGGCGTCCGCAATCTATGAGTACGCCAGTCTTGTGATAGATGACGGCCGAATTGTCGATTTGTTACCGACCGAGCAGGCAATTGCAAAGTACCAAGCGCGGCATGTCGAAGTGCTGGAACGGCATGCGCTGATTCCGGGTTTGATTAACTGCCATACGCACGCCGCGATGTCCTTGCTGCGCGGAATTGCCGACGACCTGCATCTGATGGACTGGCTGCAAAACCATATCTGGCCGGCCGAGCAAAAATGGGTCAGCGAAGCGTTTGTCAGAGATGGCACCGATCTGGCGATTGCCGAAATGCTGCGCTGCGGCACGACCTGTTTCAATGACATGTATTTTTTTCCGGAAATCGTCGCGCAACAAGCCATACAACACGGCATACGCGCCAATATCGGTTTGATCGTGTTCGATTTTCCGACCGTATGGGCGGAAAACGCGGACGCCTATCTGACCAAGGGCTTGGCGTTGCACGAGCAACTCCGGCATGAAACCTTGATCAGCACCTCGTTCGCACCGCACGCGCCGTATACCGTGTCGGACGGGCCTTTACGTAACGTGATTACCTATGCCGACGAGATGAATCTGACCGTGCACATGCATCTGCACGAAACCGCGCATGAAGTCGACGAGCAAAAAAGTAAAAACAGCCAAACGCCGCTACAGCGTTTGCATGAGCTGGGTTTGCTGACGCCATCCTTTATCGCGGTGCATATGACGCAATTGTCTAGCGAAGACATCCGGTTTTACGCGGAGACCGGCGGTCACATCGTGCATTGCCCGGAATCCAATTTAAAATTGGCCAGCGGTTTTTGTCCGGTGGCGGAGTGTCTGGCGGCAGGCATTAATGTGGCCTTGGGTACCGACGGCGCGGCCAGCAATAACGATTTGGATATGCTGTCGGAAATGCGTACCGCCGCCTTGCTAGGGAAGGGTGTAGCAGGCGATGCCAGCGCGGTATCGGCGACGACTGCGTTGGAAATGGCGACTATTAACGGCGCCAAGGCCTTGGGTTTGGACGCTGAAATCGGTTCACTGGTTATCGGTAAAGCTGCCGACGTGGTGGCCATAGATTTAAGCGAACTGGAAACTCAACCCTTGTTCAATCCGCTGGCGCAGATCGTCTATGCCGCCGGTCGGCACCAAGTCACCGATGTCTGGGTTAACGGTAAACAATTACTGCGCAAGCGCGAATTGACCTCGTTTGATGTCCCGGCTCTGCGACAAAAAGTCACGCTTTGGCAAGAGCGCCTGCAAGAACATCCATCGAATTAACCGCTATTTTATTAGCCGCCCAGAAGCCGTGCTAAAGGCCATTTAAGCCGTTGCGCTGAGTTCAAAAGCAGGGCCGGAAGTTGGCGCATGACGAATAACCTAGTAATACAGTAAACTATAGCCTCATGAACAGGTTGGCATTATGACAGCGAAAGAAAACGTACATCCCCATGAAATTCATAAGTTCGGCTCGCAGGCTGAGCGTTGGTGGGACCCGAACGGCGAGTTTAAAACCTTGCACGACGTGAATCCTTTGCGCTTGCAGTTCATTCAGCAATACGCCGATTTGCAAGGCAAGCGGGTAGTGGATGTCGGTTGCGGCGGCGGGATTCTTACCGAAGGCTTAGCGAAAGCCGGTGCGGATGCCTTGGGTGTCGATTTAAGCGAAGACTTGCTGGATATTGCCGATTTGCATGGCCTGGAAACCGGCGTCAACGCCAGTTACCGGAAAATCAGCGCCGAACAACTAGCCGAGGAAGAGCCGGCCGGTTTCGACCATGTCACCTGTATGGAAATGCTGGAACATGTGCCCGATCCCGCTTCCATCATTGCTGCCTGTGCGACGCTGGTTAAGCCTGGTGGCATGGTGTTTTTCTCGACATTGAACCGGGTGCCAAAAGCCTGGTTGCTGGCAATCGTCGCGGCTGAACATGTGCTGAAAATGGTGCCCAAAGGCACGCACGACTATAAAACCTTTATCAAACCTTCCGAGTTGGGGCAGATGGCCAGAAGCGTGGGGCTTGAGTTACAAGGGATGGTCGGTATCGAATACAGCCCATTCAGCAAGCGTTTTAGTTTGGGTAACGACATCGGCGTCAATTACATCGCTGCGTTTCAGCGTCCTGAGTAAAACGAGCATGACCGGATTTAAACTGGATTGCGTATTGTTTGACCTCGACGGTACCTTGGTCGATACAGCACCGGATTTGATTGCCTGCTTGAACAAGACGCTGCTGGCCCATGGCTTTTCGGAAGCGCCCGCGGCAACGGTACGGCCCTTCATTTCTCACGGTGCTATGCCGATGATCAGGCATTGCGTGTCAGTGGATGACAATTTGGCCCAACAGATGCTGGCGTTCATGCTGGACAGCTACGAACAGAATATCGCCGAACACAGCCGCTTCTTTCAGGGCATTACCGATAGCTTGGAGGCTATAGAACAGCTGGGCTTGAAGTGGGGCGTAGTCACCAATAAAAAAACCCGTTTTACCGTGCCCTTGATGGATGCGATGCAACTTAGCGAGCGGGCCGCGTGCATTATTAGCGGCGACACCACAGCCAACAGCAAGCCGCATCCCGAACCGATGCTGGCCGCCTGCCGCCAAGCCGGCGTGGCGCCGGAAAATTGCGTGTATATAGGCGATGCCATACATGACATCACGGCCGGTAAGCGAGCGAATATGAAAACCCTGGCGGCCTTGTACGGCTATTTGCAAAGCGACGACCAACCCCATACCTGGGGGGCCGACGCCTTAATAGAACAACCGCCACAATTGATGGAATGGATACACGCTAATTTATGTCATTAAGCAATAAGGTTTTACTCATCACTGGTGCCGGCGGCGGCCTGGGCGGCACGGCGGCCCTGGCTTTAGCCAAACAGGGCGCGCAAATCATTCTGCTGGATAAAAGCATTCCCAAGCTGGAAAAAATCTACGATGCGATTTCAGCTGCCGGTGGTCCGGAACCGGTGATGTATCCCTTCGATCTGGCCGGCGCCAGCGAAGCGCAATACGAAGAAATGGCCGAGGCGATAGCGCAGCGTTACGGCGCTTTGCATGGTGTATTGCATGCGGCGGTGGAATTTAGCGCCTACAGCCCCATCGCCAATTACAAAACCAAGGATTGGGGGCATGCCTTAAACGTCAATCTTAGCGCGCCTTTCTTGTTATGCCGGGTGTTGTTGCCATTGCTGCAACGTAGCGAGCACGCTTCCATCGTGTTCATCTCCGATTCGTCCGCGCGCAAAGTTCAGGCTTATTCCGGTGCATACGGTGTAGCGAAAATCGCGCTGGAAGGCTTCGCCGGCATTCTGGCTGCCGAACTGGAAGCAGGACAAAAAATCCGTGTTAATACTCTGGTGCCGGGGCCGGTGGATTCGCCGTTGCGGAAGAGAGCTTACCCGGCCGAAGATAAGACCAAGCTACCGAGCATGAGCAGCCTCGATCCGCTGTATGTTTACCTATTTAGCGATGCCAGTATCGGCAACACCGGTCAAATTATTGACGCCCAAACTTTTAAACCTTAAGACACTTATGGCAGACAGAGAAGTTGTATTTTTAACCCGCGACGTCAACATCGTCACCATTCCGGACGGCAACCACGGCACCTTGAATAAAGGCCAGGAAGTCACGATACATCAGGCTTTGGGCAGCAATTACACCGTGGTGACCGATTACGGCCATATGGTGCGAATCGCCGGTATCGATGCTGATGCCTTGGGCAAGGAAACTCAGCATTTGCACACCTTGGTGTCGGAAACCGACAGCAAAGCCGTCGAAAAGAATTGCTGGGAAGTGATGAAAACCGTCTATGACCCGGAAATTCCGGTCAATATCGTCGATTTGGGTTTGGTTTACCATTGCAGCGCCAAGCCCAATGCCGATGGCGGCAACGATGTGCACGTGCAAATGACCTTGACCGCGCCGGGTTGTGGCATGGGTCCGGTCATCCAAAGCGATGTCGAGAAATGCATCCGCGCCTTGCCCGGCGTTAGTTCGGTTGATGTCGAAGTGGTTTTAGATCCGCCTTGGTCGCGGGAAATGATGTCGGAAGTGGCGCAGGTGCAGTTGGGTTTGTTTTAAAAGTCGGCAAAGCCATACGGCGGCAGCTAAGCGGCGGAAAATTGCCGCTTGCTGAAAAAGTTTGCGGTTGTTTGTTATTAAGTATTTGTATTTACAAGTTAAAAATTAATTGGCACGCTATTGGCTTTATTCCCCTTGAAGTTTGATTCAAGACTCGGGGAACCGTCATGAAAGATAAAGCAGCCGATTTAGCGATAGTCAGTAATAAAACCTTTGAAGCCTCAACCGCTGTCAATTTGCATCATTACGATATCAGTAGTGCTTTGCAGACCACATTGGAATTCAACGAACTGATCAGCATTTTCTGCAATAAAATTCAAAATACCATTCCGCACAACGGCGTTGAATATATCAACGAAGAGTTCGATTTGGAGTTCAAACGCGGCGTGATGGCCCGTCATTCTTGCAACTATGCCTTGAAAGTTGAAGAGCAACAGCTGGGCGAGTTGAAATTGACCCGCAGCAATCGTTTCAACAAAGACGAGTTGAAAATGCTGGAAAGTCTGTTGTGTTGCCTGATTTACCCATTGAGAAATGCCACCTTGTTTCAACAAGCATTGAAAATGGCGTTTACCGATCCGTTGACCAAAACCAATAACCGCACGGCGTTTAACGACTGTTTGCTGCGCGAGATCAAACGTGCACATCGTAATTCGCAGCATTTGTCGGTGATTTTTGTGGATGTCGATCACTTCAAGCATATCAACGACGATTACGGGCACGGTTGCGGCGATTTGGCGCTGTCTTCATTGGCCGGCTGGTTGAAAGACAGCGTGCGCGGTAGCGATGCGGTGTTTCGTTACGGCGGCGAAGAGTTTGTGATCTTGCTGAGCGATACCGACATCGACGGCGCCACGGTGATAGCTGAACGCATCCGTGCCGACATTGAATCGCATACCTTGGCCTATGGCATGGACGTGTTGAATCTGACGGCAAGTTTGGGCATTGCTGCCTTAAAAGGTAGCGATAGCCCCGAATCCTTAATCAAACGTGCCGACGCCGCGATGTATCAAGCTAAACAGCACGGTAGAAACCGGGTAGAAGTTGGATATTGATTCGGTTCTCCGCACCTCGATCATCAGGCTCAGCCCACTTTAAATCGATACCCCACGCCCGACTCGGTCAGCAGGTATTTGGGCTGAGTCGGATCGCTTTCCAGCTTTTGCCGCAATTGACTCATGTAAATCCGCTCGTCTCTCCTAATTAATTGACGTGAGGACTTCATAAAGGCTTCAGTCTAACGAAACCGATTTTTTGTAGACACTGCACAAAGGGGTAGGGAGAAGGAGATTTTTTGATTTTTAGATATTCCCATGACTTGCCGCCCGATATGAGCAACGGGCGCAATAATTATCAAGTGGGATACAACGATAATGGAGGGCTCAGTACTTGTCGGGCGGCTCCGCAGATTTCGGCGTTTTTTCACTGCGCAAGCGAATCCAAAACCACAATTCGAATAGACCACCCACAATGAACGCGATATTGCCGATACCGGAGTATCCAGCAAAATAAAACGCCAAAGCAATCACCAAGATGATGAGTGTAACCACATGATTTTGCATATGCCTTTCACTCCTGTACCCAATTTACCGACCACCGGTTTTGTAGAATGTTTGATAGCCAACGTGCGGGCAATACGGCTACGCCCATTGGCCCGGCCTTACACCGCTAAATTGAAAAAGCCTTGCGCCTAAAAGCCGTTTGTATCGCCATAGCTTTGTGCGGTTATACGCCTGAATATTAGCCCATCAAATAACGCCGACTACCGGTCCAATGGCCGCGACCGGGCAGTCACCGAAGCCGTTGGTGTATAAAACTATCCGGAAGGTATTCTCGGCGCCTCTGGCGGTACTGCCGATTCTTTTAGCTGCACAGCAGAACCTGCTGGCCTTGCCTTCCCGATTTGCTAAGGTGCGCTCGCCATATGGCAATAAGCGTTCCAGGGATTTTAATATACGGCAGGAACGTTTTAGGATGCTCTCGCGGTGGCTGGTAGCGCGCACCGATGCTGCGGAAGTCTCTGCAACGCGATGGGCTGTGACTTTCGGCCCGTCTTATTCCCAAAGGCTATCAATAAGATCGTTGCTGCAAATGCCTATTCGGAAACGGCTGTGGCCAGCGCCAGCGCCCGGTCCAATTCCGCCAGCGTATTATAAAAATGCGCTGAAAAGCGAATCCCGCCGCCCCGTAAGGCGCAAACTACGCCATTTTTTTGCAAATGTTTATAGAGCACGTCGTTGTCTATGTGCCGGTGTTTGAAGTTGACGATGCCGGACTGCAAACGGCTGTGCCGCTCGGACAGCAAAATCAGCTCGGCGTTGGCGCTAATGGCCTCGCGCAGGTAGTCACTACGTTCCAGAACCAGGGCCTCGACGGTCGGCATGCCAGTTTCCAACAATAAAGATAAGCTGGCGGACAAGGCGTGAATCCCCAACATATTCGGACTGCCGCATTCGAAACGGCGGGCGCCGGGGTGGATCTCCCAGGGCAGGTTTTCGTAGTTATGCGTGTCTTTCATCATATGCCAGCCGTATTGGCTGAGCTTGAGCCGGTCGCGGGCCGCCGGGTGGGTATAAAACACCCCCAGGCCTTCCGGACCGAACAGCCACTTATGGCCGTCGGCCATCACGAAGTCGGCGTGATAGGCCTGCACATCAAATTGCACCGCGCCCAAGCTTTGAATCGCGTCGATACAAAACAAGATGCCACGTTGCCGGCAAAACTCGCCGATACGTTCCAAATCCATACGTAAGCCGGAGGCGAACTGGATGGAGCTGATGGTCAGCAAACGGGTATTACCGTCCACCAGCGCAAACAAGGCGTCTTCCGGCGTTTGGGCGCTATGCAAATCGGCTTCTCGAAATGCCACGCCGCGCTCGGCCAGAGCTTGCCAGGGCAGGCGGTTGGAGGGAAATTCCTCGTTGCTGGAGACGATGTTGTCGCCGGCCTGCCAGGGTAAGCCAAAGGCTACGAAGGACAAGGCTTCCGAGGTGTTTTTCACCAACGCAATATCGTTGGCTGAGGGCGCATTGAGTAGGGCCTGCAATTGGCGGCGGATTCCGTTTTCCTTTTTCAACCAGTCCAAATAGTAGTGCGAGCCGAACCGGCTGTTTTGTTCGGCAAATTGAATCACCGCCGCGCTGGTGCGTTTCGGCCAGGGGGCCACTGCTGCGTGATTGAGGTAGATCAAGTCGTCGATTAGTGGAAATTCTGGATGTTTCATCGGTCTATTGGCGGCGCCGAAATTTGCAATGCAAGCAGTATAATTTATAGGTCGTTCCCCGGCAGATCCTTTTTAGGCCTTGTCATCACCGTGATAACGCCAATGCCAGGGCTCGTACACGTAGCCGTATTCGTTATTCCTTGGAAAAGACAAATACAAGTCGAACCGTTCTGCATTGCTTGACAACCAGCGGTAGGCTTCGGTGTTTTCAAATGCTTCGCCGAGATCGGGACAATCCGGGCTGCCGATGTCGATTGCGCAACCGCTGTGATGCTCGCTGTAACCGGGCGGGGCGTTGACGGTGAGAATCTGCTGCAAGGTCAGTCCTCGTTCAAGTTTGCGGCGTATGATGGTCGCTTGATACTCCACACTGCGGAATGCCGATACCATTTGTAGCGCGACACCATCGTTGGCTGCTGCGGTTTTCAGCGCCCGCCAGACTTCGCTTGCCTGGGGCGTCAACTGAAATACCCGGCCGTTGGCCGATACCTCGGCTGTGATCAAGGTGGTTGGTTCCGGCCAGATGACCAAGTTTCTGGTTGTGGGCAAGTCGTCTGGAATGCCCAGTTCTTGGAATATCAAACCCACTCGGGCAAAAAAATCGTAATTGTTTGCTGCCAGGTTCATATCGGAGTCAATCTGCCTGTTTTTGTCGGGGCTCTATCAGCATAGTGCGGGCCAGTTTGTACCATTGCCGGTTCTCGATTGCTTCCAGTTCGGCAGAAGTCGGCAGATTGTCGCCATCAAGGTATGGCAAGGTAAGTCGATGCGGCCTGCCGACGCAAAGATCCAGGGCTTTTCTGCAAGGATTTAGCTGGTAATTACCACGGTGCAACATTTGCGCGTCAAAAATCAAAATATCGCCGGGTTCCAGGCCGATTAGCACTGAGTTTGGCAGTGACTCGCTGTTTGTGTGGCCATTAAGTTCCAGTCTGACATTTCTTTCCAGTTCGGTATCCCAGCGTTGGTGGGAGCCGGGTATCAGTTCGATGCCGGTTTCCGGCAACAGCGGTATCCGAATATGCAAAGCCAGCATATTGGGCTGCTCGGCTTGCAAATCGGCATCGTCAATCGGGCTGTATTGCATATCCCGGTGCCAATAGGGTAGGCGACTGTTTTGGTAAGGATTGAAGAAAAGCTGGGTATTGTGAAAATAAAGGTCTTGGCCAAACAGATCGACTAACAGTGTCGTCAGCTGTTTGGCACTAAGGAGTTGAAAGAAGCGCAGCCTTTCGGCGGGGTGTTGTTCGAAATAACGCGGATGGGTCAGCGAATGCATGTTGACCAGCCGTTGTTCGATATAACTGCTACGGTTTTCGTTTAGCCATTGCCCATGAATTCGATCGACGATTTTGCTCAAGGCATCGACTTCCGAGGGGCTGAAAAGCGCTTTGACGATCAGATGCCCTTGTTGTCGGTAGATTGCTGCTGATTCCATGTTTTTACCGTTCATTGCTGGGAATGATTTAACCAAGGCTATCCACTATTTGGCGCAAGCCGATGCTCCTATAGCTGGTTTGTGGCTGCAAGTTGCATTTACCGGCTATTTTATAGCCCCGGCAATCCGGCATCTCAATTTAGAGCGCTGCGCTGGTTTAAGCTATTCGGCTAGGGAAATATACTCAAAGGGCATCGTTTAACCGCCGCAGCCGGAAAAAATGACCGGAAAGCTTTTAAAACAGGTTACGATCCCAATAGTTTAAACGGCGTTATTATTTTGGTTGATGGATATGATGGAATTAATCTGGATTAGCACGGCATATATGGCTGGTTTGGTAGCCAGCCGCCTGACTTTTCCGCCGCTGGTCGGTTACTTGGTAGCCGGTTATGTGTTGCATGCCTTGGGCATCGCGGTGTTGCCCGATCTTCATCATCTGGCCGATATCGGTATCGAATTACTGTTGTTTTCTGTCGGCTTGAAGCTCAAGCCCAGTTCGCTGATTCGCCGAGAGGTGCTTAGCGTCGGCGGCTCGCATTTGTTGTTAATGGCGATGACTTCCGCTTTGGTATTTTTTTGGCTGGACGAGCATATGACCGGCGGCTTGGTGCTGGGTATCAGTTTGGCGTTTTCCAGCACCGTGTTGGCTCTTAAGGTGCTGGAAGATAACGGCGAGTTGTCGTCGCTGCACGGCCGGGATGTGATGAGTATCCTGATCTTGCAAGACATCGTGGCGATAGGGCTGCTGGCGCTCGCCGAAGGCAAACAGCCGACGCCTTGGGCGCTGGCTTTATTGTTATTACCGCTGTTGCGGCCCATTGCGCATCGCGTACTGTCGGTCAGCCGTTCGTCTGAACTGAAGCTGTTGCTGGGCGTGACGTTGGCCTTGGCCGGCGGCGTGGCGGCGGAAAGCGTAGGCATTGCCGCCGACATCGGTGCCTTGTTGACCGGCATCATGTTGGCGAATCATCCCATGATCAAGGAGTTAAGCGATAGGCTGTGGGGCTTGAAAGAGCTGTTTTTGGTCGCGTTTTTCTTGCAGATTGGCGTCAGCGACTTACCGAACCGCGAGCAGATCATAGACGCCTTGCAATTACTGGTTTTGTTGCCGCTGCAAGGTGCGCTGTTCTTTGGTTTATTTGTGGTGGCCGGACTCAGGGCGCGCACCGCCTTCGTATCGTCCTTGGCTTTGATGACTTATAGCGAGTTTGCGCTGATTACCACCGGCGCCGTTGTAAAAGCCCAACTGTTGCCGGCTGAATGGAATGCCATTATCAGTTTGGCGGTGGCCGGCTCACTGGCGATTGCCGCGCCGTTGAATCGTTATTCTCATCGGTTATTCTCTTGGATGGAGCCGGTATTGGTACGTTTGGAACGAAAATCCGAGCATCCCGACCGCTTGCCCGACTCGTTCGGTGCTGCCGGATGGCTGGTGATCGGTATGGGCCGGACTGGCGGTGTTGTCTACAAGACCTTGTGCAAACAGGATCAGCGCGTAGTTGGCTTGGATTCCGATCCCACGGTATTGGAATATCATCTTGCCGCCGGCCGGCGGGTGGTCTACGGCGACGCCGAGGACACCGAATTATGGAGCGGTTTACCCCTGCATAAAGTTAAAGGCATCATCCTGACGGTACCGGCATTCGATGTGCGCTTGACCGCGGTGGCTCAGCTTAGAAAACGCGGTTTCACTGGGCAAATCAGCAGTATTTGTTATCACGGTGTGGAAGAGCAGCAATTATTAAAATCGGGCGCCAATTTTGTGATCCATCCTTTGATTGAAGCCGGCAATCGTCTTGCCCACCTGATGCTGGACATCCGCGATGAATCAAGGCAGTGAAGGGCTGCTGGCGCTGGTTGGGCGATGGATACCAGAGCGGATTATAGAGGCGTCTTATTTTTAACGATACCCGGGTCAGTGCGGTTTTCCTTAAACCATTGACGATTGGCGCTAAGATTATTGCCAAGTGTCGGGTGACATAATTAGTGAAAACCGGACTGATGATAAGCGAGGCCACCAGCGTCTCCGCGCAAGGCTTGGGCTATCCCGACACACCCGGCATTTGGTCGGAAGAACAAATCGACGGCTGGACCAAGGTCACCCGAGCCGTTCACGCCGCCGGCGGCCGAATTTTTCTACAGCTTTGGCATCTAGGCCGGGTTTCGCATTCGGATTATCTCAATGGCAAATTCCAGGTATCGTCGAGACTTACCGCAAGGGAGCGGAAAACGCCAAACGTGCCGGTTTTGACGGCGTGGAAACTCACGGCGCCAATGGCTATCTGTTAGACCCGTTTTTACCGGACAACACCAATAAAAGAAACGATGCCTATGGTGACCCAATAGAAAATTGCCCCCGCTGACTACTGGAAGTGACCGATGCCGTGATTTCGGTATGGGGTGCGGGTCGAATTGGCGTGCATTTTGTCCCCAGGAGACGCGCATACCATGGGCGATTCCGATCCTTTGCACACTTTCGGCTACGTGGCGGAGCAATTAGGCAATCGCGGCATCGCCTTCATTTTTACGCGCGAAGCGCTCGGCGAAAACCTCATCGGCCCGGACTTGAAAAAACGCTTCTTCTATCCGGCGCGGGGGTTAGGCATATTGCATGATCCGAGCCCCAGCAACAACCGAGATTACGGCTTGTCTGCAAAAATGGAGAAGATCAATTCCCCCACAGCTTCATGAGCCGGCTTTTTAGCCATGTGACCGGATTCTTGTCGAATTCTTCGGGGAGCAAACCCATCTTTTTCAACGACGATTGACAGAGTTGAATGTATTCCTGCCGCTTCAGCATTTCTTCGCTAACCGCGGCCTTGATTCGCGGATAACGGCTTAACAGGTCCGCAAAGCAATCCTCAGGTATTGTAAACAAAACAACTTCGCCGACGGCGCGCATCGATGTCGGATAGGGAATCTTCAAAAGCAAGGGCAGTTCGCCGAAAAAATCGCGATGTTGCAGGCTAAACAAGCGTTGACTGACTTTCTCGTTCTCGAATATCGCATCGACCTCGCCTTTGAGCATGACGCAGAAAAATGGAAAGTATTCGTCCTGTTTAACCAAAATGTCGCCAGGATTGAAATAACGCGGCGAGCCCTGTTCTATCAGTTCGCGTATTTCCAGTTCATCGAAATACTGAAAATAAGGTAGCTCAATGAGGGCATTGTGTATGGACGGCATGCTCGCCGCTTCCGGCGAACCGTTGATCGGGTTGGTGGCCGCATCCGTGGCCGG
Organism: Methylomonas sp. MK1; assembly: GCF_000365425.1. Lineage (NCBI taxonomy): Bacteria > Pseudomonadati > Pseudomonadota > Gammaproteobacteria > Methylococcales > Methylococcaceae > Methylomonas > Methylomonas sp. MK1. The sequence continues at coordinate 1,419,935 of NZ_AQOV01000002.1, forward strand.
GTAAAGGTTCCGGTTATTCGTCGGATGATAGGGAATTTTAATAGCATGCAGTCGAAACAAGTACTCAATCCGAAAGTTTAACGCGCTTCTGATCAGACTACGTTGATCGATATGATCGGTCCAAACCCAAAGTTCGAAATTCAACCCGATATCGCCAAACCCCTGAAGCAAGGCTTTGGGTGCCGGATCGCTTAGGACATTAGGTTCCTGGCCGGCGGCTTTCAATAACAACTCGGTCACCAATACCAGATTGCTGTGCTGTTCGACCACAAGCGGAATTTCAACCCGCCCACGCTTGGCTTGATACCCCCATTTTTCCACTATATTGTTGGTGAGCTGAACATTGGGAATGATCAGTTCCGAACCTTGGAACGACGTAATCACGGTCGAGCGCAGAAAAATATCCCGGATGCGTCCTTCGCCACCGGCAAAATAAATAAGATCGCCCACTTTTAGTTTGCGTTCGCTCATCAGGGTAATGCCGCTGGCAATGTTCTTGGTGATGTCTTGCAAGCCAAAGCCGACCGCGACTCCCAGGCCGCCGAAAATGAACGCCAGTGTCTCGAATTTGATGCCCATGACTTGCATGGTCACTACGATACCAACCGCCAACAGCGTAAAGCTGGCGAGATTGGCGATCAGTTTGCGATCGCCTTCGTTGACAACCAGGCCGACCAACAAGCGGGTATTTAGAATATGGCGTATCCAGCGGACCACCAACAGCATCAGCCCTAAACACAGCGCGAATTTAGCCAACCAAATGACATTGACCGATTGCGTACCCAGCGTAAATATTGGCGTTTCAAAGAATAGGAAAGGTTGGGACAGCAAGGCGGATGAATCGATAGCCATAAATTAACTTAGTCGTAAAAGCCGGAGAAATTGCCCCGATTATGGGGCAAACTCACCGGCAATTGCATCAATCAACTGCAACGGAACCTGTTTTTAGAATACTGCATTGAATTGGGTACGGACGTAGTCGGTATCCCGTCCTCCCGCTTCGGTAATCACCTGTTCCGCAAAAAAATGGCTGTAACTCAGACCAAGCGAAAAATGCTTATCGATTTCCCACTCTATATTGCTAGAAAGGGCTTGGGTGACAAATCGACCATTGGCGCCTAGCGTCTGTTCCAACGGATTAAGTCCACGCGTATAAACCGCATCGTTGTTTGACAAGCGCCAGTAAAAATTCCAATCGACAGATAGCCGGACGCTGGGCAGAGGCTGCAAGGAGAGATTCGGCATCACATTAAAAAAATTCTGCGGCGCCAGTATCGCCGCTTCCTCAAAATACGACAGATTGGGATATAAGGGATTAAACGTATTCAACTGCCGGTCTTTTGCATTCCTGTCGCCACTGGCAATATTAGCGCTTAAACCCAAACGCGGTCGCCAGCTTGGAGTGGCAAAGGTATACCCGGTGTTGGATGCCGCGGTCCAGGCATTGATAGTCAACGGTCCAAAACTGCCGAGTTGATAAATACCTTCAAAATTCCAGTCCCAGCCAAACCGCTTGCCGAACACGCGGCTGCCGAACGAATGGCGGGATTCGTCGGCAACCGTATTTTGATAATGGGCTTCTTTGCGTTGCAGGCCAATGTAATAGATTTCGGCATCGGTCGGCTTGAACGACCATTTGCTGTTCAGCCCCCAGAGTTTTTCTTGAGTATTTCCCTGGTCGTCGAAAGTCGCCGGTTTTATCGCCACTTCTTCAAAACCGAACGCATCCAGGTCCAGATAGTCGTTCTTTAGCGAGAGTCGCACGCCATCGAATGCCCGCCGCACATTTTGGCCTTCACGTACGCTGATCAAACGGGACGAACCCAGCGCAAACTCTTGCCTCCCCACTCGAGCGGTCAAGGCTTGAAAATGCAAGTCGATAAAACCCTGCTGCAAATCAGCGCTATCGTTATCCAAAGGCCCTTGCTGCAGACCTAGGTTATTAGACAGATAGCTGGCCAATTGCACAAAGGCCCTCAAGTGTTCGGTGACATGCAGATCGGCGTGCAGCAAAAAGCGATGCAAAAATTGCTGGCCGTCGGCGCGTGTTTTCAGTCCGAACAAATCGTTGTCGTAGCTATTGAAACGTTCCCGAAAATTTCCGCCCAAGGATAAATACACGTCCTCGCGGTCGCCGGTCAACGGCAGGTATTTGAGCGATTTATAGCTGCTCCGCCGAGTTTGCTGGGCAAGGTATTGGTAATTTTCCTGCCAGCGGTTGCTGTTAAAACCCGGCTCGGACGCTTGCGCGATCCCTGCGGTGCTAATCAGCGAAAAGGCCAATGGCATGAGTCCGGATTTCATTGGCAATGTCCTCTTTTGCGTTATCGCATGAAGGCTAGCCGCTATCAGTAGGCAAAACAGCCGCAGCCCAGTGCCCACGGATTGTCAAACTGCGCTTGTTTTCCAGCATTATCCAGCCCCAACCAGCGCGACAGCTTGCCATCGTGGCCTGGGCGATGGCCGTGAATCGCACAGGTGTGCGCTGCGCATGAAGCGGCCAGTAACGCATAATGCGTTTGCGGCGTTTGATGGCCGCCAAAGTAGCGCACCGGCGACCAATCGGGACTGGCTGGCGGCAACGGCGTATCGAACCGGCTAAAATCATCCGCCGCGTAAACAATCCGCCCGCCCACCATGGTCAGCAGCGAGCTAATGGCCTTGATGGTCTCGTCGGCGACGGTCATGAAATCGTGCGATGTCACGATCAGGTCGGCATACATGCCAGGCGACAACGCACCTTTTACGGTCTCTTCGTTCGATTTATAGGCGCTACCGCTAGTCCACAGACGCAAGGCCTCCTCGCGTTCCAGGCAATTGCTTTCGCCGTAGAGCGGCAACCCGCCGACCGTTCTGCCTGTCACTAGCCAATACAAAGAGACCCAGGGATTAAAGCTGGCAACCCGCGTGGCATCGGTGCCGCCACCCACCGGGATGCCCATTTCCAACATTTTTCGCAGCGGCGGTGTATGCTCGGCTGCCTTTTTACCGTAGCGGTCTACAAAATATTCGCCTTGAAAGGCCATGCGGTGCTGTACCGCAATGCCGCCGCCCAATTTCTTGATGCGCGCCAAATTTTTATCGCTGACAGTTTCGGCATGGTCGAAAAACCAACGCAAATCGTCGAAACGGGTGTCGCGATCAATCGCCTCGAATACGTCCAGCGCCCGGTCGATGGTTTCTTCGTAAGTAGCATGCAGCCGGAACGGCCAGCGATTCTCCACCAAAAACCGAACCACGTCGCCCAGCTCTTTTTCCATGCTGGCCGCCATGTCCGGGCGGGGTTGCAGAAAATCCTCGAAATCGGCGGCGGAAAACACCAGCATCTCGCCCGCGCCATTCTGGCGAAAGTAACTGTCGCCGCTGTAGGGTTTGACAACACCGGCCCATTTCTGAAAATCCGCCAGCTCACCGCCCTTATTTTGGGTAAACAAGTTGTAGGCGATGCGCACGGTCATCTGTCCGTCAGCATGCAGTTGTTCGATCACCTGATAGTCGTCCGGGTAATTTTGAAAACCGCCGCCGGCATCGATGCAACTGGTCACACCCAAGCGATTCAACTCGCGCATGAAATGCCGGGTGGAGTTGATTTGATCCTCCAGCGGTAATTTCGGACCCTTGGCCAAGGTCGAATACAAAATCATCGCATTGGGTTCGGCAATCAACATCCCGGTGGGATTGTCGTTGGCGTCGCGCTGAATTTTGCCGCCCGGCGGATCGGGGGTGTCTTTACCGATGCCGGCGGCACGCAGCGCGGCGCCGTTCAATAACGCCCGATCATAGAGATGCAGGATAAACACCGGCGTATCCGGCGAAACGGCGTTGATTTCCGCCAGGGTCGGCATCCGCCTTTCTTTAAATTGAAACTCGCTCCAGCCGCCAACCACCCGCACCCATTGCGGTGCCGGCGTTCTGGCTGCTTGCAGCTGCAGCATGGCCAAGGCATCGGCGATGCTACCGACACCTTCCCAGCGCAGTTCCATGTTGTAATTCAAGCCGCCGCGAATCAAATGCAGGTGCGAGTCGTTCAAGCCCGGCAGGACCCGTTTACCGTGCAAATCAATGGCGACGGTATCGGTGGTCGCCATCACCTGGATCTGTGCATCCGAGCCTAACGCAAGCACTTTGCCGGCGGCGATGGCGATCGCGCTGACCTCCGGCTGAGCAGGATCCAATGTCGTGATTTTGCCATTAAATAAAATGGTCTCCGGGCTAGAAGGATTCATATGCCACGCACCTCATCAACTGAATTTATCAGGGAAACGCATTCAATCCGCCGCCGTTTATTGATTAACTTTGTGCGGATATTTGGCGCGTTGCCCATAGTCGTGCACCAGGCTAGCCGCGTAGTCGATACCCATGCCGTACGCGCCAAAATGTTCGCGGGCAATATCCGTTGTGCCGACATAGGTTTCTTTACGACTCCAATCGCGTTGCAGTTCCAAGAGTACCTGTAGCGAGGTGATTGACTCCGCCCCATGTTGTTCGGCGCGCCTGATGGCGGCGTTGTGCGCTTCTAGCGAAGTACCGCCCGAGGCATCGGTATTCATGATGACTTCGAAGCCTTCCGCCAGCGCGCAGATGGTTGGGAAGATCAGACAAGCTTCCGTCCATAACGCGGCCATCACCAATTTTTTCCGTCCGGTCTTTTTAACGGCGGCGACGAAGGCCTCGTCTTCCCAGCTATTCATGCTGGAACGTTCGATCGGGTCCTGCTGCAACACATCCATCAACTCGGGCCAAATATAGCCGCTGAATGATTCGGTTTCGACGGCGGTGAGAACGGTAGGAATATTGAACAACTTGGCCGTTTTGGCCATCGCGACAGCGTTGTTCTTGAGTAATTGGCGGTCGATATTGGTGACGCCAAAAGCCATTTGTGGTTGATGATCGATAAATATAAACGCACAATTATCGGGGGTAATAAGTTTTTCGGTGGCTGCGCTCATTGATTGCTCCTTTAAACTAGATTGCTTAGGTCAGAATTCACGGACTTGCATTTGACCAAGTTCTAAGACTTGGGTATTGAACAATATTGACTTTTTTCTTAAAAATTAACGTATAAATAAAATGGTTTAATATCTCTCCTGTAAACAAAATACAAAGTGAAAAATGGCGGTGTCCGTAGGAAAATCGCTACAAAACCTATGACAGTTTTACCGTACAAATGACAGTAATTCGGCAGGTAAACAATCTCGATTAAACGTTTCGAAATTGGCCCGGTGTTACTCCAACTTTTCTTTTAAACACGCGGTTTAGATGGCTTTGATCGGCAAAACCGCACAATATCGCCACATCGGTTAATGCGAATCCGGTAACAATAAACTTTTTGGCTTGGATAATTCGATACGCTTGCAGATATTCGTGTGGCGTAATTCCCAAGCATTTTTTAAAATTTCTTAACAGCACAAACGGATTCGATTTAGTGATTTCCGAAAGTTCGTTCAGCGAAATATTTCGATTATAAAAAGTCCGCAAATATTCAACGGATACTTTCACTTTCGAAGGCTTTAATAGTGGCGGGCAACGGTAATGATTACCTGTCACTTGCTGCAAAAACCGATTCACAAACAAAGCCAGACAAGTCGATTGTTCCAGAGCGCATTGGCTGGTTTCTAAAACTCTATGCGTATCGGCAAAGTAATTTCGTAAATACAGGTTATCAATAATCGGATTTTTGAAATCCAATACAAACTTGCTTAACTCGTGTTTTTCGCAAAAATCGATCAGTTGCCTAGGACTGATTTTAATTTCGCGACAAATTGCACCGTCCTTATTTATAAAAGCCGATTTCAGGGAGAATATTTGCCCCGCATCGCGCATCACTAAACAATTTGGCGTTTCAAGATAGTTCTGACCATTTTGCCGGCTTTTCCAAACCGCACCGGAAAAACCGATAATGGCAATTTCATCGTGAAAGATTTTTTCCAGTGAAATCGACTGCTCGGGCGTTATATCGAAGCGAGAAAAATGGCATCCTTCAATCTGCCAGTTCAGTATTTTGCTGGAAGTAGTGTGTCCCATAATTCAGTCTGTCCCGTTAATAAAGGTGGTTTTAATAGGCTTTGCCAGGATTGCGAAAGCGATTGTCACAATCCGCTGCCGTTGACTTGCGCCCAAGGCATAATCCGGACGCTAACTTTTAAAAAACCATTTCGCGATTAGCCGGACATAGAGCGGCATGATCAAATACACCACCAAACCGACGATAACCAAAGCCAATACACCCTGGCGAATGCCGAACTCCCCTAGCTGCGGATACTTTACAAACAGGGGTTCCATCGCCGGCGGCACATACATCGTCAGCGGCCAGATCACCGACGTCGTCACCAGCCATTGCTTCCAACGCCGCGGATGCTTACCCACCGCCGGCGGGGTAAACCAGTAATCGATGCCGGTTTTGATGTCGATCGCTTCTTCGCTGTCCAGAATCCCGGTAATTTCCTGAAGCAACTGCTGGCGTTCCGCAGACTGCTGCCAGAATTCCAAGGCCTGGATACCGGCAAAGCGCACCACGATCAGATACTCGTTGTGGCCGTCCGGCGGCCGGACGACTTGTACCCCCAAATGCCCCGGAAAGCTCGCCGCAATCGGCATTATTTTGCTTAACCAGCGCTCGTACTGCTGAAGGTTGCGCGTACCTTTTTTCAGCCGATGGCGGATGGCGAAAAAAACTTGTTCGTTGTTGGGCGGCGTTTGGCTGATTTCGTTCATGGCGCACTACCGGCTGGGTTTCTCATGCGGGCGTAAATCAAACACCAACACTTCGGCATTGTGGCCCTGTTGTATGTCGATTAGGCGCTCGCCGCGGATGCGGGCGCCATCGCCAGCGTGCAGCACCGTACCGTTCACTGTCAAGGTGCCGCTTACCAGATGCACGTAAGCATAACGATTATCCGCGAGCGTTAACTGCGCCTGTTCGCCGACATCGAAACAGCCGGCGTAAACCCGCACATCCTGGTAAACCGACAATGATCCTTCTGCACCGTCCGGCGAAATAATCAGCGCCAGCCGGCCTTGTTTTTGCGCGGGGCTAAAATGACTTTGCTGATAGCGCGGCTCGACGCCTTTGCTACTCGGCACCAGCCAAATTTGCAGAAAATGCACCAACTCGCTCTGCGAATGATTGAACTCGCTATGAGTCACGCCGGTTCCGGCAGTCATTAACTGAACGTCGCCGGTTTCGATCACCGAGCCGTTGTCCATCGAATCTTTGTGCGCCAGCGCACCGTCGATGACATAGGTAAAAATTTCCATGTCCCGATGCGGATGCGTGCCAAAGCCTTTACCCGGCTGCACAATATCTTCGTTGATCACTAACAAATCCGAAAATCCGCTTTGCTGCGGATCGTAGTAATTGCCGAAGGAAAAAGTGTGTCTTGAGAATAGCCAGTCGAACTGAGCACTACCTCGGCGGTGGGCGGGACGAATTTCCAACATGATCAAGCTCCTTTCAAAAATTTCGAATTAACATTCACTCAGCTTTTGTATGGAATATTGGGGTTTTAAGCGAGTGAAATTAGAATACTCCTGAGTTTTTAGTATTTAAAACGAGTTATTTTGCTTTTAATATTCGATTTTTTCGAAAGTGGTTTTGGAGTTCTAATGAAGTTATCACTGGAAGCTATTCAAATTATCGATGCGATCGACCGCACCGGATCGATGTCGGGCGCGGCGGACCTGCTGCATCGTGTGCCCTCCACCATTTCCTATGCCGTGGGCAAATTGGAAGAACAATTGAATCTGAAGTTATTCGAACGCAATGGCCCCAAGCTTTCGCTAACTCCGGCAGGAAATGCCTTGTTAAACGAAGGGCGTTTGTTATTGCACGCCTTTGGCGACCTCGAATCTCGGTTATATAAAATCGCTTCCGGATATGAAGCCGAGCTGACCGTGGTGTTTGATTCGCTGATACCTAGCAGGGTGTTTATTAACGATTTGCATGAGTTTAATACCCTGGAATGCGGAACCCGCATTCGCTTCACCACGGAAGTGATGAGCGGGGTATGGGAGGCATTACGTGAGGAACGGGCGGATATCATCATAGCCGTCGGCGATTGTCCGAATTGGAGCGGCTATCAAGTCAGGCAGATCGATACCGTGGATTTTGCATTTTGCGTCGCGCCCGTCCACCCGTTGGCCGCAGCAAATCAGCCAATTAAAACCGACATGCTGCATAGACATACCGTTATCGCCGTCGCCGATAGCGCCCGGTCGCTGCCGGCAAAAACAGTAGGTTTATTGTCCGGGCAGAAACGCATTACGGTGCCGAATATAGACACCAAAATCCAATTTCAACGGGCCGGATTGGGCTTTGGCTTTTTACCGCGACGATTAGTTGCCCACGACCTGGAAATCGGATCGCTGATGGAATTGCAGGTTGAGGAAGCGCGTCCGTCGGAACCGGTGTGGCTGGCAATGCGCACTGCAAATAAAGGTGAAGCGGCCAATTGGTGGTACCAAACATTAAGCCGGCCGCTGTTAAGCGACGTTTGAAATATCGGCGCATGCCGTCGCCCAAGCTTAGCGTCCGCGTTGCCGGTTATCGGAGGCGCGGCAAACTCATTTTGGTGTTCACGCCGAAACCGGCGTGGAGTACGCCTGAAAACCGTTCAAAGACGGCTTCAGGCGAATAAAAAGCTCTCCAAACAGGGGGCATAACCGCTGAAAATCGACTTCACGGTCAATTTCAGCGCAAAAGAATCAAGGTTACCGTGGGTAAGGGGAAATATTCGTGAGTTTTTCACCAGCCTGCTAAGCGGCTTTGCTGACAAACAAAACGATGTTGCTGGTGTCCATTTGCGGCCACGCCTGAAAATCGATAGGTAGCTCGAGCAGTGGCCCGGTAACGCATGACTTCAACGAACCATCGGTTGCGATATAGAGTTTTTTCGGTAACTTGGCTCTCTGATTGTCGATTTTGGCGGTTTTGGTGTTCATTGCAGTCAGGCTGGCGAATATTGGGAGACTTCACTTTATTGCCGGTTTCTTATTGCTGCCTTAACCACTTCATGGCGCTCGGATTCCGGCAATCCCTGGCGGATTGACAATCTTGGAAAATATGCGCCGTATAATATGACAACTTAGAATGGATTAACGCGTTATTGAATTGCCTGCAACGTATATCTGAAATCCGACATGCTCGAACAAATTAAACTGTTTTTTGAAAAACACCTCTCCTTACCGTCACCCGAGGTTGTAGTGGAAGCAAGGCTTCAGGAGGCGCTGACTGCCTTAATGACAGAAATGATGACTATGGACGATGTCTGTCAGGATGTCGAACGGGCCAAGATACTGTCCTTGGTGAAGAAGTGTTTTTCGCTCTCCACCGAACAGGCTGAGACCTTGATGACCAATGCGGAACACAAGCGTCGGCAGGCGGTTGATTATTACGAATTTACATCAACAATCAACCGATGCCTAAGCCCTGAGGAGAAGATAAAGTTTGTTAAATTCCTCTGGCAGATCGCCTATGCCGACGGCAACATCGATCCGCAAGAGGAGTATATGGTGCGGAAGATCGCCGACCTTCTCGGCGTCGCGCACAGCGATTTTATTCTGGCCAAACTGCGCGCGAATCCCAATCCCTGAATATCGCCGGATCAACACCTTTCAAAATGAAACACTCATGAAAAAGAGCAAGAAAAACAAAAATCTGTGGCTACAAGAAGCTGAAATTGAGGTGGGAGATTTGTACTTCACCACCGCCCAGCAATACCGTGCGGTCTTGGCGATGAACGGCGATTTTTTAATTTACGCGCCTAGCTCCGAAGGCATGGAGCCATTAACGGCCGATAGCCAAATGCCGTTTGCAAACTCGCCCGCTAAAAAATGCCAGATTGCCACATTTGCGCAAAAAGAATACCAAGCATTCAATTGGCACGGCGCGTTGGCCGTCAAACACAAACTCTCGGCGTCGCAAATTGCCGAGGCCATCAGTCAATGTAACGCGAAAGCCCCAATCGCGGGCTTGATGGCTGAATAAGCCACTTTACGATTACGCTGCTTGGCTAAATCGGTGTAAGCGCGCCACTTTGCTTGCGTGAGCGGAATGCCTTCCTATCGAATCGGGGCCTAAATTTAACGTCGTCGCCGTGCCGGCGACGTCCGTTAATCGCTCTGGATGCCCGAATTCGCGGGGAAGACGGCGCCCGAGTATTTCGAGCGTGGTCTACCCGGGTTAGCTTCCCATATAGAGATAAAAGCCGCCCACTAACCACGTCAAAATTAATAATGTCCAAGGTAGCCAATGCTGCTGGTAGACAATGATTGTCTCCATTTCCTGATCGTCCGGCTCGATCGTTTGCTGCTTTTCGCGCACCAACTTTTTGCGTTTTTTGTCCAGTTCCCGCGCCTTGGCTTTTTGCTGCTTTTTGTAGTGCTCGATACCTTCTTGAATGCCTTGGGCAATTAACTTGGTTTGCTCTTTGGTTTGGGCCGGACGCTGGTGGGCCCTGGCGATTTTGCCGGCTTCTTCCTGCGTTTGCTGGGACGGCTTTTGATAGGGGGTTTTACTCATCGCGATTCGATTAGGTGGTGCGGATTGCTTGATTCGGAGTCAGTATGTCGAAATCTTAGGAGCTTGTCATCAGCTGGGTGACGAAACGGCCGGGCTGGGCCGTGGCCCGGTTTGTTACCTTAACGTTAACATCCGACCACTTTGCCCTTGTCGCAATCAGTGAATTTAACTTACTGCGAAGGTGCAGGTAAGTCATTAAAGAGTTAAAGTTTGGCATTAACCTCTAACGTTTTCCTGATTACTCATAACCCTCAGCCAATCTGAGCAAACGCCCCAGTATGGGAGGTGTATTTGAGAGACGTAAGGCAAAAAACGGCCAATTTCCGACCTTCGAGGTGTGATTTCTGAATGGCCGGTTTATGTCATAAATTGCTCGTCTACGTTCGCCATAACCGGCAGCAAAAAGCGGTGCGGCGAAGGAGCTCCGCTTTTTACTGTCCGCGTTGATGGCGTTGTTAGCTGATATTTTACTTTGGTAATAATTCATACTATTCAACCCGTGAATATGTTTTACCTTCAAGAACTCGTTTAACCTGAGCAACGTCTTTTGCGCCAATACGCGTAAATATTTCTTCGGCAGAATATTCCTTGCCAAGCTCGCGTATCGCTCGTACTTGATCAGCCGATAACCTGCCATCTCGGCCACAAATTTGAGCAATGGCCCAATCATTATCTCGCCACTTTTCTGTTACCCAAGGCGCAGGGAGGCCTTTCCTAGGATGCTCTTTTAGCCACTCACTAACGATTCTGTCCCGCTCATCTGGCATGGGGACAACAGATTGTGATAACAAGCCATTCTCTCGTAGGTAACGCAAACCAGATTTACCACCCGGGATCATGTTAAGGCGGCGTTTATCTTCCCAATGGCCTTCGACTAAAAATTCTTCGGTTGCGTACAATTTTTCAAGATCATCAGTTATACCCATCACCTTGTGATTAACATAGGCAATTCGTCCTTTTTCCTTCTCTTCACGAAACTTCCTATGGAACAGTAGGGGGCTGCCTCCGTCGATCGCTCGTTTATGCTCTGACCACCGCTTTTGCCAGCTACGCGTAGTAACGCCTACATAAAAATATCCATCATTTGGATACGAGCCTCCATTTCCAAAAATATGTTGGTAAAGCACGTATGCTCTTTTTGGAAAATGTTTTGGCGACAACAAGAAGTGTGCGGGTATAGAAAAGAGCAAACTTGGCTGTGTTATCTGACTTTCATCTATAGTTGTTTGGCCTTGCATCGCTGCTTGAATAAACACTGGATCAGTCACAACGTCGATAGAAATAATTGGCTGAAGCGCGCGCTCCTCTTCTTCGAGGTTCTTTCCAGATTGGTACTCTGTAGCAACTCCAACTGTACGATGAGCAGCCTCCAATTTCCGGAAAGGCGCAACAAAGCCTGGGGATTTTCCAAGAAAGGTTAATTGGACAACTGGAATCATCTGCCCCGGCTTCACTCGAAAGATGCCATTAGGATTCCTAGCTACTTTAATCCATTCCGCACCGTAGCTTGATGTTTGTATGAAATTATTTAGCAGAGTTTCCACCTCGCGACGACGAGAAATCATTGGTTTTGGAGCTAAGTGCTCCCACCATGACATGTTTATTGCTACGTCGCTTCGCATTTCCGAGAGACCTTATTTGTAACAGCTAACGTGAAGGTAACCGGCCTTGCGCGGCTTTTCGCGCAAGGTCCGTGTTGACCGCAGGGTTAGGTTTCTTGAGCTGAGAAGAACGTGTCAATGTAGGCACCATATCGGTTCTCGATTTCCTTCAGATACGCTTGAAGGTCGGGGGTAGTGGGCGCATCGATCTTGGCTTGGACTTGCCATTTAGTTACGAGAGTAGCAAATATCTCATTCACCATGTGGGCTTGACGAAGAAGCGACACGACGAACTTGCGAGCAACCAAGGCGCCATCTTCGGTGCTGAGATTCCAGCCCGGAATCTTGTTTTGGTTGTGAACGAAATCATTCCGCTTCTGCAAGAACTCGCTAAGCAGTTCTTCAAAAGCAGGAAATAGCTGTGCTCGCTCTTTGACCTTCCCTAAGAAATAGCCGAGCGCCTTCTGCCTCTCTTGCCCCTCAATATGCTGAAGCCTTTCCCACGTTAGCTCGGTATCGCCTTGCAGCACGAACGTTGTGCAGAACTTGATGTTGCGTTCAACCGACTGGATATACGTCAGCGTGAACCCGATGAGCGAATAGATGTCGTGCTCGTTCGGTTGGTGCATGGCGTGAGAAACCTAACAAGATATTAAGCTGTTAACCGTATATCTACCCGATAATGCGCTTCGATAAGGTAATTTATTGATCTGCATATGATCTTCCTTTCTATATATCATTCGACGATGAAATAATGACCGGTAACAGCCTGACTGTTGCCATTGAATCATCTCAAGCGATAGTCCGCAACGGGTCGTTATGAGCCCTCGCTTAATTATCGCCATGTAAATCGAAGCCTCTGCCATCTGCCTAACCAGGGTTAGGACATCGTAAATCTGAAAACTGGCAAAGGCTGTGACGGTTGATATTATTGGCGCTCAGTAGAATCGGATAGATTGGCAACGCGCTTGCCGACCCGAAACAAACTCCACGCCAGTACGACCACCATCAACGTGATGACAACGCCTAAAAACCAAGAACTGTTCAACAGCTTAGCGACATTGAAAGCTTGTTCGGCGGCTTTCGCCTCGGTTTCCGGCCCCAATCCGGCCGAGTTGCTGCGGTAACCGCGCCGCAATAATTCCTGGATCGGTGCGGTGTCGTAGCGCGGTTGTTCGGCGGTTTCAGAGCCGTATTTGAGTTGGTAGCTCAGGCCGGTTTGCGGCAAGAACAGCAATTGGTAGCCGGGACCGGTGCCGGCGACGGTGTTGATATGCAGTTCCGGGTTGTCCTGGTCGCGAATCACAATGCGGTAGCGTGATTGCCGTTGTTCCGGAAAGCCTATGCTGGTTTGCTCGCGGTTGATGTCTTGATAATGCAAGGCTTCCAAAGAGCCGGTGCCGATGGTGCGCATTTGGGTTTCCAAGCCTTGCGTCAGCGGGATTTGCACTTCGGCTTGGCGGCTGAAGTTTGGGGTCATGATTTGCAGCTTCAAGCCCTTCAGCGGTTGCCGTAGCGTGTCTACGTCGATGATAGTGGCTTTTTGCTCGGTATCGAGTTTGATTTTAAAACTGGCCGGGTAATCATATTGCTGATCGGTGTCGGCAACGGTTTCGCCCACGTTGTGCCAGAGCTCGATGCGCTCGACATGTAGCGGTTCTTTGATTTGTTGCGTGGTTTCCTGGCGTTGCAATTCTTCGCCGCCGCGCACGGTGCGGGTCAGTTCCAACAGCTCGGCTACCCGGGTTTGGCTGGCTTTGGCGACGACGATTTTAAATTGTCGGAAGCTATTCGCCGGCAACTCGACGTCGCGGTTACCAACAGACATATAACGCGAATAATCGTAAATCTGCGCTCTCTCGACCAGCAATTGCCAGTTTTGGCCGTCGTTGGAACCGTGAATCTGCAAGGCGTATTCGAAATCATGCTGGTTGGTGACTAGGCTTAGGCCGTCGGCGTTGGCGGCGTTTTTGTCCAGTTGTACGGTAACGACGAAGCCTTCGTCCTCGTCACCAAATTTTTGCAAATCGATGGTCTTGCTGGTGCTGGCCACGCGCTTACTGACCGTCTTCCGGCTGGCGATTTTTTGCAGCAAATAAGGCGTTTCGACGCCGTTTTGATCGATCAGGCGCAAGTCGCGAAAGTCGGCGGCGGTGTTGGCATACACCGCGCTGTCCAGCGGAACGGCCAGCAGGCTTTGTTGCCCGTTATCTTGGGCCAGTACTGGTCGGCTGTACCGGAAGGCCGGCGCTTCGTTGGCCCAAGCCTGGGTCAAAAACAGGCAGCATAACACTGCAAATTTGGCGATCATGATCATGTTTTGTTTTCGGCGTTGCCGATAAAAGTTTGTTGATAACGCATGTAAAAAAACGCGCCGCCCAGCGCCAGCATGCCCAGCACGATAAAGGCGACGATTCGGTAAATTTGTTCCAGCCGCGCCAGGTCGATGAAAAACACCTTCCAGGCCACCAAGGCAAACAGCGCCAGACCGACCAGGCGCAGTCCGGCAATTTGCCGCTTGATGCCGTTGAACACCAGCGTCAACGCAAATATCGACCATAAGATTGATACGCCGCCGGAACGCAAACCCGGCACATATTGATACAAGAGTGAGTTAATTTCCAGACTTAAAAAGGTAAATAACAAGACCAGCGCCGCGCCGCCCAGCCACTGGCGGATATTGCCGGTGTCGGTTTCGTAGTCCGCCAGACAGCGTAAGGCGAACAGCAAAAAGGCTATGGTCGCCGCGAAATCCAGCAAACGCATCAATGCCAGTTCGAAGGAATAGCCGCCGCCGTAGCGCAAGGTCCAGACGCTGTCGCCGACGCCGATATGCCCCAGCGTCAAGTCCCAGGACGGCAGATCGAACAACAGCATCTTCAGGAACACGCCGATCAGGAACAGCCGAAGCGCTTGTAGCAGCCAATCGCCCGTACCGGCCACGTAACGGGTCAACAACAGCCAGCACATGGCCAGCCAGACCAACGTCAATGCCGGCAATTGCAAGGGTGGATACAGATAGGCAAAACTGCGGAACAACTCCAGTTGCAGTACCACAAACAACAATCCGCCGCCGACCAGCAGGATGATTTGCAACAGCAGATTGTCTTTCAGCCACAGCGGCACATCGTTGCCGGCATCGCAGGCTAGTGGTGAAGCCGGTGCCGGTTTTTCGATCAGCGTGTAGGCCAAGGCCAGCGACAGGATGGGTATGCCGAAGCTGATTACCCGTTCCAGCAAGCCCAGCAAGAAGGCGCCGAACGATTGCTGGCTATCCATCGTCATGCCGTATTGGCCGGGCAAGTCGATGAAACAAAAACGCACCAGCACCAACGCATACAGTAGATATGCCACTTGTTGTAAAAACGCGCTGCGCAATTTGCCCGCCATCCACAGCATTACCAAGGCTTGCAACGACCAGCTGACGGTAATCCATTGATTGGACAGCAGCAAGGGCAGGGTGATGGTCACAAAAAATGCCGCCAAGCCAATGAAGCTGATCAATAGTTCCTTATCCACCACCTTCCGCGCGAGGCAATAATAGACATGGCCGACATAAAACGCCGCCAATGCCACGGTCAGCAAGGCGGTCCAGATTTGCCCGTAGGCGTCGTCGATCAGATGGTAGGCGGTGCCGAAGAAGATGGCGGCATTGACGATCAGGCCAATTAAATCCAGTAGGGTCGATTTGGTTTGATTGACCAGGCAGAACAAAAACACCGTTGTGGAATACAGCACAAAAAAGCCGGTCAAGAACGGCAACACCTGCCAGAAATACTCGACCTGGTAGTTTTGCATCGAGCCGAAGAACAACAGGTAATTAAAGAAAAAGCTCAGGAAATTTAATAAATGCCATTGCTTGTACCAGTTGATCGCCAGGATGCCGGAGCCCAACAGCAACATGTAACTAAACAGCCCCGGAAAATTGACCTGGCCGGTGGACAGCATAATCGGCGTGCAATAGCCGCCGATGATGGCGAAGATGGCGACCAACATTGAGTCCAGCTTGATCGCTAAAAATGCGGCGCAGGCGGTCACTAAAATCATCAACGCAAAGGTCGGGTAGACGTCTAGCAGATGGTAAAAACTGTGCGCGGCAAACACGCTGAAATATAACACTGCGATGCCGCCGCCCAGCAAACCCTGGCTGAAAAGATGATAGGTGCCGCCGACCAGGCGCACGCCGCCGACGATCATGCCGACACCGGCCAGCACCGATAGTGCTACCCGCGCCTGTTCGCCCAGCATGCCGTTGTCGATGGAATATTTCAGGAAAAAGCCGATACCGGTCACCAAAATCAATACGCCGATGCGCAACAACCAATTGCTCGCGACCGCGTATTCCATCGCCACACCCTCAGGCCGATGGCCTTCGCCGACGATGATCCAGTTCCAGATTTCTTTGAGGATTTTCTGTGCCGCCAGTTCGAAACGGCTGGGTTCGGCGGGTTGCCAGGTGTTTTGATTCCAGGGGTTTTCCTGGGGTGGCTCCGCAACAGGGCTTGGCGTTATTTCGGGCGTTTGCGGAACCGGTTCGGCAGGGAGCTGGCTGGCGGTAATATCGAATAGCACCTGTTCTGTTGCCGGTGTTTGCGCTGCAAATAAATCCGGTTGCGGCGGTGCTTCGTGAGTAGGCACTACTTGCGCCTTTGCCAGATCGCGCAGCAGTTTGCGGTCTTCGCGTAGCGCCGCTTCTATCTTCCGCAGGGTCTGATTAATGTCATCCTGGTTACGTCTTTGGCGGCCCATTAAAACGGTCAACATCGCGATAATTACGATGGGCACCAAAATCAGGACAAAAGCGATAAAACCGAAAAAATCGTCCACGGCAACTCTCCAAGGCTGGGCAAACGGCGGGTTATTTGGGTTATCAAGCAAGCTTTTCAGGTCACGGCCAGATCTTCTGCGTGAAGCGGGCAACGCGCTGGGTTACGCGCCAATTTGCAAAAGTAGTCGTATTCGTGAGCGGCGTCACTATTCAGGATAACCGCTTGTTACTCTGATTGCTATATATGGCCCGTGTGGCAAGGATTTGTTCTATGCTTGATGCATGGATTACAAGGGTAAGCTTAGGATTACATATAGATTTTCCACGAGCTGCCGACAACCCAAGGTGTATAACCACACATTCCAATACATTGGCCGATCTCATGAACAAGAACTCCACAATCCAATCCAAAATATTGCTAAGCATAGCCAGTGTATTTTTGTTGCTGATGTTTGTCAGTACGCTGTTTATGGCGGAACGGCAAAAAGACATGATACAAACGCTGGCGACAGATAAAGCTCGGGATATTGCCAATAGTTATTTCGACGGCGTCAATACCCTAATGCTGACCGGCGCGATGGCGCAGGGTGAAGTATTGCGCGATAAAGCCCTTTCGCATACCAATGTCACGGAAGTGCGGTTAATTCGTGGCAAGCAAATTACCGATTTTTACGGTCCCGGTAAATCCGAGCAAAGACCCGTTGATAATCTGGATGATCGCGCGCTGGCCGGTGAAAGCATCATTCAACCGGGTAACGACAAAAACGGACGCCTGATCACCGTGCTGGAGCCGGTTAAGGCTAGCGCCAATTTTCGCGGCACCAACTGTCTCACTTGTCACGCCGTGAGCGAGGGGACAGTGTTGGGAGCGGTGCGGGTGAGTTTTTCACTGGCAAATCTCGATGCGCAGATTAATCGCGATTTGGTGATTGCTTCGGCTATCTCCTTGGTGATGTTTGCCGGCGGCCTCTTGCTGGTCAACATGCTGATGCGCAAGATTGTGGTTAATCCATTAGTGGCTATGCGCGACACGGTTAACGCCATCGCCGGACAGTCGGATTTACGGCAACGGTTGCAAGTCGATTCCGGCGACGAAATCGGCCAGGTCAGCGAGTCGTTTAATACCATGTTGGCAAATTTTGCCGGTAGTTTGGGGCAGGTGTCTTCGGTCAGTCAGCAATTGGCGTCTGCAACCAACCAAATATCCGGTGTGGCCCGACAAACCTCGCAAGCGGCCACGCAACAACGCAGCGAAACCGAGACGGTGATTCAAGCGATACACGAACTGGAGAATTCGGTGCAAGACGTGCGCGGCGGGGCGACCGGTGCGGCGCAAGCGTCGGTGGAAGCCGATCAGGAGGCCGCGCAAGGCGCGGCGACGACTAAAAATGCCATCAACGGTATCAACGAACTGGTGAATGAAATCGACCGAGCCGCCGAAGTGATCAAACGTCTGGATCAAAAAAGTAACGGTGTCGGCGCGGTGTTGGATGTGATCAAAGGCCTGGCCGAGCAAACCAATCTGTTGGCCTTGAACGCTGCCATCGAAGCCGCCAGGGCCGGCGAGCAAGGGCGCGGGTTTGCGGTGGTGGCCGACGAAGTCCGTACCTTGGCGACGCGTTCGCACAAGGCCACCGAAGAAATTCAAAGCATCATCGATCAATTACAACGCGAAGCCAAAGATGCGGTGACGGTGATGAACAACGCCAAAAACAGCGCCGAGCAGCGCCGCGAACAAGTGCAAAGCGCCGATCAGGGTTTGAGCGCGATTGCCGAGCGGGTGACGCAGATTCGGCAATTGAACTCGCGGATGTCGCAAGCAGCTGACAATCAAAGCCGGGTTGCGCAGCATGTCGGGCAAAGTATCACCAATATTGGCCAACTTACCGAGCGTACCGCTCAGGATGCCGCGCAAACCAATGCCGCTAGTAACGAATTGGTGAAATTGGCCGCGCAGTTGAATCAATTGGTTGGGCAATTCAAACGCTGAGTTGAAAGCAGAGGCTTTTCGGTTGTTGCCGGGAAGCTTCTGCAAACTCGTCATTCCTTTCAGTAGATCATTTCCTTTAGGCTTTTGCCGCTCGGTGTTTGTCATGTCTATGTAATGAATGCCGGATAAAGTTTGAGACTCTTGTCACAAAACTCCGTCAAATCAGGTATTCGATATGCGTTTAAAACCAACATTTTTACTGGCCGGCTTGCTGTTGGCCGATACTGCCTTAGCTACTCCAACTTTCGTCAACGGCCTGGCTATTTCCGGCGATACCCTGGATTTATCCAGCAATCTTGCCAATTCGTTCGATCGCCGCGTCGGCTTTTTTTCGGATATTTATTACGATACCAACCGTAACGAGTGGTGGGGCTTGTCGGATAGAGGCCCAGGCGGCGGTCTGTTGAATTATGAAACACGGGTACAGCGCTTTACCCTGGACATTAATAGCGTTACCGGCGCGATTTCTAATTTTCAAATCGCCCAAACCCTGAAATTTAGTAAAGGCGGTTCCGCGCTGAACGGTATTGCGCCAAACCCTACCAGTAATTTGGGTAATGCCTTTGACCCTGAAGGCGTTGTGATCCACCCCAAAAACGGTAACTTGTTGGTGTCCGACGAATACGGTCCTTCGCTGTATGAGATCGATCGCAATACTGGCGCGGTAGTGAAAACCTATACGACTCCAACCAATCTGGTGCCGCGCAACGGTACAACTAATGTTCCAAACTATGCGGGCGGCGATCCAGAACCGAATACTGCCGGCAAACGCACCAATCGCGGCTTCGAAGGCCTGGCGATCAGTCCTGACGGCAAATTTGCGTTTGCAATGTTGCAAAGTGCAATGTTGGACGAAGGTGCCGGCAACGGTTCGGTGAGTCGGATTGTAAAATTCGATACGGCTACTGGCGAAGCGGTGGCTCAATATGCCTACCAAATGAAGCGTTCCGGTCAAGGACAGGGCGCATCGGCCTTGGTAGCGATCAACGACCATGAGTTCTTCGTACTAGAGCGTAACAACCGTGGCGTCGGTGTTGGTGCTACTTTTGCCGGTGCAGACAAAGAAGTTTATAAAATTGATTTGAACGGCGCGACCGATGTTAGTGGCATCGATTTGGACGCAGTTGGTGCTGTTTACAGCAAAGTTAGCAAATCCGCGCAATTTCTGGATCTTGATGCCAACACCTTGGCAGCTCTTGGCAACAAATCACCTGAGAAGTGGGAAGGCTTGGCAATTGGCCCGAAACTGGCTGACGGCAGTTATTTGATGCTGGCCGGCACCGATAACGATTACAGCGTTACCCAAAACGGCACCGGCACGCAGTTCGATGTGTATTTCCGTTTCAGCGACGCCGATCCATATGCAACATCGATTCAATGTCCGCTTGGTCAAACCAGCGGCTGTTCGGCAACGTTGACCAGTGAGTATCAGTTGCTGCCAGGTGTATTGCATGCTTATAAAGTCTCCGCAGCCGATTTGTCCGGTTATGTAGCCCCGGTGCCAGTGCCCGCTGCTGCCTGGTTGTTCGGTACCGGTCTGATTGGCGCGTTGGGTTTGGGTAGAACACGCAAAGCCTAAGTAGCCGTCATCCTCCTTGCCGGTTTGGCAAGGAGGATTTTGCCTGCCCGCGACGATGCCGCTATAATCCAGCCATCATGCATTATTCAAACCGCAATCATTTCTTTAAGCACCTATGGCAATGGGCTTTGTCTATCGCCGTGGTGTTTGCGTTTTTCTAAACAATCAAGCAACCGCGGGTCTTGCCGCAGTTGCTTCGACATTTGCCTAAGGCCCGCACCAAACCAGGAGGCCTAATGGCAACGACTACATCTACTGCATTATCCAACCGCAACCGCTTGTTGGGCTTTGGCCTGGCGACTTTGGCGGCTATCGGTTTTTCCGGCAAAGCCATCTTGGTAAAACTGGCGTATTACCAGCCTGTGGATGCTGTAACTTTATTGGCTTTGCGCATGTTGTTTTCCGCGCCGTTTTTTCTAATCGTTGCCTGGCGGCATGCCGGCCGGAAGGATCTGACGCCGTTAACGGGTAGAGACTATCTGGCGCTGCTGATCTTGGGCTTGCTGGGTTATTACCTGTCCAGCTTGTTCGATTTTATCGGTCTGCAATACATCTCCGCAGGGCTGGAGCGGCTGATTCTGTTCCTGTATCCGACCATGGTCGTGGTGTTGTCGGCATTGCTGTTGGGAAAACCGTTTGGCCGCAAGGAAGTCGTCGCGCTAGTGCTCAGTTACGCCGGCATCGGTGTGGTGTTTTTGGATGAGATCAATATCCAATCGGAACATTTGTTGTTGGGCGCCGGTTTTGTATTTGCCAGTACCTTGACCTACGCCGCCTATCTAATCGGTACTGGCGAAACGGTGGTCCGCATCGGTGCCTCGCGCTTTACCGCTTATGCGATGCTGGTGGCTTGCGCGGCGACGCTGATGCAATTTTTACTCACTCATCCGCCGGCGGCCTTGCTGTTGCCGATGCGGGTGTATCAATTGAGCTTGCTGATGGCGATCTTCTCGACGGTGCTGCCGGTGTTCATGCTCTCGGCAGCGATCAAGATAATAGGTTCCAGTCATACCTCGCTGATCGGCTCGCTGGGGCCGGTAGCGACCTTGTTCATGGCCAGTTATGTGTTGGGTGAAGAATTGACGCTCGCTCAGATTGGCGGGGCGGTGTTGGTGATGGTCGGAGTATTGAGTCTGTCGTTGAGGTGAGGGTCCGTTAATCGGGCGCCAAGCCACCCGATACCAACATCTCCCGGGCATGCGCCAAAGTGTTTTCGGTAATGGTGACGCCGCCCAGCATGCGCGCGACTTCATTCACGCGTTCGTCGTCGCTCAAACGGCGGACCGTGGACGATGTCACCGCTGCTTTCTGATTCTTGGCGACGAATAAATGCTGATGCGCTTGCGACGCGACTTGCGGCAAGTGGGTGACGCACAATACCTGGCGGTTCTTGCTCAAACGCCTTAATTTCTGACCGACGATTTCGGCAATACCGCCGCCGATGCCGGAATCGACCTCGTCGAAAATCATGGTCGGCGTGGTTTTGTCGGTGCTGGTCGTCACTTGAATCGCCAGGCTGATCCGCGACAACTCGCCTCCCGACGCCACTTTGGCTAACGGCTTGGCCGGCAGGCCGGGGTTGGTGCTGACCAAAAATTCGATGCTATCCACACCGTTGCGCTGCGGTTCGGTATCTTCAGGAGTGCGGAGATTGACGAGGAACTCGCCGTGCGGCATGCCCAATTCTTTGATGGCGTCGGAAATCCGTTGCTGCAACTCGGCGCCGGCTTGGCGACGGCTGACGGACAACTCGCCGGCTAGTTTGCGATACTGGCTTAACAGTCGCTCGCAATCGGCATTCAGACTTTCGATACGCTCGCTACTATGGCTGAGGTTGTCCAGTTCGGTAGCGAAGCGGGTCGCCAGTTCCGGCAATTCTTCCGGCTGGATTTTATGTTTACGGCTCAGTGACTGAATCACGCCGATCTGATTTTCCAGCCAGACAAGTTGTTGCGGATCGGCTTCCTGATTTTCCAGGAAGCGGCGCAATTGTTGGGTGGCCTCGCCGATCTGGATTTCCGCATCGCTTAATAATTCGGAAACCCCGTTTAGCTCGCCGGCATATTGCGCTAGCTCGTTGATGGCATGAATCACATGGCCCAGCATGTCGGCTACAGATTGCTGATCGTTGTCGTACAAAATATCCAGCTGCTGCTGACCGACGCCGAGGATTTTGCCCAAGTTAGCCAGCTTGTGATGCTCGTCGGCCAAGGCTTGGTAATCGAAATTTTCCAAATCCAGTTGCTGCAACTCGTCGAGTTGGTAACGGAGCAATTCCTCGCGTTCGACCTGATCGCTGCCGGCTTTTAATAATTGTTGCAGTTGCTTATGCGCTTGTTTCCAGCTTTGGTAACAAGTATTCAGATCGTCCAGCAAGGCCTGATTGCCGGCGAAACCGTCCAACAGCCGTCTTTGTTCCTCGTTATCCAGCAGCGTCAGATGGGCGTGTTGGCCGTGGATTTCCACCAGTTGCCTGCTCAGGCCTTGCAGGGTTTGCAGGTTGACCGGGCGGTTGTTGATATAAGCCTTGGAACGGCCATCATCGCTGATGGTGCGGCGGATCATGCACTGGCCGCCGTCGTCCAGCTCGTTGTCGATCAGCCATTGTTTGACCAGCGGCGCTTTGGATAAATCAAACTCGATATTCACTTCGGCACGCTTGCTGCCGGGGCGCACATAGCCGGAATCGGCGCGGTCGCCCAAAGCCAGGCCCAATGCGGTCAGTAGAATCGATTTGCCGGCCCCGGTTTCGCCGGTTAATACCGACATGCCGGGGTCCAGGTCCAGGTCCAGCGCGTCGACGACGGCGAGGTCGATAATGTTAAGGTTTAACAGCATGGCCTTAGGCGGGGTAGCCGCTCCAGTTAAGTTTACTTCTTAAAGTATGGAAAAAATCGTGATCCGCAGGATGCAAAATTTTAATCGGTTTGGCGGATTTTTTGATGACGATTTTGTCGTTGATGCGCACGTCCGGGATCTCCATGTGGTCGCAAGTCACCAGCGCATTGATCTGTTTGGTTTGGCTGAAACGGATTTCGATGACCACGTTGTCGTCGATGACGATGGGCCGATTCGACAGCGTATGCGGGTTCAGGGGTACCAACACCAGCGCGTTCAAGGCCGGGTGCAGAATCGGACCGCCGGCAGACAAGGAATACGCGGTAGAGCCGGTTGGGGTGGCGACGATCAAGCCATCCGAACGCTGGGTATTCAGATACACGCCATCGATGCTGGTGACGATCTCTATCATGCTCGGCGTCACCCAGCGATGTACCACCACCTCGTTGACGGCGGTTTGCTGATGGATGATTTCGTGGTCGCGGATGATATGAGTACTGAGCAACTGGCGCTGCTCGCTCTTGAACTCCCCAGCCAAAATCTTATCCAGACGGCTGGACAACTGCTCCGGCGAAATGTCCACCAAAAAGCCCAGCCTGCCCAGGTTTACGCCCAGCAGCGGCGTTTCGAAATCCGCCGCGGCGCGGGCCGCCGCCAGAAAGGTACCATCGCCGCCCACGGCGATAATCAAGTCGCATAGTTCCGGCAGTCGCTCGATATGTACGCCCTTTATGTCGGCGCCGTCGAGCAATTCCGCGCTTTGGCTATCTACGACGATGTCGTGACCACGGGCTTTTAGGTAACGGAACAGTTCGTTCAGCGTCGCGGCAATACCGGGATCGCCGCACTTGCCGATGATACCGATACGCTGGAAGGGGGTTGGCATGGTTGGGGTGGTGGTTTTTGAGTAAGTTCGATTATAGGGGATTGTGTTTTTATTCGGTAGCGTTGTGTGATTTGTGTCGCTGGCGCGACGGGTTGTTTGGATGTCGGGTCTCGGCCCGACGGCCGAGTAACTTTTCTTTGTTTGGCCAAAGAAAAGTCACCAAAAGAAACGCCACCCGGATGCCGCTTGTATCCTGCGCTCCGAAGCTTTCGCCGGGGGTTGACGAAAGGGGCTTCCTGCCCCTTCGTCAACGTGCGGCATTCATGCCGCACCCCTTCGGGCTGATCCCGCCGAAAGCTCCGGTGCTCGGCGCAGCATGCGGGAGAAAAACTCCACGGGATTTGAAACCGCCTAATATTCGTAAAGTTTGCAGAAAGATTAAAAGCTAATGTGCTCCGCGTTGACCGTTACGGCCTTGAGCATAAAAAGATGGAATTGCAGCTGGTTTGCTAACCTACGTTAATTTAGGTTTTGCGATTCTTTGTATCTATCCCATCCTAGGGTGTTATCTCAAGCCCCAAGGGATCGGAGTTTGATTCATCAAGAACATAAGATATGGGAATAAACGGCAACCCTGTGACCGCCCCACAACTGCAACTTGGTAGCAACCAAATGTTGTTAATAAAAGACTTGTAAGTCTTGCTTTTATCTCCGGTGTACAACTTATCGGTTGTTTCAGCAAGCATAATGAAAGGTGTTCCGCAGATGACATTACCGACGAACGTTGGAGCAGCAACAATCGCATTCCTGTTATAAAAATTCGAAATTGCTTTAATCGGGTTTTCTTCTTGGATTAGTGATCGAGAAGCGCACCCATAAACTACAACATTCACCAACAATAAGAATGCTTTGCGTTTCATGATGTCATAATCCTTGTTATATACAACTGAGTGCCAATGGTGATGAGCGACGAATATTATATATCTTTCGATCGTGCCGTTATCCTTTTGGTATGCAGCAGGGTGAGCACGGTTTTTGTGCCTACGCGGAATAAAACGGTGGGCAGAAAAGCATTGTCCACCCTACGCCTATGCGGCGTTTTGTGTTACGCATAAATTAATAAAATACAAAAAATCACAAGTGTGATAATAACTTTATATGATTTTTTGCTTAAAAATTTTCTTGTAAACACCCCAGTCAATATTCCGAAAATATATGTTAAAACCATAATAGGCCAAAAAAAGGCCACTACTAAACCCAAACCCCCAGCCAGTGATGGAGAGCCTTCGTCGCCATGAGCACTGAAAAAGATATAACTAAATACTCCCAATAACCCGAAAATTGTTAACACGGCTCCAGATTTTGGCTTAAATAGTAATCCAACAAAGTAACCCAGAATTAACGAACAAATTGATATTAGTGGTGTAAACATATTCGTAGTGAACTTGCCGTATCTAGATAAATCCGAGGGAAAAATAGCGTACATTCAAGCTTAGCGAAATCCGAAATGTGTGGAGCCTAATTCCCTCGTTTTTGCAATCCGTTGAGGTTACTTCATTTGTGTGCTGACAGGCTTTAAATTTTGGGATGATTGCCTCCCGCATGCCGCGCCGAGCACCGGAGCTTTTGAACGGATCAGCCCGTAGGGGCACCGCAGGGATGCGGCGCGTTGCATGCAGGGGCTGGGAAGCCCCTTCAGGCAACCCCGTTCAAAAGCGAGGAGCGCAGGGAATAAGCGGCATTCCGGGTGGCTTTTTCTTTGGATACTTTCTTTTGGCCAAACAAAAGAAAGTATCGCGGCCGTCGGTCCGCGAACCGACATTAAAATCAGCCGTCGCGCCAGCGACACAAAAAACAGCCAATGATCACTTACCAAGAAATCCTAAAATTCTGGTTCGAAGAAATACCCCCCAAATTCTGGTGGTCCGCCAACCCAGAATTCGATAAAACCATCGCCCACCGATTCGAATCCACACTCCAACAAGCCATAAAAGGCGAATTATTCAGTTGGCGACAAGAACCCAAAGGCCGACTCGCCGAAGTCATCGTCATCGACCAATTTGCCAGAAACATCCACCGCAACACGCCTTTGGCATTTGCTTACGATCCGCTGGCGCTGGTTTTGGCGCAGGAAGCGATAGCAGTGGGTGCTGAGCTAAGCTTGTCGCCCATCGAGCGCAGTTTTCTGTACTTGCCATTCATGCACAGCGAGTCCAAAACCATCCATGCCTGGGCGGAAAAGCTCTACCGCGAAAATGGCTTAGCCGATAATTACCAGTTCGAGTTAAAGCACAAGGCCATTATTGATCGCTTTGGCCGCTATCCGCACCGCAACCAAATTCTGGGTCGTACCTCAACGGTCGAAGAGCTTGAGTTTCTCAAACAACCGGGTTCCAGTTTCTGAAGGCAATCAGGCAAGGCAAATAAATGGAAGCCTATGGATCCCCGCATTACCACGCGGCGCGTGTAAACGAGGCAATAGAGCTTCTACTAGCGATATAGGCTAACGAGAGTTCCATGTGGGTGGCCGATTATTGGTTGCACAAATAAAGCGATAAGCAAAATTTGTGATGTTTTGCGGATTAGTTTGAAAGCTAGAGTTAGCGCGCGTATCATCAAAAACTCACCAATCTCGACCACAACCGGCCAAATAGGTAAACATCATGAATACCATCGTTCGTTACTTGGCATTAAGCACTGCAATCTTGGCGTCCGTCGGCTTAACTACACCCGCAAATGCTGCATTGGTTCAATACACGTATACCGGCAATACCTTTACCGACATATATCCATCCGATTTTGGAGATGTCGGCGTAAACATCAGTTTCAGCGTGGAAGAATCGCTGCTACCCAAAAATGGTCGGGCTATTCTTGACGTTGACGACTATTCCAGCGCCCGCATTCCGTTTACCTTCAGTTTTGGTTTAGGGCAGTTTTATAGAATGGACACTGTGGCGTTTTACACAAATCCGAACAATGCCGGGGTCGATCCGCACTTTCAGACCTATTACGACAGGAGTGCTCGAATAGAGTTCGATACCGACGCCAACGGTCACTTCAGCGGTAATTGGAGTGCGGTACTCAATAAACATGAATATGGCCGGCCCGGTTTGCTGGGCGGCGTTTCGATAAGTTCGGTTGCAAATGGCTTAGCTGGAATGGATTCGGCAGAATTAATTTATAGCGTTTCGGGGTCTGTGACCGGCAATCCGGGGACTTGGACACGTCAGCTTGCACCTGTGCCGTTACCCGCGAGTGGGTTTTTGTTTGGTTTTGCTATTGCTGGTTTGGGTATTTGCAAACGTTTTAATCGCTAGCCGCTTGCTTAGTTGAAAATAATGTTCTCCGGGTTGGGGCCAGTTATGCGTCCTTTCCGTTTAGGTAAATAGCAATAAAAAGGCCGGTCACCCGGCCTTTTGTTTAGCGCATTTAGGGATTAACCCAGTAGCCCTTGTAACAAACCATTCAGTTTATGCACAAACGCCGACGGATCATCTAACTGACCGCCTTCGCTAAGAATAGCCTGGTCGAACAAGATGTGGCTGATGTCCGCGAAGCGGGTGTCGTCCTGCTCGTTTTTCAAAGCCTTGACGATGGCGTGGTCAGGGTTGATCTCAAAGATCGGCTTGCTGCCGCCC
Source organism: Methylomonas sp. MK1 (assembly GCF_000365425.1). NCBI lineage: Bacteria > Pseudomonadati > Pseudomonadota > Gammaproteobacteria > Methylococcales > Methylococcaceae > Methylomonas > Methylomonas sp. MK1. The sequence continues at coordinate 1,447,694 of NZ_AQOV01000002.1, forward strand.
ATGCCCATCATGTTCATGGATTGACCGGCTTCTTTCATGATCCTTTCCATGTTCAAGCTCATGTCGTAAGCCCCGGTCACCAAGCAGGCTGGCGAATCGGTCAGACGATGGCTGACTTTCACTTCGCTGACTTTGTCTTTCAGCACCTCTTTAATTTGATTCAACACCGATTCGAAATCCTTGTTGATTTCTTCCAGGTGTTGTTTCTCTTCTTCGGTGTCGAATTTATCCAGATCCAGCTCGCCTTTGGCGATGGATTGCAGATGCTTGTCTTCGAAGTCGGTCAGGCTGGACACCAGCCATTCGTCGATGCGGTCGGATAGCAGCAACACCTCGATACCTTTCTTGCGGAAGATTTCCAGATGCGGGCTGTTTTTCGCGGCGGCGAAGCTGTCGGCGGTGACGTAGTAGATTTTCTCCTGGCCTTCCTTCATCCGGCTGACATAGTCGGCCAGCGAGACGTTTTGGGTTTTGTCGTCGGTATGGGTGGACGAGAAACGCAGCAACTTGGCGACTCTATCCTTGTTTTTATGATCTTCTATCGGGCCTTCTTTGATGACGTTGCCGAACTGTTCCCAAAATTTTTGGTACTTCTCGGCATCGTTTTCGGCCAGATCTTCCAGCATGCCCAGTACTTTTTTCACCGCGCCGGTTTTGATGGCGCTGATTTGTTTGCTTTGTTGCAAAATCTCACGCGAAACGTTCAACGGTAAGCTGTCGGCATCGATCACGCCGCGGACGAAGCGCAGGAAGCGCGGCATCAGTTGCTCGGCGTCGTCGGTGATGAAGACTTTTTTGATGTACAGTTTTACGCCGTGTTTGGCGTCGCGGTCCCACATGTCGAACGGGGCACGGCTGGGCACGTACAACAGCAAGCTGTATTCGTTGGTGCCTTCGACACGGCTATGCACGTGGGTTAGCGGGTCCTGGAAATCGTGCGAGACGTGTTTGTAAAACTCGGCATATTCTTCTTCAGAAATCGAGTCTTTGGATTGGGTCCATAAGGCTGATGCGCTGTTCACCGTTTCGTCTTCGACGCGGGCGGGCGCGGTTTCGTTGCCTTCCTCGTCTTTCTCGGCCGGAATTTCCTTGCTCATCACGATGGGCAGGGAGATATGGTCGGAGAATTTTTTGATGATGGAACGCAGTTTCCAGCTGTTTAAAAATTCCTCTTCGCCGTCTTTCAGATGCAGTACGATTTCGGTACCGCGCGTGGCTTTATCGACCGATTCGATGGTGTAATCGCCTTCGCCTGCCGATTCCCAGCGCACTGCCTCCGAAACCGGCGCGCCGGCTTTGCGGGTGGTCAGCGTGACTTTGTCGGCGACGATGAAGGCCGAGTAAAAGCCGACGCCAAATTGGCCGATCAGTTCGCTGTCTTTCGCTTGGTCGCCGGTCAGGCGCTCGAAGAACTGCTTGGTGCCGGACTTGGCGATAGTGCCGATATGGTCCTGCACTTCTTCGCGAGTCATGCCGATGCCGTTATCGGTAATGGTGATGGTCTTTTTGGCTTCGTCGAAATCGACGCGGATTTTTAATTCGCTGTCGCCTTCGTACAGGCTGTCGTTGGCCAAGGCTTCGAAACGCAGCTTGTCGGCGGCATCCGAGCTGTTGGAGATCAACTCGCGCAAAAAGATTTCCTTGTTGCTGTACAAGGAGTGAATCATCAAATGCAGTAAATGTTTTACTTCGGTTTGAAAACCTAGGGTTTGTTTGTTTGCCTCAACAGTCATGTCTATACTCATTTGGTTGTAAAGTGGACTCGGGCGAGTTGGGGATGATAATTTTATTTTTCAAGTCCGCCCGCATTGTGGATTTTATGGAGCCGATTTCTTGAGCGTTTTATTAGCCTTCCTGCCATGAGTTTTAGTTTAGCCGGCAAAAGTATCCTGATTGTCGAGGACAATCCTGTGTTCCGCAAAGCTATGCGCGACATGCTATACAGCTTGCAAGCCGTCACTGTCGTCGAAGCGGATAACGGCATTGCCGCGATCAATGCCATGAGCAAAAGCAGTTTCGACATCGTGTTGTGCGATTACAACCTGGGTGTGGGTAAGAACGGGCAACAGGTATTGGAGGAAGCCAGGCATCGGAATTTAATCGATTATCGCTGCGTGTTTATTTTGATTAGTGCCGAACAAACTACCAGTGCCGTGCTGGGTGTCATGGACAGCAAGCCCGATGAATATCTAACCAAGCCCTTCAATGCTCAGCAATTGATGAGTCGACTGACGCGTAATTTTGCCCGTAAGGAATTTATGGCCGGTATCGATAAGGCGCTGGCAGGCGGCAATTTGCCTAAGGCAATTCAGTTATGTGATGCATTGCTGCTGTCGGCGGACAAGAAAATGCATCTGCATTTGCTGAAAATGCGCGCCGAGCTGGCGATTTCCGCAGGCGATTTCGACAAGGCCAGACAGATATATCACGAAGTCTTGGAGCAAAGAGAGCTGCCTTGGGCTCGCTTGGGTTTGGGGGTGATCGACTTCCAAAACAACAACATCGAACAAGCGATTGCCGGTTTTCAGAGTCTCGTGGCTGACAATCCGATGTTGATGGAGTGTTACGACTGGCTTGGCAGGGCATACGAGGCTTTGGATCAGTACAACGATGTCGAAAGTGTTTTGCAGCAAGCCCTGCAATTATCGCCGCAATCGATACTTAGGCAGAAAAAACTGGCTGAAGCGGCGGATAAAAACGGTAATCTGGAAATCGCCGAAAAAGCCTATAAATCGGTGGTAAAGCTAGGCAAGCATTCCGTGCATCGCTCATGCAGTGATTTTTCCGGATTGGCTAAGCTGTATGCCAAAACCAATGCTGCCGACGACGCCTTGAAAATACTAGACGAAATGCGCAAGGAATACGCCAATCATCCCGAGGCGGAATTACGCGCCTCGACTGTGGAAGCGGATGTGTATAAAACTCTGGGTAACGAGGAGTTGTCGCAGAAGGCTTTGCTGAAAGCCGTGGATATATGCAGTCGCTTGGGTAATAAAGCGCCCAGGGACTTACAGTTGGAGGTGGTGAAAACCTGTTTCCTGAGCGATGAACACGATAAAGCCGAAGAAATACTTTACGACCTGATTCATGCGCATATCGACGACGAACAGTTCTTGAACGATTTGCGCCGTATGCAAAGCGGCATCGGCATGGATAATCACTCGGAAATCCTGATTCAAAAAACCAAGCAGGCTTTGATCGCGACCAACAACAAGGGTGTAGCGTTGTATAAGCAAGGTAAATTCAAGGAGGCCTTGGATCTGTTCGAACAAGCCATTCAGACCATGCCGGATAACAAAACCATCATTGTGAATATGCTGAAGATCATGATTCATGATTTGAAGGTTAATGAGTTTTGCGAAGAAAAAAATCAACGCATCAAGGCTTTAATTAACAAGGCCAAGCAAATTGGTGTTGATCAACATAAGCTGGGGATATTACAAATGGAGTATGCGAAATTGCGACAGCCTCAAGCGGTCAAGGCTTAAAATCATGCAAACCAATCCTAATAACAACAGCTTGTTTCCGACTATTCTCGCGTCCACCGTTCACGATATAAAAAATTCTTTGGGTACCTTGCTGGAGTTGGTTCGGCAAACTGCTGCCAAACAAGACGGCCCGTCTGCCGAATTAAATCAGTTGGAATTCGAAGCGGCTCGGATTAATCATAGTCTGATGCAGTTGCTGGTAATGTATAAGGTCGATTCGCAAAAATTTAGTTTGCATATTGAAGAATGCCCGGTGATCGATATTCTCGACGAAGCGATTCATCAACAGGCGCGCTTGGCTGGATTGCACAATATCGATCTACAAGTGGAGTGTAGCGATGATGAAATGTGCTATTGCGATAACGCCATCATCAGCAATGCGCTGGCAGCTGTCTTGAATAATGCTTTGCGCTATACCCACAAAACCGTTTTGATTGCCGTGGCTGAGGAGTATGGCTATCTAACCATCGCTATCGAAGACGACGGGGCCGGTTATCCACCTCATTTTTTAACCGCGGACTTAAACGATACGGCCGAATTGGATTGGGTGTCGGGAAATACCGGCCTGGGTTTGTATTTTGTTTCGGTGATGGCCGGCTTGCACAAAAATGCCGGGAAAAGCGGATTTGTGCAGATCGACAACGAAAGTCGTTTGGGCGGGGCCAAGTTTAAACTGTTTTTGCCTTAATGTTTACAGAATCACTAGAGACTGAGCGATGGTACTAAGGTACAATGGCCCCGATAAAATTAGCGTTTTTCGTCGGGCAGACGGTTAGAAAAATTAAAAAAATCTTTATATATGAGCATTTTAGTAACCGGTGGGGCCGGGTTTATCGGCAGCAATTTTGTATTGGATTGGCTGGCGCAAACTGACGAATTGGTCGTCAATCTGGATAAATTGACGTATGCGGGTAATTTACAGAATTTGGCTTCGCTACAAGGCGATACCCGCCATGAGTTTGTACAGGGCGATATTGCCGATTACGACTTGGTGCTAAGTTTGTTGGAAAAACATCAAATTCGGGCCGTGGTCAATTTTGCTGCCGAATCCCATGTTGATCGCTCAATTCACGGACCGGAAGATTTTATTCAAACCAATATCGTTGGCAGTTTCCGTTTGCTGGAAGCGGTGCGGCAATATTGGAATAACCTGGAGCAACAGGCTAAGCAGGCATTCCGTTTGCTGCATGTGTCTACCGACGAGGTTTACGGTTCTTTGGAAAAGTCCGATGCGCCGTTTGCCGAAACCAATCAGTATCAACCGAATAGCCCTTATTCCGCGAGTAAAGCCGCCAGTGATCATTTGGTGCGAGCCTATCACCATACATACGGTTTGCCGGTCTTGACCACCAATTGCTCCAACAATTACGGCCCTTATCATTTTCCGGAAAAGCTCATACCGCTGTGCATTCAAAACGCCTTGTCCGGCAAACCTTTGCCAGTTTATGGCGACGGGCAACAGATTCGCGACTGGTTGTATGTGAAGGATCATTGCAGCGCGATTCGCCGGGTATTGGAAGCAGGCGAACTCGGTGAAGTGTATAACGTCGGCGGCTGGAACGAAAAAGCCAATCTGGATGTAGTCAATACGCTGTGCAGTATTCTTGATGAGTTGCAGCCGCGCACCGACGGTAAATCTTACGCTGAACAAATTACCTATGTCACCGACCGGCCGGGGCACGACAGACGTTATGCCATCGATGCCGGCAAGCTGGAGCGAGAGCTGGGTTGGAAACCGGCGGAAACCTTCGAGACCGGCATACGCAAAACCGTACAATGGTATTTGGATAACCAAGCCTGGGTTGCCAATGTGTTATCCGGCGACTACCAGTCTTGGCTGGACAAAAACTATACCGGGCGCAATGCGTGATCAGTGCCTTGCATGGTTGATTGAATGAAAGTTTTACTGTTCGGTAAAAATGGCCAGCTTGGCTGGGAGTTGCAAAGGAGCTTGGCACCTTTGGGTGAATTGGTTGCGCTTGACAGATTCGATCAGCATTATTGTGGCGATTTAAGTAATCCAAACGGGATTGCCGAAACTGTTCGCGCACTACGTCCCGATGTCATCGTCAATGCCGCTGCCTACACCGCAGTGGACAAGGCTGAGTCGGAAAGCGAATTGGCGAATACCATCAATGCAGTGGCGCCGGGTACTTTAGCCGAAGAAGCCAAACGCATCGGTGCTTGGTTGGTGCATTATTCCACCGATTACGTGTTCGACGGCAGCGGGGATAAACCCTGGCGGGAAGACGATCAAGTGGGTCCGTTGAATGTCTACGGTCAAACCAAACTGGCTGGCGAACGAGCTATTCAAGCCAGCGATTGCCGGCATTTGATTTTTCGGACCAGTTGGGTCTACGCGGCCAGAGGTAATAATTTTGCCAAGACGATGCTGCGTTTGGCGCAAGAGCGTCAGCAGCTGTCGGTGATCGACGATCAAATCGGTACGCCAACAGGCGCGGAATTGCTGGCGGATGTCAGTGCCCATGCCATCCGTCATGCATTGAAAACACCGGAAGTGGCTGGGGTTTACCATTTAACCGCTAGCGGCGAAACCAGTTGGTACGACTACGCACACTTAGTGTTTGAATATGCCCGTCAAACCGGACTAGAGCTGAAAACTGAGAAACAATCGGTCTCGGCAATTCCCACCAGCGCTTACCAAACCCCGGCGCGGCGGCCGTTAAACTCACGATTGAATACCGAGAAATTGCAAAACGTGTTTGTTTTACAGCTGCCGGCTTGGCAGTTGGGAGTCGAGCGTATGTTGTCTGAACTCTACGGAAAATAAATATGAACCAGCGTAAAGGCATAATCCTGGCCGGAGGCTCCGGTACCCGGCTTTATCCGGTGACGAAAGCGGTGTCCAAACAATTGCTGCCGATTTACGATAAGCCGATGATTTATTACCCTCTCAGTACTTTAATGCTGGCCGGGATTCGCGACATATTGGTCATCTCCACGCCGCAAGATACGCCTTTATTTCAGCAGTTATTGGGCGACGGCAGCGATTGGGGAATCAATTTGCAGTACGCCGTGCAGCCCAGTCCGGACGGTCTGGCTCAGGCATTTATTATCGGAAAAGAATTTATCGGCTCGCATCCAAGTGCCTTAGTGCTGGGCGACAATATTTTTTACGGACACGACTTACATCTGCAGCTGCGCAAAGCTGGCGATCAGGAATCCGGTGCCACGGTCTTTGTCTACCACGTACAAGATCCAGAACGTTATGGTGTGGTGAGTTTTGATGCGCAGGGCAGGGCGACATCGTTGGAAGAAAAGCCGTTGCAGCCCAAAAGTAATTACGCAGTAACCGGTTTGTATTTTTACGATAATCAAGTGGTCGACATTGCCGCAGACTTAAAACCATCGCCGCGTGGTGAGCTGGAAATCACCGATGTGAATAGAGTTTATCTGGATAGACAACAACTTAGCGTGGAAATCATGGGTAGAGGATATGCATGGTTGGATACCGGCACACACGCCAGTTTAATCGAAGCCAGCAATTTCATCGAAACCATTGAAACTAGGCAAGGCTTGAAAATCGCTTGTCCGGAAGAAATCGCCTGGCGTAGTGGCTGGGTCGGCGACGAACAAATCGAAAAACTGGCCAAGCCGCTGGCAAAAAATGGATATGGGCAGTATTTACTGAGCTTACTGAATAAACAGGTGTTTTAATGCAGGCAACTAGACTTGCTATACCCGATGTCATTTTATTCACGCCAAAGATATTTGGTGATGAACGGGGTTTTTTCTTCGAGAGCTTCAACGAAAGAGTTTTTCAGGAGTTGACAGGTTTAAGCGTCAATTTTATCCAGGACAACCATTCCAAATCCCAAAAAGGTGTGTTGCGTGGTCTCCATTATCAATTACCCCCCAAAGCTCAAGGCAAACTGGTGCGGGTAGTACAAGGTGAAGTATTTGATGTGGCAGTGGATATTCGTAAAAGCTCGCCGTTTTTTGGGAAGTGGGTAGGGCAATTGTTATCTGCAGAAAACAAACAGCAAATGTGGATACCGGAAGGATTTGCGCATGGATTTCTGACGCTGTCTGAAACAGCTGAGTTTTTATATAAAACCACTGATTATTATGCACCGGAATATGAGCGTTGTATTATTTGGAACGATGCAAAAATTAATGTCAAGTGGCCAATTTTAGAGCCTCCGCATTTATCAGACAAAGATAGGCAAGGAATGTCTTTTTATGAGGGAATAGATTGAACTCTAGTCAAGAGAAAACTAGATCCGCCTTGGTTACAGGGGGGACCGGGTATATAGGATCGCGGCTAGTTAATAGACTTGTCAGAGATGGATGGGTAGTAAGTGTAATAGTTCGTGAAAACTCGTCATTGAATTTACTAGTGGCATCTTTACAAAAGCTTAATTGCTATACGTATGACGGATCTATGAATTGTATGCTTAATATCATGCAAATAGCAAAACCTGACATAGTATTTCATCTTGCTGCAGTAACTTTGTGCGAGCATGCCCCTGATGATGTAGATGCCATTCTGGATGCGAATGTTCGTTTTTCTACCCAGTTAATAGAGGCGATGTCGCGTAGCGCTATCAAAAGCTTTGTGAATACAGAAACTTTTTGGCAGCATTTCTCTGGCGCAGACTACAACCCAGTTTGTTTATATGCGGCAACGAAGCAAGCCTTTAGAGATATCTTAGTCTATTACATAGAGACGGGACAATTTAATGCGATTTCTTTGGTTCTGTATGATACGTATGGTCCGGATGATCCGCGTAAAAAATTATTATCATTTTTGATGGGAGCGAAAGAAACTAAAACTGAGATCGATATGACTTCCGGTGAACAAATTGTAGATATGACACATGTCGATGATGTGGTTGCCGCTTTTCTTCGTGCTGGGCAAATGTTATTGGATGAACAATACGAGGGATTTGGGACGTATTCAATTTCATCAGGTCAAAGAATGTCGGTTAGGCGGTTAGTAGAATTGTTTGTTAATGAGAGCGGTGTTTCCTTGCAACTGAACTGGGGGGGCAGAGCCTATCGATTGAGAGAGGTAATGGATCCTTGGATTGGCAATTCATTGCCTGGTTGGAAGCCGAAATTTGATTTGGTAACTGGAATTAGACAATTACTTCGTTGATATATCCGGTTAGTTGTCTTATTGAAGATAAATAAAATATTAGAGAAGGGAATGTTGTTTGGTGTTTTTTTGGTTGCTCATGTCATGAGACATTTGCTAAGTTACTAATTAGTGAGCTTAAACAACAGGCTAGTCATCGCAAACCAAATTGAAATTTCATGAAACATATTAGATATTTTAAAATATTATTTATTATTGGCCAGTTTTTTTTTGCTATTTACAATAAACGAAAATTAATCCTTAGTCTCTCTACTCGTAGTTTTAAAAGTAATTATTCAGGATCTGTCTTAGGGTTGGCTTGGGTAATTGCTGAACCTTTGGTCTATGTGTTTCTTCTTTGGTTTTTCTTCACAAAAGCTATGAAATTTCAGCCCCCGGAGGGGTATCCTTATGTGCCGTGGTTAATGTCGGCTATGGTGTTGTGGAATTTTTTTTCCCATGCTTTTTCTTCTTCAGCAAGTACATTTAAAAACCACGCATTTATCCTAAAAAAGCCAGAGTTCAATATGTCAATTCTGCCAATTGTAAGTATTCTAACCTCTCTTTATCTTCATGCTATATTCTTATTAATATTTTTTATATTGATGGGGATAACTGGAATAGGATTCACCTTGTATTGGTTTCAATCAATCTATTATCTATTTGCTACCGCTATTCTGCTTCTTGGATTCGCGTGGATAACGGCTTCGTTAAGTCTTTTTATTAAGGATGTGAGCAATATTATTGGCATATTATTGCAAATTGGGTTTTGGATATCACCTATTTTTTGGTCGCTTGATACCTTTCCTCCCAAATACCGCTTGCTGCTCGAGCTAAATCCTTTAAGCTACGTCATGGAGGGATATAGAAAGAGTTTTATTTACGGACAACCCTTCTGGAATGACTGGCGAGGGTTTATTTATTACTGGTCTTTTACCTTGATTATTCTACTTGTCGGAATGGTGACTTATAAAAAACTTCGGCCACATTTTGGGGATGTAATTTAAATGTCAGACATTGCGATATCTGTAGAAAATGTAGGTAAAATATTTAGAATTTATGATCATCCTGGAGACAGACTAAAAGAAGCGTTTTCCTTAAGCCGGAAAAAATTCCACACCGATTATCCGGCGCTTAAGGATGTTAGCTTTCAAGTTAAGAAAGGTGAATTTCTTGGTATTGTAGGCAAGAATGGAGCGGGAAAATCAACTTTGTTGAAAGTATTATCTAGGGAGATTACTCCGACAAGTGGGAGAGTCGCGATTAATGGTAATGTTTCGTTGCTTCAATTGGGGGTCGGTTTCGACCCTGAGCAAACTGGTGTCGAGAACGCTCGGTTTGCGAGTAAGTTACTTGGATATGACGATGACGAAATTGAAGGTATGATGGAGGAAATAATCGCGTTCGCGGACATTGGTGATTTTGTTTATCGTCCTGTAAAGACTTACTCCAGTGGTATGTATTCGCGGCTTTCTTTTGCAGTAGGTATCAATATTAATCCAGATATTCTTATAGCTGACGAAGTATTAGCTGTCGGCGACATGCGATTTTCGCAGAAATGTCTGCGTAAAATGCGCGAGTTTAAAGAACAAGGCAAGACAATAATCTTTGTTTCCCATGACATTCAGAGTATCAATGTTTTTTGTGATAATGCTATATGGATGAAGGATGGTGAGATATTAATGTACGGGGAATCAAAACGGGTGACAACGAGTTTTCAGAATTACATGCTGTTTGACAAGTTACCCGATGACTATAATGGGACTTTAAGTTCTAATTCTAGCTTGCAAAATGGCGCTCGTGATAATAGACCTCATGTCGAAAATTCGCTTTCCATTCCAATTGAAGCTTGTCAATACGCTGGAATAAATTGGCTTGAAAACCTAAGGAGTTTTCCATGCGTGGGAGATGGTAGAGTGGAAATTCAACGCATGGCTTTCATTTTGAATGAATCGAGAAAGAGCGTAAGGTTTGTTCAGGGAAACGAAGACGTAATTTTAATCCTGGATATTCTAGCTAAAGCGCCTGTAGATGCTCCTCAAATAGGTTGGTTATTGTATAACAGGCAGGGGGCAATCGCATTGCATACAAATAATGATATTTGTGGAAAATCACTTGATCCCTTGAAAGAAGGCGAGAGAATTATTGCTACTTTTCACTTTACATTGCCTAGTCTGGCTAATGGCAACTACATTTTTTCAATTGGATTACAGAGTCACAATGATATTGCACATAAGATTGATGATGTTTATGAATTCAGTGTTGCAAGAAACGATGTTAAGCGAACTCAATGTGGTTATGTAATTATTGAAAAAGAGCGCTTTGAGGCCACTTTTAGCAGTTAATTTTTAAGCCGCTGACTTATATGAATAGAGCTGTATTTAAACGAAATGATATATTAAAACCTATATCCGATTTTGAAGAAATTTTTCAGTTAGATAATGCTTATGTATGGGAGTATTTGAAGGGTACAAATGACACTCCAATAAGAGCACTAACTGATAAAGTAATTAATGCTTTGATGCCTTATTTGGAAAATGACGGAAAAATTATTGAGCTTGGGGCTGGTACTGATTTTTACAAGAGTATGGCGCCTGTTGGTCAAGAGTATTTAACTTCAAACTTTATATCTGGTTTTGATCTACAGCTTGATATGACAAATCTCGCTCTGGAGGACTCGTCGATTGATGCGTTCATTTCGCTTTATGCTATCGAGCATATCTTTGATTTTGAAAAGACTATTAAAGAAACTTATCGCTGTTTAAAGCCTGGAGGACGCTGTATTATAGTAAGCCCGTTCCTATATTATTATCATGCAGCTCCTGATGATTATTTTAGATTTACAATGAGCGCTTTGGAAAGATTATTTTCAGATTTTAATGTTTTAATTAAGCTCCCTTTGGGGAATAGAGAAATGCTAATGGCGGAATTTTATTTGGAATTAGATGTAATGGGTTTTGAGAGTTCTACAGTATCCAGGCTCATGCGTAGATTTATTGGTGCTTTGTTTTGTGCTAAAGGTATATCTGCTGGAAGTGATAGTAAGTTCGCTGCTGCTAATTTAATTCTATGTGAGAAAAAATAATGGTGATGCAAATGGCTAGAGTCTAAATAATATGGATGTGATAAAATTATTCCAAGAGTTTTTAATGGAGCAAGAGCGGGCGAAGAGTTTGCTTAGTGCGCAGTTCCCATCAGAAAAAATTGATATTTATCAGGATCGGATTGAGGATCTAATCGCAAATTTAAAAGTCCTCATGTATTATCAGATATCTCCGAATCAATTAGATTCTTTGTTGAAGTTAAATAAAGCCCATCGAAATTTCGATTTACTCAATGAGGTGGGGCTGGAATTAGAGGCTTATGGAAAAATTGCGGAAAACATTCAAACACTTTTGTATAAACAAGGCCAATTAAATACATTTAGGAGTAACAAGCCCGTAGATTATTGCGGGGACCCTATTCCTTGGATTACCTATCCAGCCTTAGAGTTTTTATTGCAATTTGATTACAAAGAGTGCGTTATTTTTGAGTTTGGGGCAGGGAATTCCACACTTTTTTGGGCTAAGCGAGCAAGAAATGTAGTTTCTGTTGAAACTGACTTTGAATGGTTTGAAGTATTACGTGAGCAAAAGCCGTTTAATGTCGAATTGACTCATATTGAAGATGCTGAAAAATTCGCTGAAAGTATTATTCAGTCTACTGAGAATTTTGATGTAATTGTAATAGACAGCTTGAAATACCGATACGGTGCAACGCTGAATGCTGTAAAAAGACTTGCACCTGGTGGGGTTGTGATTTTTGATAATTCAGACTGGTATCCAAATTCATGTCAGTTATTGAGAGATGCGGGTTTATGTCAGATAGATTTTCATGGCTTTGGCCCCGCTAATGGTTACACTTGGACCACATCGTTATTTTTCAAGGATGGAATCAAGCTTAAAAGAATTGCTAGTTCTCTTCATCCTGTCGGCGGTATTAATGTGCATCTCGATGATGATGAGCCAATATACATATATAGAAAATGAAAGCAAACTTAGAAGCAATTATTTTAAGAATCTTCAATAAGCTATTTTCCTGTAAGTTGGAATTGGATCATATTGAGTTCATCCGGCTATTGTGTAAAGAAAAAATATTTTTCAAGCAGGACGATGTCGAAGCCATCAAATTGGTGATCCAAGAAGGATTGCGCATCAATGATGATAATGTCGCTTCTATAGGGCTGGTGATCAAAGAAGAGCTTCGTATTGAAGAGAATAATATCGCTCCTATAGGGCTGTTGATCAAAGAAGAACTGCATATTAATGAGAATAATGTCGCTTCTATAAGATTGGTAGTACAGGAGGACTTGCGTATTACTAGCCGTAATGTTGGTCCAATAAAAGTCTTGATTGATGGGGTTACTAAGGATTCTGTATTTGGAACTCGCTTGAGTGTTGAGCTCTTTCGGCAATTAGATAAGATTGTGTTATTGAATCGGCTAGGCGATATCGCTGATTTAAGTGAAGGTATTCAGCTGTGTTACTCGCAAGAAGGTGAGTCGTTGATATTGGATCGTTTCTTCGATTTTCGCACTCAAGGTTTTTATGTGGATGTTGGTGCGCACCATCCTAAGCGTTTTTCGAACACATACTCAGCTTATAAACGTGGTTGGCGAGGTATAAACATTGATCCGACTCCAGGTGTCAAGGAACTGTTTGATGAAATTCGACCAGATGATATGTCATTTTCGCTAGCGATATCTAATGTCGAAGGAATTCAGGATTTTTATTTATTTAGTGAGCCAGCTCTAAACACATTCAGTAAAAGCTTGGCGGATGAATATCAGCAGTTGGGATACGAGCTTATCGAAGTACGTCCAATCGAGTCAAAGAAATTAGCTACTCTTTTTTATGAATGCCGAATAGAAAAAAAAATAGATTTCATGTCTATTGATGTCGAAGATCATGAGCTTCAAGTTCTCCAATCAAATGATTGGAGTGCGTTTCGCCCGGCAGTGTTGCTGGTTGAAATATTGAATTTCGACATGCTTCAGGCCGATTCTTATCCTGTCCACAGCTTTATTATAGATAAAGGCTATGTTTTATTTGCTAGGACATACAACACGCTATTCTATAAGGATGTAACATGACAGATCGTCACTTCAAAGAACCTAATTTGGAACCGGTAGTATATATATTGTTGCCAGTGCATAATCGTTGCAAAATTACTTTGGCTTTTGCTGAGTGCCTAAAAAAGCAATCATATAAGAATTACAGATTGATTTTGATTGATGATGGTTCAAAAGACGGAACTGCAGAATCCATACTAAAAGTACTCAGTAAAGTCACGGTTATTCGCGGAACGGGTGGCTGGTGGTGGGCTGGTTCGCTTCAGCAAGGGGGAAATTGGCTGAAGCAGAACAAAGTTTCCGGTAATGATGTAGTGTTGATTATGAACGATGATACGGCATTCGATGAAGAGTTCATTAACATTGGATTGCGCATTTTGAAAGACAATCCGAACGCATTGTTAACTGCGACTGGCTATAACCTCAAAACTGGCGAGCCTCAGGATTCAGGCGGATATATATTAAATTGGGCTGATCTCAGTTTTACTGAAACATATGATAATGCAGCGATCAACTGTACTTCGACGCGCGGTCTGATGGTAAAAGTGTCTGACTTTCTTGATGTGAATGGGTTTTATCCTAGATTAATGCCGCATTATTTGTCGGATCTTGAGTTTACTATGCGTGCGCAAAAAAAGGGTAAGAAACTGATAATCCATCCGCAATTCAGAATTGGGATTGATTTCGAGGCTACGGGACACAGAGAACTGGGTAAAGAATCCTTTTCGGAATATATCAAAAAGGTTTTTTCGAATCGTGCCGCAATGAACCCTGTCCACTGGAGCAACTTTATCCTGTTGCATTGTGATTCACGTTATATATTTTCAAATTTGAAGCGTATTTGGGGTGGAGTTTATCATCAAGGGATTCGCGATAGACTTATTCCGGAGATCAAGGATAAGTTTGGAGGGCGGAGTAAGGTTGATAAAGTCTAGGTAGAGGGGAGTTAACATGGAGACTATCATTTTGATAGTCATTAAAAATGAACTTACTCTCTCTGGTGAGAATAATATTTTTTTACAAATAAAGTATTTCTATGGTGTTGTAGTAGTAAGTTGGATTTCGATTTTTGAATTGTTCATAGAAATATAATGTTTTGATAGCATGAATTAATAATTAGATAACAGCTATCACATAATTACAAATTTTACTCTTAAATAAATACATGTGCGGAATTGCAGGAATAATTTCAAGAAGAATCGATTCTATTCAGACGGATTCGTGTAGTCGAATGCTCGGAACTTTGGTGCATCGTGGTCCGGATGGTCAAGGCGAATATCATGATGATCAGTTAGTTATGGGAATGCGGCGACTTAGTATTATCGACTTGCAAGGTGGCTGGCAGCCGCTTTACAACGAGGATAAGTCCTTAGTGCTTATCATGAATGGGGAGATCTACAACTACATTGAATTAACCGAGGATTTGAAAAAGCGAGGGCATATCTTCTCGACGCACAGCGATGGAGAAGTCATTCTACATTTATACGAGGAAGAACAAGAGGAGTGTTTGCGCCATTTGCGAGGAATGTTCGCGTTCGCACTGCTTGACAAAAACAAGGGTACAGTATTTGTTGCGCGTGATCGTATGGGAGAGAAGCCGCTTTACCTCTACGAAACTGGCGATGCCATCTATTTTTCGTCAGAGATGAAATCTCTATTAGCATCGGGGCAAGTGCCTCTCGAGCTAGAGCCGTCAGCCGTAAACGATTATTTCCATTATCAGTATGTACCAGAGCCAAAAACACCAATAAAGGCGGTTAGAAAGCTTCCTCGCGCCCACTATTTAAAAATATCCCTCTCAGATTGGAAAGTTGCACAGTATAAATATTGGGACTTGGAAGGCGTTGAGCCTGTTGAAGGTGATCCAGTCGAGTTGGTCCGCAATGAATTGGATACGGTTTGTGAGCTGCTGATCCGATCTGATGTTCCTGTAGGGGTAGCCCTTAGCGGTGGTTTGGATTCCAGTGCAATTGCCGCGCTTGCCGCAAAAAAGTATCCCGGTGCTATGCACGCGTTCAGTGTTGGGTATCCAGGGCGTCCTATTAACGACGAGCGCACTGCGGCTAAGGAACTTGCCGATATGCTCGGCATGCCATTCCACGAGATAGAGCTGGAAACGAGCGATTTGGTGAAGAACTTTGAGAAAATGAACTTCCATCGTGATGATCCCATCGCCGATATCTCGGGTTTTGGCTATTACTCCGTTAACAAGGCTGCGCGGGAGCAGGGTATTCCTGTGTTGCTTCAAGGGCAGGGTGGCGATGAAGTATTTTGGGGCTACCAATGGGTGAATGATGCGGCGGAAGCGAACGATAAAAGACGGGACAAACCCAGGCCAACATTCAAGCAGTTTGTCAAAACTTCATTGAAGGATCTCTTTGGTCGCAGGTCTGAAGCTCATTCGTCAGTAAAAGGCTATCGTCCGGTTTTTCATGAGTTGGCGCCTGATTTTCATATGGCGCTTGCGGATATCAGAAATTACTACACTGAGACATTTATTCAGGCCTTGGGTGATGCGTCGGCTTTCGATCTTTTTACTTTCGACAAGCCTTGGAAGTATTCCGATATATTAATAACTCGGCTCATCTGTGACACCTATCTGTTGGAAAATGGTATTGCACAGGGTGACAGGTTGAGTATGGCAAATTCGGTTGAACTGCGCCTTCCTTTTGTTGATTATAAATTAGTGGAGTTGGTTATCGGGCTGCGCAAAACACATCAAGCTAATCCTGATTACCGGCAATTCCCTAAGCCCTGGTTGCGTGGCGCAATGGAAGGTATTTTACCAGACTTCATTATTGATCGTCCGAAGCAAGGATTTGCGCCACCTGTAATCGAGTGGCATAACGAATTATTTAAGGCTTATGGCGGTTATCTTGATGGCGGTTATCTAGTTGAATCCGGAGTATTGACAGAAGAGGCGGGGGCATTGCTGGCTAGAGGTCCATTCCCTAGAGGGGCAATTGCTCCTATTTCTTTTAAAGCATTGGTGCTTGAGATTTGGTGTCGGGAGATGCGTGCTATCAGCAGTTTTTAATAGAGTCTTTTGCTTGGGTACCCGATGGCACGATTTGAAGAGTTTTTATCGGATCAATCAAAAGCGACTGTAAACTTATAGCACGGTTCTGTTTGTTGGTAGCGCAGCGATATAGTTAAAGGTTAATATTGTGTCAGATAGTTGTTGACAAAATCCTCATGTTTGAAAATTGCAATCAGAGATTGGTTGGCAAAACTTTTCGATAAGTTTAAGTGCAATGATATATAGCCATCTTTTTTGTGCGGACTTTTAAATATTCAAGTGGGATAAATCGTTAAGCTATATGGCGGATTGTACTTCGACCAAGGAGGCGCAAGCAAATGTTGATCCGTTTCAATAATGATATGACTTACCGGCTAAATCAGGGCTAAAGTGATGATGTGTTATGAATATCCATGAATGAAACGAGTTTGTCGAGCCTCATTTTCAATATCTTGTTGGTGATTTGGATGTTTTTTTATTTGGACTTAGTTCGGCTGGGAAATCTTCAGCTTGCAAAATATAAATAAAATAAATTGCATTTGGCAGAGTATATTAGGTGGGTATTACCTACAGCCTAATCTGAGTTTTAATGCTAATAGAAAGCTAGCTTTTTAAGTAACGGTTCTAATTTTACACATGAGATTATTTTTGTGTTTTTTCACCTAATTATTCGCGCGTGCTCACTATTAACCAAAAATGAGAAATCCCCCGGCTCTGCCGGGGAGACAGCTGAAGTTTGACATTTAGAGGAGTCCATCAGGACACTCGGACGCGTGAGCCGCCAAGCAAACGCGAAGAGGAGAGCCTGATGGACGAGAACGAGAGCTTAAGTCACTCGAAATGGGAGTGCAAATATCATGTGGTGTTTATTCCGAAATGCCGTCGCCGAACGCTGTACAAGGAGTTGCGTAAACATTTGGGTGAGGTGTTTCGAAGGCTAGCGAGCCAAAAAAGAGAGTCGAATATTGGAAGGTCACTTGATGCCGGATCATGTGCATATGCTGATTTCGATTCTGCCGAAATATGCGGTTTCACAGGTAATAGGTTACATCAAAGGGAAGAGCGCGATTCATTTGGCACGGGTTTATGGTGAAAAGAAGCGAAATTTTGTAGGCCAGCATTTTTGGGCAAGAGGTTACTTTGTATAGACCGTGGGTCGGGATGAGACGATGATTCGGGAATATATCCGGCATCAAGAACAGGAAGACCAGCGAATTGAACAACTGAACCTTTGGCAATGAGTCGCTGCTTATTGGCGGCTATTATGAAAGGGCCGCGTTAGCGACCCTATTTACGGCTTTGAGCGGTTCACAACATAAAGCCCCCGGCTTTGCCGGGGGATACTTTACTGATTCGCTAGTATTTCCCGAGGTCAGTGTCGGCATAATTCCTTTGTGTAAAAGTTAATTACTTCAATATTAGTTGCCAAATTCAAATTACAGAAAAAATTTAAAAAATTATGTTACAGAAATATATCAAAGAGCTTCAGGATTACGGTATTAATCTAATCGATATTGGGAGTAGTGGTTCGCTCGATACCAAATGGACACCCATCAAAGATTTAATTAATTTGGTAGGATTTGATCCTAACAAGGAAGAGTGCGAGCGTCAAAACAAACTCCCCTCACAATATAAAAGTTCTGTTTTTCTACCTTATGCCGTTCACGGGAAGGACGGCGTAGAAACCCTTTATATGACGAAAAGTATTTATTGCTATTCGCTGCTGAAACCGAACAAGCAATGGCTGGACCGCTTTTCTTTTCACGAACTTTTTGACGTCCAAGGAGAGGAGGATATTCAGGTACGTGCAATCAATAACATAGAGGAGCTGAAACAATTCTTGCCGGATGTTATCAAAATAGATGTGCAGGGTTTGGAACTACCAATATTTAGAAAGGCCGGGCGTCTACTTGATAGTGCATTTTATGTGGAAACAGAAACTGGTTTCACTGAGAACTATGTGGGGGAGACGACTTTTTCGCAGCTTGATGTGTTCATGCAGGCCAATGGCTTTTTGATGTTCGATATCAATGTAAATCATCGGGTACCTCGTAACAACCAATTCAAGGATCATCCTACGGGTAAAGAACAGATACTTTGGGCTGAAGCAGTCTGGTTGAAAGACTATGTCGGCCTTGATAGGCAAGGTAAATTTGACCCGCATGGTTTTACTGATCATAAAATTAAAAAGATTTTGACATTGTGCGCGCTTGCGCAATGTTATGACTTCGGTTTTGAGCTTGCTGAGTTTTTTCATTCTAAAGGCTTGTTTTCCAATCTAGATCTGGGAGCTTTAAGCTCGATTGAGGCATGGAAGTTGGATGGATCAGCTGATATTACAGAGAATATTGAGATCAAGTCTGATAGTGAATTGGTCTTTCCAAAGAGCTTTGAAGTAGATCTTGCACCTATCGTCTTGTTTGTATTTAACAGGCCGGACCATACTAAACGAACCCTTATTTCTCTTAAGAGCAATCCGCTGGCAAAAGAGTCGGAGTTATTTATATTTTCCGATGGCCCTCGCGATAAAAATGATGAAGCTGATGTAGATGCGGTTCGGAACTTGATTGATACTTTGGATGGATTTAAAAAAATTACGGTTGTTAAGAAAAATGCAAATTCTGGTTTGGCGAAATCTGTTATTGCTGGAGTAACCGAGGTTATAAATAAGTATGGTAAAGCGATAGTTGTCGAGGATGATTTATTGTTTTCGCCATATTTTTTAAGTTATATGAATGAGGCTCTATGTAGTTATGAAGAAGACGTAAGGATTTTTTCTGTTGGTGGATATAGTCCACCAATTCCTATGCCGGATGATTATAAAGAAGACTCTTACTTGTCTTATCGGTGTTGTACATGGGGTTGGGCAACATGGCGGGATCGGTGGGATAGGGTAGATTGGGATGTAAAAGATTTTGATCAATTTATCAATGATCCGAGTCAAGTGGAGCTGTTCAATCGAGGTGGTGACGATATGTCTCAAATCTTCAAGCAGCAAATGGAAGGAAAAATCAGTTCGTGGGGTATTCGTTGGGACTATGCGCATTTTAAAAATGATGCATACTGTTTTAGGCCATCCCATTCAATTGTTGGAAATACAGGCAATGATGGTTCTGGCGTACATTGTGCGCCGACTGATGCGTTTGACGTTTCTATCAACTTACAATCGACTTTTGTATTTCCGAAGGCAGGGCAGTTGCAATTGGATGAAGAAATCAACGGCAGGTTTGCTACTTTCTACGACGGTAGGCCGAGAAACGGTTCTGTTCTAATAACCTCATTGGTGAAGACTTCTTTGTTTAGAAGGATGGCAAGAAGGGCGCTGAAAAGAGCCCCCGTTCTGAGAAAATTTTTGGTGTGGCGGAGCTAGCGGATTTTAAAATATGAGAGAAATTAATGAATCCCGTTTTACTTTGCCTCTTGTCATTGTTTCTGGTATTCCTGCAGGAGATAGCGGGACAGGTCGGCTTGTAGCTCATTTGCAAGAACGCATTTTCGAACTGGCTGGAAAACGGATTAAGTTGGTTTCAAGGCCAGAACGACCTGCTCTGTGGCAGATTCAACTCTGGCTACGCAATAAAGCTTATCGCAATTGTATGAGAGAGTTGCTACGCTACATTTTATTGCTTGCTCGATTCTGGTATGGATTGTCTTGTGTTTGGGTTAATAATAATCATAAGTTAATTTTGCTCCATCCCCAGAATTTGGGATATCGCCTTGCGCTTCAATTGCTTGAGTCTCGTAAACACGCTTCGCTAATTTATCTGCTTGATAGTTCTTTCTTTTGTATTGCGAGTTATAACCATTTAAAGGGTGATAATTCCTCTTGTCTACGTTGTATAGAGCATGGGTTTGATCAGGTAGCTAAAAATGAGTGTAAGCCATTCCCGTTACTTGATTGGACAGCACTAAAATTCGCTCCACGTTTGTTGGAATTGGTTGGTTCAGGGCGTGTGAATGTAGCTGCACAAAGTAGGCGTCAGGCTGAACTAGCGCAAAGGCACTTTGGATTGAAAGATTTGCCGAGGGTGATCGGATTATGGACTCAAGATTGGGATGAATTGTTTTCCGAATGGGTGAATTTATCGTCGAACACTGTTCCGACAGCATATTCTTGGGACGTTTTATTCCACGGTCATTGTGTTGATGCTAAAGGGGCGAGTTGGACTGCCAAAGTCGCTGAGCTTTCTCCCGAAATAAGGTTTATGTTTCCTTTTTCAAAGCCGGATTGGTTTGCTGCACCGGCAAATTGCAGTTTTAGGCCGTGTACTTGGGAGAGTGGACTTTACGATGAAATCAAAAAATCTAGGTTTGTTATCGTTCCATCGTTATGGTCTGCGCCTATAGAAGGAGCCTTAGTGAAGAGCATTGTGTGCGCGAATGCGGTGGTAGTAGTTGATAATCGAACCAGTTTTTGTGATGAACTTCCCGAGGGGGTTGTGTTGAAATTGTCTGCTGATCCTATGACTGGTGCCGAGGAGTTAAAGAGAGCATGTGCGAGCAATTGGTCTCCCAATACTGACGTGAGAGCGCAATGGATCAACGAATTTGCTTTAAAAAAGATCAATTTTGTATCCGATTTAATAGAGGCAGCGTTAGTAGTCCAGTGAGGCTTGATTATTGTTAAAATGATGGTTTTTAAGTATTTTAGGGGTAGGTTGTTAGGTGTATAGGATATTAATAATTAGTGATTTTTATCGTGCCGAGGAAGATACTTAATGAAAGCAGTTATTCTTGCTGGCGGGTTAGGAACACGTCTTTCTGAAGAGACCTCAATTCGTCCAAAGCCCATGATTGAAATTGGGGGGCGTCCGGTTCTTTGGCACATCATGAAAATCTATTCTACTCATGGAATCAATGATTTCATTGTATGTCTGGGGTATAAAGGCTATCTAATTAAGGAGTATTTTGCGAATTATTTCCTACATATGTCTGATGTGACATTTGATATGGTGCATAATCGTACCGAGATACATCAGAATGATGCAGAGCCTTGGCGGGTTACCTTGGTGGATACGGGCGAATCAACGATGACCGGTGGTCGTTTAAAGCGTATAAGGCAATATTTGGGCGAAGAGGATTTCTGTCTTACTTATGGTGATGGTGTTGGTGACATCAACATTACAGAACTAGTCGCATTCCATCGAGCGAAAAAAAGACTGGCGACATTGACTGGCGTACAACCACCAGGGCGATTCGGTGCATTAAATCTGGACGGAACTCGTGTCGCTAGTTTCGACGAGAAGCCACACGGCGACGGGTCTTGGATCAACGGTGGTTTTTTCGTACTATCGCCTAATGTGATTGATTATGTAGAGAGTGATGCTACCGTTTGGGAGCGAACGCCAATGGAAAGGCTTGCCGAGGAAGGTCAGTTGTCCTCGTTCCTTCATAAGGGATTTTGGCAGCCGATGGATACGCTGCGAGACAAGCTGTACCTTGAAGATTTATGGCAGTCTGGTAACGCGCCTTGGAAGGTTTGGCGATGAATCTCCAATTTTGGAATGGTAAACGGGTCTTGTTAACTGGCCATACAGGCTTCAAAGGGAGTTGGTTATCGCTTTGGTTACAGTCCATGCAGGCCAAAGTTGTTGGTTACGGATTGACGCCACCGACAAAACCTAGTTTGTTCGAAGTAGCTGATGTGGTGAAAGGGATGACAAGTATTATTGGCGATATTCGCGATCTGGAGAAATTGCGAGGAGTTTTCTCAGAATATCAACCCGAAATAGTAATTCATATGGCCGCACAACCTTTGGTTCGGTATTCCTATAATGAGCCGGTAGAGACTTACTCAACGAATGTGATGGGTACGGTCAATTTGCTTGAAGCAGTGCGCTATACCAATAGTGTAAAAGCAGTCGTCAACGTTACCAGCGATAAGTGTTACCAGAACCGCGAATGGGTGTGGGGTTATCGCGAGAACGAGCCGATGGGGGGTTACGATCCCTATAGCAATAGCAAGGGTTGTGCAGAACTGGTAACAGCCGCTTATCGCAATTCCTATTTTCATCCGGATAAATATTCCGATCACGGCGTTTCACTTGCTTCAGCCAGAGCGGGCAATGTAATTGGTGGTGGCGATTGGGCGGAAGATCGACTGATTCCGGACATCATGCGAGCGATTACTCAAGGGCGGCCGGTCAATATTCGTAATCCTCACGCCATTCGTCCTTGGCAGCATGTATTGGAGCCGTTGTCAGGCTATTTGTTGCTGGCCGAGTTGCTCTATGACTCTGGACCAAGCTATGCGGAAGCCTGGAATTTTGGGTCGAGCGAGGACGATGCCAAACCCGTACAATGGATAGTGGAAAACTTGACTACGAGCTGGGGTGAGGGCGCGGATTGGATTTTGGATGAAGGTAATCATCCACACGAAGCACATTATCTCAAGTTGGATTGTGCCAAGGCAAAAATGCATTTGAGCTGGCGTCCTAGATGGGATCTGGAAAAGACATTGACTTCGATTGTCGAGTGGCACAGAGCATATCGTGACAAAAGCGACATGTGCGCATTAACCTTGCAGCAGATTGATAATTACAACAGGGTTTTCAAAAACACCAAGCAGGAATTTTAAGTGGATAAAACAGAGTTGAAGCAGCAAATATTCAATCTGGTAGAGCAATATAGTGAGTTACATTTTGCGGAGAAATCGTTTCTGGCCGGAACCAGCAGTGTTCCGCCTTCTGGAAAAGTACTCGGTGCCAGCGAACTAAAAAACATGGTCGAAGCCTCTCTCGATGCTTGGCTAACGACGGGAAGATTTAACGAAGCGTTTGAAAAGCGTTTTGCTGAATTTGTCGGCGTACCATATGCATTGACGACCAATTCAGGTTCATCAGCAAACTTATTAGCGTTTACCGCATTGACTTCGCCCAAATTAGGTGAGCGTGCCTTAAAGCCGGGGGATGAGGTTATTACCGTAGCTGCGGGCTTTCCCACTACCGTCAATCCGATTTTACATACGGGCATGGTGCCGGTGTTCGTCGATGTGGAGCTTCCGACTTACAATATCGATCCGCAAAAAATTGAAGCTGCAGTGTCGGAGCGCACTCGTGCCATCATGATTGCTCACACCTTGGGTAATCCGTTCGATCTGGACACAGTAATGGCTGTAGCAGACAAACACAATTTATGGGTTATCGAAGACTGCTGCGATGCGCTCGGGTCGACCTATAAAGGCCAACATGTTGGGCAGTTCGGCCACATTGCTACTTGCAGTTTTTACCCGGCTCACCATATTACAATGGGTGAGGGCGGCATGGTGTTTACCAAGGATCGCAAGCTGCGAAAGATAATCGAGTCGTTCCGCGATTGGGGACGAGATTGTTATTGCGCTCCGGGTTGTGACGATACCTGCGGTATGCGTTTCGGTTGGCAATTAGGCACCTTGCCTAAGGGCTACGATCATAAATACACCTACTCGCATTTGGGCTACAACCTGAAAATCAGTGACATGCAGGCCGCCTGCGCTCTGGCGCAGATGGATCGTTTGCCTGAATTTATTGCGATACGTAAACGGAATTTTGAGTATCTTAAACAGCGCCTACATTCCTGTGAACAGTTTTTAATTCTGCCTGAGGCGACTCCAAATAGCGATCCTTCCTGGTTCGGTTTTCCGATTACATTGCGGGAATCCGCTGAGTATATCCGCGTCGATCTGCTGAAATATCTGGACAAATATAAAATAGGTACGCGACTTTTGTTTGCTGGCAACCTAACTCGTCAACCTTATTTTCAAGACAGGGTTTATCGTGTTAGCGGCGATCTCAACACTACCGATCAGGTAATGAATAATACGTTATGGATTGGTGTGTATCCTGGTTTAACTGAGGAAATGTTGTGTTTTGTTGGTGACAAACTCGAAAAGTTCTTTGGTGTGAGTTAATAGTTTGAGTTTGCGTGTTTTGCTTACTGGAATAACTGGCTTTTTGGGTAGTCACTTAGCTACTGAATTGCTCAATAAAGGCCACGAAATTGTTGCCCTGAAACGAAAGTTATCTCCTATGACACGGGTTTCCTCCAAGTTTTCCAATTTATCATTGCAAAACTTGGAGGAAACCGATCTTTCCGAATTATTTTATGGTTATAAACAATTTGATGCAGTGATTCATACCGCTACTTGTTATGGCAGAAATGGTGAGGATTCTTGTCAAATATTAGAAGCAAATTTGCTCTTCCCATTAAAGTTAATGCAAGCTTCTGCGGATGCAAATGTTGGATTATTTGTTAATACCGATACTGCATTGGATGAATATCTTAATCCATACTCACTTTCAAAGGTACAATTCACAGACTGGGGACGATATTTTGCAAGAAAAAGAAAAATTCAGTTTGTGAATTTGAAGTTAGAGCATTTTTACGGAACTGGTGACGATAATTCAAAATTTACTGCTCACGTTATCAATAGTTGTTTAGCTAATGTCCCGGAGTTAGATTTAACATTGGGAGAGCAGAAGCGGGATTTTATTCATATCGATGACATCGTATCTGCATATTCTTTAATACTGGAAAAAAGAAGTGCATTGGAAGATTGGTTTTTAGAATTTGAAGTGGGCAGTGGCACGGCTGTTACAATCAGGCAGTTTGTTGAAACTGTACACAATCTAACCGCGTCGAATACCCGATTGAATTTTGGCGCATTGCCTTATAGGTTTGGTGAAACAATGTTTTCGCAGGCAAATACCGAAGCTTTGCGAGCTTTGGGATGGCATTGTCATTACGAGCTTCTCGAGGGTTTGCAGTTGATAATCCAAAGGAGTAAGCAGTGAAATTGTTAGTTACGGGCGGATGCGGCTTTTTGGGTAGCAATTTGGCAGCGGATGCGCTTTCTCGTGGCGATGAGTTGTTGGTTTTCGATAGTCTCTACCGCAACGGTTCACGCGCAAATTTGTCATGGTTACAAACTCAAGGAGAATTCCTGTTCGAGCATGGCGATATTCGCAATCAGAATGACATTACCCGGGCTATCCAGTCATTCAAACCAGATTCGATATTTCATCTCGCTGGACAAGTGGCCATGACCACATCTATTGCTAATCCGCGCATGGATTTCGAGGTCAATGCAATCGGGACGCACAATCTGCTGGAGGCTGTCAGACAATATTCGCCGGATGCGGTTGTAGTGTATTCCTCCACCAACAAAGTGTACGGCGATTTGGAACAGTATTCTTATACAGAGACCCAAACGCGCTATCAATGCAACGAATACCCCAATGGCTTTAACGAAAATGTACCGTTGGAATTTCATTCTCCCTATGGTTGTTCCAAAGGGGCTGCCGATCAATACATGCTTGATTACGCGCGTATATTCGGGCTTAAGACCGTAGTTTTTCGTCACTCATCAATGTATGGCGGTAGACAGTTTGCCACCTACGATCAAGGCTGGGTTGGCTGGTTTTGTCAAAAGGCTGTGGAAACTGTCAAAGGCCTGAGTAAAAAGCCTTTCACTATTTCCGGTACGGGTAAACAAGTACGTGATGTGCTTCATGCTGAAGACATGATACGTCTTTATACAGCGGCGCTGAGCAATATCGATAAAGCTAAAGGGCAAGTGTTTAACGTCGGCGGCGGTATAGAAAACAGTCTGTCTTTGTTGGAGCTGTTTGAATTATTGGAAAAGATCGTTGGCGTTCGGCTTAATTACGATCAATTACCTGTGCGGGAAAGCGATCAACGCGTGTTTGTTGCTGATATAAGCAAAGCTAAGCGCCTGCTAGATTGGCAACCTCAAGTCACGGCACCTGAGGGCGTGTCGGCCATGGTGAAATGGGTTGACCAATCGCAATGACTGACACAGTTTCCAGCGAGCGTACCCGAAATTATTTACGGCAGATAAAAGTATCGGTGATTTACAAAGCCGTGAGCATGGCGGCATCGTTTTGTGCAATTCCTTTGATGATTGATTATCTTGGGCAGGAGCAGTTCGGTGTTTGGTCCACACTACTTACCGTGATGTCCTGGATTGTGTTTTTTGATCTAGGCATCGGCAATGGTCTTCGCAATAAGGTGGCAGAAGCCCTGGCGAATAATGATCGTTTAGAAGCTGTTCATTACATCTCATCGGGTTACAGCTTGATTGGTGTGATAGCGCTGATAGTGTGGGCGGTAGTTACCAGCGCCTCATTTTTTATTCCTTGGCAAATGGTCTTTAACTCCCAGGCAATTCCGGAAGAGACGTTGCTCATAACAGTGCAAATCTCGGCATTTTTTATATTGTTAAATTTTTGGATTGGTTTGATTAGTGCGCTACTTGGCGCGGTACAAAAATCATCATTGATTGCTCTAGGTCCGTTGATTTCAAACATACTTACGTTAACTCTTATTTTTGTTTTGACGAAATTAACTGATGCCTCGATTTGTAATCTGGCGGTTGTTTACGGTGTTTCAATGGTTATCGCCAATTTAATATTGAGCTTCAGGTTTTTTCAATATAACCCTGAGTTACTTCCAAGTTTTTTTTGGGATAAACATCATATTCGCCCTTTATTGTCTGTGGGTATGCAGTTTTTCGTAATCCAGCTTGCTGTATTAGTGATATTTACTACCGATAAGTTGCTGATTATTCAGCTTTTCGGTCCTGAATACGTAACGGAGTATGAAGTTGTTTTCAAGCTATTTAGTATGATTAGTTTTGCTCATGCTTTGGTTTCTGCGCCACTTTGGTCTGCCTATACGGAGGCATACCATAGAAATGATACTTCTTGGATTAGGAGCATGTTGCGGAAGCAGCTAATGGTTTTGCTTTGTACAGCGGTGCTTGTGTTAATCCTGGTATTCACGGCGCAATTTCTTGTGTCAGTGTGGATAAGTCCTGAGTTGAATGTTTCATTTTTTTTGATTATTGCGATGGGCTTGTTTGTGCTTATATCAAGTTGGAATAATGTTTTTGCAATGCTTGTAAATGGTATTGGTAAGATCAGAGTTCAACTTTATGCAGCAATAATTGCAATGTTAATTAATATTCCTTTGGCTCTATTCTTTACAAATCAGCTAGGTTTAGGTTCGTATGGTGTTGTATTGGCAACCTGCATAAGTTTGCTTTTTGTGGGTATTGCTCTACCGATTCAAGTGCTATACCTAATTCGTAACCAAATTTGGGTGTTACGGTAATTAGTTCTGTTGTGGCGGATATGCCGAAAGTTAGCATTCTAATTCCTGTATATAATCGGGAGAAATTCATTTCTGAATGTATCCAATCTGCATTGGATCAAACATTCGCGGATTTCGAAGTTGTAGTGGTTGATAACGCGAGTGATGATGGAACGTGGCAAATATGTCAGCAGTTTGCGGCAAAAGACCCACGAGTTCGTATTTTCCAGAATGATACTAATATTGGTCCAGTAAGAAATTGGCTGGCCTGTGTAGAAAAAGCACGAGGCGAATATGGAAAAATACTGTTCAGTGACGATTTGATGTTTCCACGATTTCTTGAACATACCCTTCCTTTTTTTGAAAATCCGGATGTGGCTTTTGTTTCAACTGCGGTAAAAATTGGTACTTCTCCGGATTATGGAAAGACTAATTTTTCATTATCCATTAAGGATCAATATATTTCGTCGGCAAGATATTTTCAATTTTTACTAAACGCCAGGGTTCCATTCTCACCGGGGTCAGCTATTTTTCGTATTGAGGACATTCGGAAAAATCTACGGCTATCTTTTCCCACGCGGATTCCTCGTGATTTCACATTAAACGGAGCTGGGCCGGATGTTTTGTTGTTTGCATTAACCGTAGCAACTTATAAGTCTGTAGTGATGCTTCCAATGGCGGATGTATTTTTTCGCTCTCATCCAGATTCGTTTACCACACTAAATAATGAAAATGAAGTAGAAAAAGGTTATCGGGCAGCATTGGCATGGTTTTTCGCAGAGAAATTGCCAGGAAATTATTGGGCAAAGTATGTTGCTCGCTCTTGGTTGTCCAGAGTTTTGCGCACACGGAAGCTAATTTCATTAACTAAACATTGTTATGAATATGAAGGAACTGGAGAGTTTTATGAGGCATTAAGGGTGTTGGGGATAAGCTTGTATATAGCTACTATTGAAATTGCAGGGTTACAATAGTGTATTGATGCGTAGCATTTAAAGATAATTTTGATTTTTTTCGATGAATAATAATTCTGTGCTGTTGCGAGATCATACTAGGCTAAGTCTTGATCCAACGCTCTTTCTGCCATCTAATCCAAAGCGACAAGGTGAGGGTGGTTTACGAAAGTCAGGTACATTTAAGCGTTCCCAATCCAATAAGCCATTGATCAGTATTCTGACTGCTGTGTTTAATAGTGCTTCTTCTATTGAAAAAACCATACTAAGTGTACTCAGTCAGGATTATGATAATTTGGAGTTCATTATCATAGATGGTGGTTCGACTGATGGGACTGTAGATATTATTAAAAAATATGAAAATTCCATAGATTACTGGGTAAGCGAGCAGGATAAAGGCATTAGTGATGCTTTTAATAAAGCGGTAAACCTTGCGGCAGGAGATTATGTAAATTTTCAGGGTGCAGGGGATTATCTATTATCCAATAGCGTAGTTAGTGAGATGATGCAAAGTATTGACTTATCGAGAGATCTGTTAATTTGTGGCCGAGTACAGCGCGTTTCGGACTCCAATGATGATCGCGTGTTGTGGGTTGCACCTAAGGTTTATCGTGAAAAATTCGATAAGCGGACATTGCTATTTAAAATGTCTCTTCCTCATCAGGCGCTTTTTACGCACAAAAAAATGTTCGAAATGTATGGTATTTTTGATTTAAATAATTTGTATTGCATGGATTATGAACATTTGTTGCGCGCTTATAAAAACTTTCCGCCAGTTGTTTTGAAAAATATAATGTTTTCTGCTTGGAGAGAGGGTGGCGTAGGGACACAAAAAGTACGTGAAACACTAAGCGAATATGGTAGGATTAAAGTCAAGAATAAAGTGGCTCCTATATTTTTTTTGCAAATAATTTCGTTATGGATTTTTTGCAAGTATTATATGAAGTGTTTTCTTGTGATATTTAAAAAAATTGGGTGGCGATAGTTTTTTCTTAAATAAAATAAATTTTATCTGTTTGTTTTGGTAGTCGTGAGTGCAATCTGATGTCAATCGTTTTAATGTGCTTGGTGATAGGGTGATATCGATTGTATCTTTTTCAGAATCAAGAGGTGGAGCCGCTAAAGCTGCGTTGAAGTATTTTATTGCCCTTAAGGAACGGACTGTGCCTGTTCAACTTGTTGTTGTGGAGAAATATTCTAAGGATTCGAAGGTTGTTGCTCCAGGAAAACTAATTTTTTATGTTCACTTTTTGAAAAGAATTTTAGTGTTTTTCTTACAAAATCTTCAAAAAAGCTCTAATTTGACTAAGCATTCAACTAATTTCTTTAGTTGTTGCCAAGTTCTAAAAAATATAAATAATTCTGAGCTGGTTCATTTAAATTGGATAAATAATGAAACCATCGCGTTGGAGAAAATTCCCAGTATAAACGCGAAAATAGTTATTACCCTGCATGATGAATGGTTTTATTGCGGAAGCGAACATTATTCCTTGGGAAGCACGCGATTTATCGAGGGGTATAATGTTGCGAATAAAAATGTAATTGGGGTTGATCTGGATCAATTAACCTGGGCCAGGAAAGAGCGAGTTTTAAATGCAATCAGAGACAGGGTTATTTTTACTGCCCCTTCCTCTTGGATGGTAAGTCGGGCAACTGAAAGCGCTTTATTGGGAAATTTTGATATACGGCTTATACCCAATTGTTTGGATACGGAGCTCTATAGGCCGACGACTAACGATTATTTAGTTGATTACGGCGTGTCCGCCCAAAACCGAGTCATTCTATTCGGTGCTGTGCATGGTAAGAATATGTATATGAAGGGCTTTGATTTGTTGCAGGAAGCTTTGCGTTTGCTGGCAATCCGTCTACAGGATAAAAGTAATATTGTGCTGGTGAGTTTTGGAGGGAGGGCAGGCAAAAATTCCATGGATTTTGGCTTCCGGCATGTCGAAATTGGGCCGGTTATGGATGCGTCGATACTGGTTCAGCTATATAGTCGCGCGGACTTTACCGTGGTGCCCTCGCTAGTCGAGTCGTTTGGGCAGGTTGCCGCAGAAAGCTTGGCGTGTGAAACACCAGTCATCGCATTTGATTACTCGGGTCTTAAAGACATTGTAATTCACAAAATCAATGGCTATTTAGCTACCCCATATTCCACGGAGTCATTGTGCGAGGGCATGCTGTGGTTGCTGGATAGAGACTTATCCACTTTAAAGCAATTGGGTGAAAATGGTAGGCGGCACGTGATTGAGACATTTTCCGAAGATATTGTTGTTGAAAAACTGCTCAGTCTTTATCGCGAACATGCTCCGTCGAGTCTCGTATTCAACTAAAATAATCCATAGTGTCTAAGGTAATATCGATTATCACTGTTTGCTTCAATAGCGCTTCGACTATCGAAGGCACCATTATTTCCGTAGCAAAACAAAAATACCCAGTTAAGGAACACATCATTGTCGATGGTGCGTCGACAGACGGAACCATGGATGTGGTAAGACGATACACCGATAAATTGCGAGTGGTTTCCGAACCGGATCGTGGTATTTATGATGCCATGAACAAAGGTATCACCATGGCGACTGGAGAAATAGTCGG
Organism: Methylomonas sp. MK1; assembly: GCF_000365425.1. Taxonomy (NCBI): domain Bacteria; kingdom Pseudomonadati; phylum Pseudomonadota; class Gammaproteobacteria; order Methylococcales; family Methylococcaceae; genus Methylomonas; species Methylomonas sp. MK1. The sequence goes on from NZ_AQOV01000002.1 coordinate 1,479,051, forward strand.
AATACTCAACGCGGATGATTTTTACGCTCATGATACTGTACTAGACCAAGTCGCCAGTGTCTTTTCCGATGCGACAGTCGATGCTTGTTATGCTGATTTGGTATACGTAGATCAGAAAAACACTAGCCAAGTCACCCGCTATTGGGAGTCAAAGCCTTTTCAGCGCGGTCTTTTTGAAAAAGGCTGGATGCCCGCGCACCCCACTTTTTTTGTGCGTCGGAAGATATACGAACAATTCGGCAGTTTTGATCTTAATTTTCCGCGTCAGGCAGACTTTGAATTGACCATGCGCTTTCTTGAGGTTCACAGTATCAAGGCAGTGTATGTGCCGGATATATGGGTAAATATGCGTACTGGAGGGGTTTCCAATAATAGTGTCCGAGGCGTGTTAGAAGGTAATATCGAGGCATATAGAGCATGTAAAAAGAATGGGCGACGAGTGTCCATGCTGCCCTTCATTGTTCGCAAAATGCTATCGCGAATACCGCAATTCTTCAAACGTCCGAAAGTTACCGGATAGATTCTTTGTTAAAATGCCTGTCAGCTCATTTTTAAGTACAGACATGAAACACATCGAACTTCTCTCCCCCGCCGGCACCATTCGTAATATGCGTTACGCTTTTGCGTTCGGAGCTGACGCCGTTTATGCTGGGCAGCCGCGTTATAGCCTGCGTGTGCGCAACAACGATTTTATGGCCGATAACTTAGCCAAAGGCATAGCCGAAGCGCATCAATTAGGTAAAAAGTTTTTCCTGGCCGCCAACGTCATTCCGCATAACGCCAAAGTCAAAACCTTTATTAAAGATATTGAGCCGATCATTGAGATGGGGCCGGATGCTTTGATCATGGCTGATCCGGGTTTGATTATGATGACCCGTGAGCAATGGCCAGATATGCCGATTCATTTATCGGTACAAGCCAACACGGTGAATTATGCCAGCGTCAGATTCTGGAAAAGCATGGGCGTAGAGCGGGTAATTCTGTCGCGGGAATTGTCCTTGGACGAGATTGCCGAAATCCGCCAACAATGTCCGGATATGGAACTGGAAGTGTTCGTGCATGGTGCGTTATGCATTGCCTATTCCGGGCGTTGCTTGCTGTCCGGGTACTTCAATCATCGCGATCCGAATCAAGGTACCTGCACCAATTCTTGTCGCTGGAAATACGATACTAAACCGGCGGTAGAAAACGCCGAAGGCGATTATTTGTTGGCCGATAGTGCGGTCATCTCGATGAATGATCTAAACCAGGGACTAAATACCGCCAGTTGCGGCGGTGCTGATCGGCATCCTTTGGCGGACAATATCTATTTCTTGGAAGAAGAGGGTCGTCCGGGCGAATTGTTGCCGGTCATGGAAGACGAAAACGGCACCTACATCATGAATTCCAAAGATTTACGCGCTATCGAGCATGTGCAACGCTTGGTGGAAATCGGTATCGACAGCCTGAAAATCGAAGGCCGCACTAAGTCGCATTTTTATGTGGCGCGCACCGCGCAAACCTATAGGCAGGCGATAGACGATGCCTTGGCCGGGCGGCCGTTCCAGCCCGAGTTGCTGGGTGTCCTGGATAACTTGGCTAATCGCGGTTACACCGACGGTTTTTATCAACGCCACCACACCCACGAGCATCAAAATTACTTGTCCGGTTACTCTAAAAGTCACCAGCAGCAATTTTGCGGCGAAATTACCCATTACGACGCCGAGACCGGTTGGGCGGACATTAGCGTCAAAAACAAGTTTTCGCTGGGCGACAAGCTGGAATTGATTCTGCCGCACGGCAATCGGGATATAACAGTGGAAAATATGGTCGATAAGTACGGTCAGCCCATGCAGGAAGCGTCCGGTGGTGGATATGAAGTGAAAATTCCGCTGCCCGACGCCGATTGCCAATACGGATTGCTGGCGCGTTATTACTAGCCTTTGGAGGCTGTATGTCATTTCTTACCGGCGCTTTATGTGACCGTTTTTCCGCCCAAGAAAACTTTCAAATTGCCGAGCCTTTGTTTCGGTATTTCGGCGGTAAAAGCCAGTTCAGCGGGCAAATCACTACTTTAAAAGTGTTCGAGGACAATACTTTAGTACGGACCGTGCTGGAAGAAAAAGTCACTGATCGGGTGTTAGTGATCGACGGTGGGGGCTCAAAGCGTTGTGCGTTGTTGGGGGATACTTTGACTGCTTTGGCAGTCGAAAATGGCTGGCAGGGTATCGTTGTGTACGGCAGTATTCGCGGCTCCGAAGCCATTAACAAGATGCCGATTGGCGTGGTGGCTTTGAATACGCATCCGCTATGCAGCAGTAAGCACGGCCATGGGCACCGAGACTCGGTGATTACCTTTGCCGGTGTCAATTTCAAAAAAGACCACTATCTGTACGCCGATAGCGACGGAATTATCGTCTCGGAAACAAAATTGGATTAAAATCCTTTTGTCTTAACCAAGTAAAATACTCAAGAATATGCAAATCGTACTCGCAAACCCTCGTGGATTCTGTGCCGGCGTTGACCGGGCTATTGAAATTGTCGATCAAGCGATCGATACCTTCGGTGCACCGATTTATGTGCGGCACGAAGTGGTACATAACCGTACGGTAGTCGACGGCTTGAAGGAAAAAGGCGCAATTTTTATCGAAGAACTGAGTGACGTGCCGGTTGGGTCGTATTTGATTTTTAGTGCTCACGGCGTTTCCAAACAGGTCCAAAAAGAAGCTGAAGAGCGCAAGTTGACGGTATTCGACGCGACCTGTCCGTTGGTGACCAAGGTGCATATGCAAGTCGCTAAGCACGCCAAGCAGGATAGGGAAGTGATTCTGATCGGTCATGCCGGCCATCCCGAAGTGGAAGGCACCATGGGTCAATACGATAAGTGTACCGAGCATGGCGACATTTATCTGGTTGAAACCCCGGATGATGTCAAAAACCTGAGAGTCAATAATCCGGATAATCTGGCTTATGTTACGCAAACCACGTTGTCGATGACAGACACCAAGATCATGGTCGATGCGTTACGCGAGCAATTCCCTTCCATCAAAGAGCAGAAAAAAGACGATATTTGCTACGCCACCCAAAACCGTCAAGACGCGGTCCATGATCTGGCAAAGATTTCGGATCTGATTTTGGTGGTAGGTTCGCCGAACAGTTCCAACTCCAACCGCTTGCGGGAAATTGCCGAACAGCTGGGTAAGCAGGCGTTTTTGATCGATACCTATAAAGATTTGAAACAAGAGTGGCTGGATGGCATTAACGTGGTGGGCGTTACTGCCGGGGCATCTGCGCCTGAAGTGCTGGTGCAGGAAGTCATTAATCAGCTGAAGGAGTGGGGCGGAGAAACCACCCAGGTTCGTGAAAACAAAGGTATAGAAGAAAAAGTGGTATTCTCGATTCCGAAAGAATTGAAAAAACATATGGAAGCTTGATTCCGTTTACGACTGGAGAGTTTTTATGAGCCTTACTGCCCAAGAACTGGTGGCTGCCGCCAAACAGCAGATTACTGAAATCGACGTGGCAACTGCGCAAACGCGCTTGAGCAGTTTATTACTGGATGTGCGCGAGCCGGCCGAATACGCCGCCGGACATTTACCGGGGGCCATCAATATTCCTCGCGGCTTGCTGGAGTTCAAGATCGACAGCCATCCGGATTTTCAAGGCCGGCAACAGGCGGATATAGTGGTTTATTGCCAGACTGGCGGGCGTTCGGCGCTGGCTACTCAGGTATTGAATCAACTGGGTTATAGCGGTGCAGTCAGCATGGCGGGCGGTTTTAAAGCCTGGACGGAGAGCGGTTTAAGCGTTGAGTGAGTTAAATCAAGTCCGCATCGATAAATGGCTGTGGGCCGCGCGTTTTTTCAAGACGCGCGGTCTGGCCGGCGATGCGGTCAGCGGCGGCAAAGTGCATGTCAACGGCCAGCGCTGTAAGCCGGGCAAGGAAGTGAAAGTCGGCGATTTGATTAGCGTCACCAAGGACCAATACACTTGGGAGCTTACGGTGACCGATCTGAATAATCAACGCCGTCCGGCTAAAGAGGCAGTGGCACTTTACAGCGAAGACCAAGCCAGTATCGATAAACGGCTTAAGCAAATCGAGTTACATAAGCAGCAGCAATCCTTGCAGCATCCGTCAGAGCGCGAGCATAAACCGAACAAAAAACAACGCCGGCAAATCCATCGCTTCAAACAGGACGCGCTCTAAGCGCTATCGCAGCGTCGAACAAAACAATAGCCACAAAACACACTTCAATTTATCATTCCCGGCTAACTTGCATGGAATTAGTGCTTGAATAGCGTCTATCCGCGGCATCAAGATGCCTTACGATAAATTTTATCGCACCACGATTAAGCGGCGCCTAAGAACTCGATTCTACATTTAAACGATACTGCATCGGGCACATGCCTGCCTGGGTTTCCCGACACCATAGGATATTTAATGTCGATACGTTGTTTTTCAGTCCTTACTACTGCATTGCTAACCAGCGGTTTGCTGGCCGGTTGCGCCACAACCCGGCAAATTGCCGTCGATTATCCGAAAACCGAGTCTTTACCGATCAAGCCGCTACGCGGTCAAACCACGGTGAGTGGCGATGATTACTATGTGCAATTAGTGTCGGACTTTGATTTCAAGGGGGATAACGCCTTGAAAGGCGGTTGTAGCGATGTAGGTGGCCACTACGAAAACGGCGACCTATCCGCCGCGCTGGTATTTAGCGTTCATAACGATCCGCTAAAACTGAAGCGCGAAGCCAGCGGCTTTTTGTATCAAGCCACCACCGGCAAATGCAATTTCAAACTGGAAACCAAAAAAGCCTCTCTGACGCCTTGGTTAAGGCTCGATTCCAGTAAGGACACCCTGATCGAATACAATTTTTTGACCAGTAACAGCCACGAAGCCAATCTTTCCCAGTTGATCAGCGACGTTAATGCCGCCAGCAGTTTGTTCGCATTCACCGGGGTCGGTGCCGGTATGGCAGTGATGGGCAAACTGGCCGGCAACTGGGTGGAGAGCAATCCGCAAGTGATGGCCAAAACCCCGGCTGCCGGCCCTTCCGGTAACGGTAAATACAGTTCCGAGACGCATTCTTTGCCTGCCAGCGTGGTACTTGCGGGCGACAGCAGTAGTTTCAATCAAATCCGTCTAGGTGTTTATGAAGTGGTTGAAGGTGGATTAAGTGCCTGGTCTTCCGAAAGCAAACTGCTGGGCGAATTGCGGGTTTACCCGGAAATTGTCTCCTCATTGCTGTTGAAAACCTCCGGCGATCTGCCGCCCGATGCGCATGATTTGTCACTTGATGAATTGTGGCGGGTACCGATCCAAACCGCCAACGGCGAAGTGAGTTTGCGGCAGTTGATCGATCAGGTAGACCCGGCCGCCAAACCCAATCTGCAACCGGATTGGCAGAATTATCCGGATGTAGAAAGCCAATGCCGGCGCTTGAAGTTGGCGATGAAGGATTTGGGCTTCAATAAATTTGATCGCAATGCGGTGTTGTATTATTTCCTGAGTAAAACCTCGCCGGATTGGAAAAACTTTAATATCTCGGCGCAGCGGGCCATGACAGACGAAATTCGGCCGAAGTTGCTGGAACAATACCGGGCTAAGGATTTCGCCGGCTGTCTGGCGAGCGAAGACTATGCCGTGATGAAGAGTATGAAACTGGCGGTTAATACCGAGCAGGATTGGGAGGCGCTGACCAACTCCCGGCAGAAAAAAGAAGGCGTCATCAACCCGATTCAGTCAGCGGCACGACAATTTTTATCGGCCTTGCAAAATCCCAACAAGGACGAGGCCGCCCGCCAGTTATACCCTTTGTTAAATACCGAAAAAGGTGGGAACGGGACGGTGTTACTGCAAAACCATCTGGGCAACTTTGGCTTGGAAGCGCTTTTGCAAGTACCGACGGTTGCCGACGAAGGCTTGCTGATCAACGCCGGTCAGCTGGCCGCCGTGTTTAGTGGGTTGAACGTCGAGACCTACAGTTGCGCGCGTCCGGCTCAGGATCAAGGCCAGCCTTTGGCGAATATTGGCATTATGCTGTTTGTCACCAAGCCCGGCAGTCCGCGCGAAAAAGGTGGGGCTTTGGAGTTTGAGTTAGTCCAAGGCAAGATCGCCCGATTGGCTTTTCAACATCCGTCCTTCCGCGATTTCGAACAAAATCTGGCCGATTACCCGGATCTCGGCGGATGTCGAATAGAAGCCGATTTATTGAATAAGTTGCACTAATTTCCAGCGCATGGTGGTGACAATGAAGCGGAAAAAGGGCTTGATCGCGGCACTGGGGCTAATCGCGCTTTTGGCACTCTATGCCTTTTTGGGGTTTTACCTGGTACCGACACTGGCGTTGAAAAAACTGCCGGCCTTGCTGCAGGAAGAAACCGGACAACAAGCCCGGCTATCAGAGATTCGCTTCAACCCATTCAAGTTCACGTTGATGGTGGAAGGCTTTGCCTTGGGGCCTAAAGACGGCAAAGAACTGGTGGGCTTCCAGCGTTTATTCGTCGATTTGGACGCAGTTGAATCGGCAAAGCTTGGCGGCGTGGTGTTAGATGCTATCGAGTTGAATAATCCGCAATTCAATATCGAACGTCGCGCCGATGGCGCGTTCAATTTTGCGGATATAAAAGTCAAACAATCAGAGCCGCAGCCCGACACAAAAGACAGTGGCGGCGATAGCTTGGCGCTGTTGGTCCATCAAATTGCGATTAAAGAAGGACGCATAAGTTGGCAGGACGCTGTTACCGGTCAAGTGCTATCGGAAAACTTGTTGCCGCTTAATCTGACTCTTAACGAGCTCAGCACCCAAGCGGCAAGCAGTGCAGTCGGCGATTTGAGCATGGGCTTGGAGTCGGGCGGGAGTATCGAATGGCATGGCGATTTCTCGATTGCGCCACTGGCGTCAAAGGGTCATCTGAAGTTGGAAAAGATTGGTTTGGCAAGAAGCTGGCAATTATTTTTGCAACAAATCCTGCCAGTGGAAATCGTCAACGGTCTGCTCGGCTTGCAAGTCGATTACACGCTTGCCGAAGCGCCGCATGGTTTACTGACAAAAATCAGCAACGGTATCATCGACATCAAGCAGCTGGAAATCACCGAGAACAATCACGGTAAGCCTTTAGTCAGCGTGCCGGCCTTGGCTGTTAGCGGAATTAATATCGATGTTAATCAACAGCAAGTTCAGATTGGCGCGGTATCCAGCAGCGATGCGGCGATTAGCGCATGGTTGCAAGCGGACGGCGTTGTCAATTATCAGGCTTTGTTTGCCGGAGATACCGCAGTTCCAGCCACCACTCAACCATCGGTACCACCAGCAGTTGCGGAGGAGAGCAAGCCGTGGCTGGTTAATGTTGATGAGTTAGCACTGAACAACTACAACATTCATTTTACCGATTTCAGTCTGCCGAAGCCGCTGGAACTGCAATTGAGCGAGTTGCGTTGCAAGTTGCAGAAATTCAGCACTCAGGATGGCGGCAAATTGCCTGTGCAATTAAGCAGCAAGTTTAATAATACCGGCGGTTTGAAAGTTGACGGCGAGATGAGTTTGCAACCCTTTACGGGGTCTTGGGCGCTGGATATTCAGGATATCAACCTTAAAGTATTCCAGCCTTATCTGGATCCATTTTTGAAACTGGAATTGGTGGATGGCGACTTGAGCGGGAAGGGCAATCTGCAATTGGCGGTTGCCGAACCACTGCAACTCACGTATCAAGGCGGTGCCAATTTAGAAGGCTTGGTGACCCGTGATCAGGTCAAGAACGTGGATTTCTTGAAATGGTCCAACCTGGAGGTGTCCGGGATAGACATCGATTTGGCGAAACAGGATTTCAAGTTCGCCAGGGTGATGTTTGATCGTCCTTACTTACGGTTTAATATCAAAAAGGACGGCAAAACCAATATCGACGACCTGATGGTGTCGCAACCACCATCAAAACCAGCGCCAGCGGCCAAAGCTCCCGCAAAACCGGCGGCCGACAAACCCGCCGAACCGCGTGTCAGTATCGGTAAAATCGAATTGAAAGATGGTAAATCCGATTTCTCAGACTACTCCTTGATTTTGCCGTTCGTGGCGGCCATGAACAGTTTGAACGGTGAAGTCAGCGGATTTTCCTCGGATAAAGACGCCGAGGCCAAGTTGGCTTTAAAAGGTAAGGTTTACGAGATGGCCTCGGTGGGCATCAAAGGCAAATATCAATTCGATACGGGTGATTCGGATATTGCCCTAAATTTTACCAACATGCCTTTGCCGTTGATTACGCCTTATATGGCTGAGTTTGCCGGCTACCGGATTGAAAAAGGCCAAATGGCGCTGGATTTGCGATACACCATCAAGCAGTCAGAGTTGGCGGTGCAGAACAAATTGCTAATCGATCAGCTGACGTTGGGTGAGCATGTGGAAAATCCCAATGCAGTGTCCTTGCCCTTGCATTTGGCGATTGCCTTGCTGAAAGATGCGGACGGCAAAATCAATCTGGATTTTCCAATCACCGGCAGTTTGGAGGATCCGAAATTCAGTATCGGCTCCTTGCTGGCTAATGTGTTGGTTAATCTGATCTCTAAAGTGGCGATGTCGCCGTTCAAGGCGTTGGGTTCGTTATTGGATGACGATAAAGATTTTAGTGCGGTGGCTTTTGCGCCGGGTAGTGCTGAATTAGCTGTCGAAGAATCCGCTAAATTGGATCAGCTTAACAAAGCCTTGCTCAGTAAACCTGAGTTGACTCTGGAAATCAAAGGGATAGCCTACGAAAACATGGATTGGCCGGCGATGCGTTTTGAAGCGGTAAAAGATGTACTGAAAAAAATGAAGTCCGGCGAGTTGCGCGACAAGGGTGAGAAAGTTCGGCACGAATACATTGAATTGTCCGACGATGACTACAAGCGCTTGCTGGCCAAGTTTTTTGGCGAAGTCTTCCCGCTGGAGATGGATAGATCCTTATTGGGCAAGCCACGGATCAAGAGTAATCCGGACGCTGACTTTTACCCGTTGGCGCAACAGAAGCTGGAAGGCATTTTTCCACCCGATCCGCAGCGCCTTAACGATCTGGCGATTGCCAGAGCCAACCATATCGCGCAGTATCTGGCCGAGCCCGGTGGGATCAGCAAAGATAGGCTGTATCTAATGGCGACCGAGTTGAATCAGGCCGAAACAGCGGATGGGATTAAGTCGGTGCTATCGTTGAGCGCTTCACAGTAAACGGAAGCTTACACTGTTTGTAATATAATGGCGTTTACGCAGCGATAGTGGCGCATCGATTTGTATTTAAGGTTTTATAAAAATGGAGATTCTAATGTCAACCCAGTTTTTTCGATTTATTCCGCTGTTGGCGCTAAGCCTAAGCGGACTGTTTTTCGTGTCTCCGGCAGCCGCGCAATCGCTAACATCCTGCACGATGACTTACAAGTTAAGTGGTTGGTCACTCGTTTATAAGCAATATGATGGCCTTGGTAATATCAGTTGTAGTAACGGACAGCGGGCACAAGTTGCACTGGCTTCCAAGAGCATAGGTTTTACCATCGGTAAATCGGAAATAGAGGGCACCGGGGTGTTTTCCGAAGTGAGAAATTTGAATGAAATCTATGGCAGCTTTGTCGCTTTTGAAGGGCACGCCGGCGCCACCAAGTCGATAGACGGGCAACTGCTAACCCGCGGCGAAATCTCTTTGGCACTCTCCGGCAAGGGTCGCGGTATAGACATTGGCGTCACGCTGGGCGCTTTGACTATCTCGCCTAGATGATCGGTTTTTACGTTGCCAGTGCTTACCGGTAAGGTTCGAGATTTTGCTGATTATGACAATGATAGGTAAGCTGTGCCGTATATAGTCCGAGATCAGGCAGGTGCAATTGTGCAACTGCGCGACAGCGGCGACGAGTGGCTCGATGTCGACCACCCGGAAGTAGCGGTATTTTTGCAGAAGGTCCCAAGTGATAAGGCAAGGGAAGCCTTGTCAGCCACCGATAACGATATGGTCAGAGTGATAGACGACTTGGTGGATTTACTGGTGGCCAATCAGGTATTGATTTTTACCGAGCTTCCTGAACGCGTGCAAACCAAGTTATTGGCAAGGAAACAACTCAGAAAGGATGTGAATGCCTTGCAAAATTTGATGATAGACGACGAAGGGTTGTTCTAGGCGATGGCTGATGGCTTAGCAACGCAGCGCGCTGTTGGTTTTGTCGCCTATTGGGATGTCATCCTGCATAGTGAGGGATACCCAGTACTTTCATCAATAATGGATTCTTTGTGAAAAACTCTTTTTTTCTGGTCATACCCCAGCAAAAAAATGATCCCCAATTATCGGCGTCGTTTACCGACGATGCGTTACGGCAATGGATTGCGGAACTGCCGACTGCCAATCCCGGTCTGGCTGCCCGTTTGTTCTACGAGTTATTGGGCGAATTGATTTCGGTGGAAATGCCGGCGGCAAAACGCTTGCATGCCTTGGAGTTACTCAGAGACAGCTTTTACTTGATCGACGATTATTTGCGCTCGCGACTGATCAAGTTTGGTTTCCCCAAGGGTGAAAGCGAAAAAAAAATCTTCGGCTTGGCCTGCGCAATCGAAAGACAATTTACCATCGGCTATTGGAGCGTGGTGAAGGATTTGACCCGCCGCGAAATCGGTTGGTTACAGGGTAAGTCTACCGCGCTGGCGATACAGCGCACTATCCGGGGCTTGAGCCGGATAGTGATAAGTCACTACATGATGAGCTATCCGGTGCCGGACTGGATCTGGATCGATTTGCACTCGTTGTATAAACTCGCCGTGAAGCTGGATAAGGCTAGCTCTAAGGTGGCAGACCAGGGCGGTATATTCAGCAAACTGTCGTCAGTCGAAGACAGCTATAAACAAATATTGCTGCTGAGTTTGGCCTACCCATCCGGATTGATGCAGAAAGAGTTTCAACTGGTTTATGAGTTTTTGGAGAAAATCAGCGATTTTCTGCAAATCGAAACCAAACCGGTAGCCGAGCAAGCCGTGCAATGCGCGATTTTAATGGACGAAGACTTGCCGCCGGCGTTTTTGCTCAGTGGCACGCAAACAGATCGCAGGTCGGACTCGGCCATGCTTTACCTGAATCTGACCAAGTTGGGTAAAGTGATCAAGCAGGCAGACAAGTTGTGCAGCAAGGACGAAGCGCGCTTTAGTTCGCTGGAGATCGATAAAAATAATCATCAAAAGCTATCGGCGGAACTGTTCGACTATCTGATGCAGCGCTGGCAAGGGAAGGAGCCGCAAGGGACGGTATATTTTGCTGATCGGCTGGATAGATATGTGGCTATTGGTTTGGAAACGACCTATGATCTATTGGAAACCGGTAGGCCCGGTTTGGAAACCGGTCTGGAAATACGGGCCGAGACTGACTCCGAGCGCGCCTTGTCTTGTAATTTCCAAAAGGAAGGCGTGCTGTCTATCGGCAGCTTGGTGAGTTTCCGCAAGATAGACGCGATGCCGCAACAACGCTCGCTCGGCGTGGTGTGCAAAATACTGCTCCCCAAGCAGGATTCCAAGCTGATATTCGAGGTGATGGTAATCGCCGCCCAAGCTTTCCCGGTGGCTTATCAGGCGCTGGAGGCGGACACCGACGCGGAGCGCAAGAAAGCCTTAATCTATGGCATAAGAGATAACGAAGGCGAAAAAAGCTTTATCATCATGGATTCTTTTCGCTTGAAAGACGGCGATTTATTGCGAATGTTTATGGGACATGAGAATTTTCCCATCATTTTGAACGGCCGCAGAAATATCGGCTTGGGCTACTGGCAGTTCGAATGCCGGCGTATTCTGGACGACGTCATTCCCACGCAGAACAAGAAGAAAGGCTATGATTTTATATAACAAAGACGATTGCCGGCCGGTTCCGACAGGGAATAGGCGGCAGAACCCAGCAAGCAGATTCAATGACATCAAATACCGATCAGACAGCTGATTTTAACGCACTCGTCGATCCGCACGCCCAGCGTGAGGCCGAAAAATACGAGAACCCCATACCCAGTCGCGAGCTGATCCTCCAGCTTATTCAAGAAGCCGGCAAGCCGTTACGCCGCCAACAAATCGCCCAACAATTTGCTCTGGAAACTCCCGATGCCTTGGAAGCGCTACGCCGCAGGCTGCGCGCCATGGAGCGTGACGGTCAGTTAAGTTTTAACAGCCGGCAAAAATATAGCCTGGGCTCCGGGGATAACACCATCGCCGGACGGGTGCTCGGCCATCCGGAAGGCTTCGGTTTCTTGAAACCCGATGACGGTAGCGAAGACTTGTTTTTGTCGCCGCGGGAAATGAAGCCGCTGATGCCAAATGACCGCGTAATCGCCCGGGTGGCCGGCATTGATAGACGTGGCCGCCGTGAAGCGGCAGTGATTGAAATCAGCGAACGCAATACGCATCAAGTGGTCGGCCGGTTTTTTACCGAGGGCCGCGTGGCTTATGTGGTGCCGGATAACAAAAAAATCGCTCACGAAGTGTTGATTGCCAAGGAAGACGTTGGTCATGCCAAGCAAGGTCAGATCGTGGTGGCCGAAATCATTCAGCAACCTAGCCAGCATTGCCAGCCTTTGGGCCGCATCACCGAAGTACTGGGCGCGCATATGGCACCTGGCATGGAAATCGAAATGGCGATTCGCTCGCACGATTTGCCTAATCAGTGGCCGGACCAGTTACTGGAAGAAATCAAGGAACTAACCCCACAAGTGCCCGAGTCCGCCAAGCAGGGTAGGGAAGATATTCGCAAGTTGCCCTTGGTAACCATAGATGGCGAAGATGCCCGAGATTTTGACGATGCCGTCTACGCGCAGAAAACCCCAAAAGGCTGGAAACTGTTGGTAGCGATTGCCGACGTCTCGCACTATGTAAAAGTCGATACCGCTTTGGATGCCGAAGCTAAAAATCGCAGTACCTCAGTATATTTTCCGGAAAAAGTGATACCGATGCTGCCGGAGATACTCTCCAACGGTTTGTGTTCATTGAACCCGGATGTGGATCGCTTATGCATGGTCTGCGAGTTGCTGATCAACGAAGAAGGGAATGTCCTGCGTTCGCGGTTTTTTGAAGCTGTGATGCGTTCTCATGCGCGTTTGACCTATACCGAAGTAGCAAAAATGCTGGTGGATGGGGATCAGAAACTGGCGAAAAAACATGCCGCTTTATTGCCGCATCTACAGACCTTATACGGCTTGTATAAAGTGATGCGCAATCAGCGTGAGTTGCGCGGGGCGATGGATTTCGACACTCAGGAGACCAAGATCGTCTTTGGGCCGGAGCGCAAAATCGCGGAAATAGTACCTCTGCAACGTAACGATGCCCATAAGTTGATCGAAGAATTTATGATCACCGCCAACACGGCAGCGGCGCGGTTTTTGAACAAGAAAAAAATGCCGCGCCTGCTGCGGATTCACGACGGCCCCGGCCCGGAAAAATTACTGGCGCTGAAAACCTTTCTCGGCGAACTGGGCTTATTTCTGGGCGGCAAGGCTCAACCCACGCCATTGGATTACATGCATCTGCTGGAGTCGGTAAAGGAGCGTCCCGACGCGCATTTGATTCAGACCATTTTGCTGCGCTCCATGTCGCAAGCCGTCTACAGCCCGGAAACCAAAGGCCATTTCGGTTTGGCGCTGGATGCTTATGCGCATTTCACCTCGCCGATCCGCCGCTACCCGGATTTGCTGGTGCATAGGGCGATTCGCCACTGTTTGGCAGGCAAATCGGTGGATAGTTTTCATTACACCCATCCCGATATGGTGTTGTTGGGCGAACATTGTTCGGCGAACGAGCGCCGCGCCGACGACGCCACCCGCGATGTGGTGAGCTGGCTGAAATGCGAATACATGATGGACAAAATCGGCGAAGAGTTCGACGGCGTAATTTCCGCTGTGACCGGTTTTGGGTTTTTCGTTGAATTACAATCGATTTACGTGGAAGGCTTGGTGCACATCGCCTCCTTGGTACAGGATTATTTTGCCTTCGACGCCAGCAAACACCAGTTATACGGCGAGCGCACCGGCGTGCGTTACCGCTTGGGCGATATGGTCAAAATTCGCGTGGTGCGGGTTAATCTGGACGACAAGAAAATCGATTTCGAGTTGATACAGTCGGGTAAGAAAATCGCCAAAACCAAGTCATCTTCCAGCCGTAAAAAAGTTGCAGCTAACAGCAAAACTGTTAAATCAGATAACGATAAAAAAGCCCCAAGTAAGCCAAAAGCCAAAAGACGCCGTCGCTCATGAATTTAACCCAATTGTTTGGCATTCATGCGGTGCAGGCCGCGTTGGATTATTCGCCACAGAAAATTCGCCGTGCCTGGATCGATAGTCAAAGGCAGGATGTGCGTCTGAAGCAAGTGATTGACGATCTAATCAAGCTTGGCATCAATCCGGAAAAAACCGAGCGCAAAAAACTCGAAAAGATGGCCGACGGCAAAAATCACCAAGGCATTGTGGTGGCCGTGGAATTGCCGGCGATGCGCAGCGAAGACCAACTCAAGCACGATGTCGAAGCGCTAACCACTATGCCGTTTTATCTGGTGCTGGATCAAGTGCAAGATCCGCATAATCTCGGCGCTTGTCTACGCACTGCGGATGCAGTGGGCGCGCATGGCGTTATCGTTACCAAAGACAATGCCGCCGGGATTACGCCGACGGTTTGCAAAGTAGCCAGCGGCGCGGCGGAAACGGTGCCGGTGTATCAGGTTACCAATCTGGCCAGGGTGCTACGCTGGTTGAAAGAGCAGAATATCTGGATCATGGGCGCGGCCGGCGAAGCCGAGCAGACGGTGTTTCAGACGAAGCTGGATATGCCCCTGGCGGTGGTAATGGGTACGGAAGGTACCGGCATGCGCCATTTGACCCGTCAGCATTGTGATTTTCTGGTGAAGATTCCTATGGCTGGACAGGTGGAAAGCCTAAACGTATCGGTGGCGGCTGGCGTATTGTTGTACGAAGTGTTTCGGCAGAAACTGCTTGCTTAAACGGCATGAAGCGAATTTTCTATGCGGCGGCGGCTCTAGTTGCTAGTGCGTTAAATTCTATTGCTCATGCCGAAATTGATGCACGAGCGATTGCCTTTAATTGCCGGAATTGTCACGCCGAGTCGAGCTTGGATGCCAAAAGCTCAATCCCTTCTTTAAAAAATTTATCCGCACAACAGATCCGGCAAGCCTTGCTGGATTTTAAATACGATAAAAACCCAGCCACATTGATGCCCCGTCTGGCTAAAGCTTATAGCGATGCTGAACTTGCGGCTGTTGCGGAATTCTTGAGTCGAAATTAATGGCTGGGTTATCCCGCAGACGTTTTTTGCAAGGCGTTGCCGGCTTGGGAGCGGGCGTTCTTAGCGGTTGTGGCGGATTGCCGCTCCGTAGCGGTGCCAAAGCTCATGTCGTTGTGGTCGGTGGCGGCTTCGGTGGCGCGACGGCGGCGAAATATCTGCGTTTGCTGGATGCGAATATTCAAGTCACGCTGATCGAACCCAAAGCCAAATATGTCACTTGTCCTGGCAGTAATTGGTTGTTTGCCGGTTTGGCGAACCTCGACCAGTTGACAGTCGATTATCAGTCTTTGCAAGACAGTTATGGAGTCAAGCTGTTAGTTGATCGCGTTAGTAGTTTGGGCGCTGCACAAAGGCTATTGCGCTTGGTCGGGGGACAAAGCGTCACTTATGACAGGTTAATCATGTCGCCTGGCATCGATTTTCGCTGGGATGCGATGGCCGGTTACGATCAGGCTGCCGCAGAGCAATTTCCGCATGCCTGGCAGGCCGGTCCGCAGACCTTACTGCTGGCGCGGCAACTACAAGCGATGCCGGATGGTGGGGTGGTGTTGATGGTCGTGCCGGCCGATCCTTATCGGTGTCCGCCCGGCCCTTACGAGCGGGCCAGTATGATGGCTTATTGGTTGAAACAGCATAAACCGCGTTCGAAAATACTCATTCTCGATGCCAAGCGCAGCTTTTCCAAACAGGCGCTGTTCGAAGCCGGTTGGGCGAAACATTACGGTTACGGCACCGCCAATAGCCTGATCGAGTGGCATAGCTTGGCGGATAATCCTTTGCTCGAACTGGATAAGCAGAATAGGATGCTGACTAGCGAATTCGGCGACAGCTTCCGGGGCGATGTTTTGAATATCATTCCGCCGCAAACCGCCGCACAAATCGCCTTGCAGCAGGGTTTGACCGATAGCACCGCTTGGTGTCCGGTTCGGCCGTTGACCGGGCAATCGTTATTTGACGAGTTTATCCATGTAATCGGCGATTCCGCGCACTACGCGCCCATCCCTAAATCCGCTTTTGCCGCGAATTCCGAAGCCAAAGCGTGTGCGTTGGCGGTGACGAGCTTAATCAATCAGACCCCCATCGCTGAAGCGCATTGGCTCAATACCTGCTATAGCCTGATCACGCCTGAGCACGGCATTTCCGTGGCCGGAGTTTACGAACTGGACTCGGCCAACGCGATTGCGCCGGTGAAAGGAGCTGGCGGCGTCAGTGCGCGAACGGATGGCGAAGCGGCCGCTATGGAAGCGGATTATACGCGTGCCGTTTATCGGAGCTTGATTGCCGATACATTTGGTTAATTTGATCATAAATGTTTTATTTCAATAGTTTGTGTTAGTTTTTTGTAATTTTTTTTGAATTGTTTTTCCTTGCAATTGAAACTGAATAAGAAAGCAATTTTTCGGCCAGAATTTACGAGTATTTACCATTGAAGGCGCGGGAATCCGAAAACAGCGTGTTACAATCGCGCCTGTTCCTTTTCCATGGTTGACTGCGTGAAGAAAAAACCGCTATTACAAATACTGTTGTTGAGTATGCTGTCCGGCAAGGCCGCTCATGCAAGCAGCTTTGTAGTTGAGGATATTCAGGTCAAGGGCTTACAAAGAATTTCCGCCGGTACTGTCTACAACTATTTGCCGGTTAATGTCGGCGAAACCTTTTCCGAAGACAAGCAAGCCGCGGCCATCAGAGCCTTATTCAACACCGGATTTTTCAAGGATATATCGCTGGAACGCGATGGCGGCACGCTGGTGGTGAATGTGGTCGAGCGGCCTTCGGTCGCGAAAGTGGTTATCGAAGGCAACAAGGACATCAAAAAAGAAGATTTGACAGAAGCCTTGAAGAAAATCGGCTTGGCGGAAGGCAAGGTTTATAACAAGCAAATCCTGGACAAGGTCGAACAAGAACTGCGCCGGCAATATTTCAGCCACGGTAAATACGGCCTGAAAATTAAAACCGAAGTCTCGGAATTGACGCGTAATCGGGTCGGCATTCATATCGATATTTCCGAGGGCCGGGTTGCCAAAATCAAGCAAATCAATATCGTCGGCAGCAAATCCTTTGCCAACGATCTGTTGCGGAAAGAATTCGAATTAAGCACTACCAACTTCCTGTCTTTTTATTCCAAAGACGACCAATATTCCAAACAAAAGCTGTCCGCGGATTTGGAAAAACTGCGTTCGTATTATCTGGACCGCGGTTATATCAATTTCTCCATCGAATCCACTCAGGTCGATATCACGGCTGATAAAAAGGAAATTTACATCACTATCAACGTCAAGGAAGGCGATGTGTACACCTTGGAAAAGGTCAAACTGTCCGGTGAGTTGATTGTGCCGCCGGAAGAGTTGATCAAATTGGTTAAAGTCGGGCCCGGCGAGATTTTCTCCCGGAAAAACGCCACCGAAACGTCTAAGTCTATTTCTGACCGATTGGGCGACGAAGGCTACACCTTTGCCAACGTGAATATGGTGCCGGAAATTAACGAGCAGCAAAAAACCGTGGCGATGACCTTCTTTGTCGATCCGGGCAAACGTGTGTATGTGCGACGAATTAACGTCAAGGGCAACACCAAGACCCGTGACGAAGTGATTCGCCGGGAAGCTCGGCAGATGGAGTCCAGTTGGGCGGCCAGCAGCAAGATCGAGCGGACCAAGACCCGTTTGGATAGATTGGGTTATTTTGAGGAAGTGGGGGTGGAAACCCCGCCTGTAGTGGGTTCGGCCGATCAGATCGATGTCAATTACACCATCAAGGAAAAAGCCTCCGGTAACTTGCAGGCCGGTGTCGGTTACTCGCAAGTGCAAGGGATTATTTTTAACGCCAACGTGTCGCAAGACAATATCTTCGGTACCGGTAAGCGGCTGGATTTTGCGTTCAACAACAGTAGTATTCTGACGCGTTATAATCTGGGTTTTTCAGATCCTTATTACACGCTGGATGGCGTGGCGATGGGCTACAACCTGGGTTACACTTCTAGAAATGCCTACGCGGCTAACTTGGCGGCTTACAACACAACGATCACGAATGCCGGTGTCAACTTTGGTATTCCGCTGAATGAGTTCGACCGCATTGGTTTCGATATTGATTTAAAGCGCACCGAGATTGAAAATACTAACTTATCGTCGGACACGATTCTAAAATTCTTAGGGTTTCAGAAGGGTGACAACATTTCGGCTATCCGGTCGAAAAGCTTTGATACGCTGTCCACTTCTGTGGGTTGGACTCACGATACTTTAGACAGAGCCACCTTCGCTCATAGCGGTGGTCAGCAAAGGCTGTCCGGATTGATTACCGTACCCGGTAGTGATTTGGAATATTTCAAAGTCGGCTATAAACATCAGCATTATTTTCCCTTGTCCAACGACTTTACCTTCCGCTTGTTGGGTGAGGTAGCGCATGGCGGAAGCTATGGTGGTAGTTCGGGTTTGCCTTTTTTTGAAAACTATTTTGCTGGTGGTACGGGTGACGTACGGGGTTTTATGCAAAATACCCTCGGTGTCATTGACACCAACGACATCAACACCGCCAATACTTACAACCGTCCTATCGGTGGTTCCACAAAAATGATTGGCAAGGCTGAGCTGTTTTTCCCTGTGCCGTTCTTAAGCGATCTGAAATCGGTGCGGATTGGCTCGTTTGTTGACGCTGGTACGCTGGCACCCGGACTTAGTACCGGCGATTTGCGCAAGTATTTCCGGTATTCGGTTGGTTTGTCCGGCGAATGGTTGTCGCCGTTTGGGGCCTTGGCAGTGAGCGTCGCCCAACCACTGAATTCCGAGAGTACCGATAGAACTCAAGCCTTCCAGTTCACCTTCGGCTCGGGATTTTAGTTTAGTTTGAGCCTGTTTTGCCCTATAATCGCCTTTGCGTTCTGTCTTAAACTCAAAAAAAAATTAACCGGAGATGGTTTTGACCATGAAAAATAGAATTTCTTTGTTTCTAATGCTGATGATTTTTGCTGGCGTGAGTCACGCAGAGCTGAAAATCGGTTTTGTCAATGTGGCCAAGGTTTTGGAAAAAGCGCCACAAGCGGCCAAAGCAAAAACTCGCTTGGAAACTGAATTTTCACCAAGAGACAAAGCGCTGGTTTCTCAGCAAAAAGAGATCAAATCGCTGGAAGAAAAGTTGGGCCGCGACACTGCGGTCATGGGCGAAGAAGAGCGTCATAGAATCGAAAAAGACATTCTGGATAAAAAACGCGACGCGGCTCGTGCACAACAAGAGTTCAGCGAAGATTTCAACATGCGTAGAAACGAAGAGTTGGGCAACCTACAAAAACGCATCGTAGAAGCAGTAAGAGCGTTAGCCAAAGAAGAGTCTTTTGATTTGTTGCTGACCGACGGTGTTATTTACGCCAACGATCAAATTGACGTTACCAGTCGCGTTCAGCAAAAACTGGAAAACTTGTCGCAGTAAGATTTTCCCCGATGCTTCCCTGATTGCGGAAGCATGCAGCACCTTAAGTGGGGGAGTTCCTGGTCTAAGCGAACTTCCCGCTTCTCTTCATTTCGCACAGATAACTCATGGCCGGCACACTCGATATTTTACAAATTCAGGAACTCTTGCCACATCGCTATCCTTTCTTGCTGGTAGACAGGGTGCTTGAGTGCGAGCCGGGCGTGCGTTTGCTGGCTGTGAAAAACGTGACATTTAACGAGCCGTTTTTTCAAGGCCACTTTCCAAGTCAGCCCATCATGCCTGGTGTGTTGATCATGGAAGCCCTGGCGCAAGCCACCGCGCTACTGACCTCGCAAAGTAACGACCAATTGGGCAAAGGCACGATTTATTACTTGGCGGGCATCGACAATGCCCGTTTCAAAAAACAAGTCGTTCCCGGCGACCAATTGCGCCTGGAAGTCACTTACATCAAACACAAGCGTCACCTATGGTCGTTCGATTGCCGTGCGGAAGTAGATGGCGAACTGGCCGCCAGTACGCAAATCATGTGTGCGGCTGTGGCCGCAGAGGCTTAAATGATAGATCCCAGAGCGGTTGTGCATATCAATGCCGAATTGGCCGACGATGTTAAAGTGGGGCCATTCTCGGTTATTGGCCCGGATGTGCAGATAGATTCAGGTACCGAGATCGGGCCGCATGTGGTGATTAAAGGCCCTACCGCCATTGGTAAAGATAATACGATCTACCAATTCACCTCGATAGGCGAAGACCCGCAAGATAAAAAGTACGCCGATGAAATCACCCGTCTGGAAATCGGCGACCGCAACGTGATACGCGAATTTTGCACGATGCACCGTGGGACGCAGCAAGATCGAGGGTTGACTTTGATCGGCAGCGATAATTTGTTCATGGCTTATACCCACGTGGCGCACGATTGCGAGATCGGCGATCATGTCATCATGGCGAATGGCGCCTCGATCGCTGGTCATGTGCATCTCGGCGATCACGCTATTTTGGGCGGTTTTACGTTGGTGCATCAGTTTACCCAAATCGGCGAATACAGTTTTTCGGCAATGGGTAGTGCGATCACTCAGGATATTCCGCCGTATGTAATGGTGGGTGGCAGACCGACCCGGCCGCACGGCATCAATTCGGTCGGTATGGAACGTAACGGCGTGCCGCCGGAAGTGATTCGGCAGATTCGTAAAGCCTATAAAATCCTCTATAAAAACAATCTGCGTCTGGAAGACGCCATCGAAGAAATGGAAGATATGGCCGGCGAAAGCAACGAACTTTCCAATATGGTCAGCTTTCTACGTAATGTCACGCGCGGTATCCTCCGATAACACCCCACGCATAGCCGGTATCGACGAAGTTGGCCGCGGCTGCATAGTCGGCCCGGTGGTTGCCGCTGCCGTGATTCTCGATTCTGCCAAACCGATTCCCGGATTGACCGACTCTAAAAAGCTCACCGAAAAGAAACGCAAGCTGCTGGCCGAACAGATCAAGGCCAACGCTTTGTGCTGGGCCGTTGCCCGCGCCGAAGCCAGTGAAATCGACGATATCAACATTCTGCAAGCTACAATGGTGGCGATGCAAAGAGCTGTGTCGCAATTGAACTATCGCCCGGATTGGGTCAAGGTGGACGGCAATCGTTTGCCAAACTTGGATATACCTGGCGAAGCTATCGTGCAAGGCGATTTATTGGTCGAGGAAATTTCCGCCGCTTCGATATTAGCCAAAGTCGCCCGCGATGAGGAAATGCAGACGCTGGATAGGCTGTATCCCGGCTATTCTTTTGCTATCCACAAAGGCTATCCTACCCAGCAGCATTTAGCGGCATTAGCGCAGCTTGGGTTCACCCCGCAGCATCGAAAATCGTTTGCCCCTGTTAAAAAGTATCTTGT
Source organism: Methylomonas sp. MK1 (assembly GCF_000365425.1). Classification (NCBI taxonomy): domain Bacteria; kingdom Pseudomonadati; phylum Pseudomonadota; class Gammaproteobacteria; order Methylococcales; family Methylococcaceae; genus Methylomonas; species Methylomonas sp. MK1. The sequence goes on from NZ_AQOV01000002.1 coordinate 1,500,601, forward strand.
TTAAACAGCCATGACGCCGAGTTTCGTTCATCTTCGTATTCATACCGAGTTCTCCCTGGTTGACGGTATCGTCAGGATCAAGCCGTTGGTGAAGAAACTGGCTGAGTATCAAATGCCGGCTGCTGCGATTACCGAACAGAGCAATTTGTTCTCGCTGGTTAAATTCTATAAAGCAGCGCAAGGTGCCGGCATCAAACCCTTGATCGGCGCCGATGTGCTGATTTTCAACCCCGACGAGCCGGCCTCGCCGTTTCGTTTGACCATGTTGGCGCGTAATAAAAAAGGCTACGTCAGGCTGACCGAGCTAATTTCCCGAGGCTACCAGGAAGGGCAGCATCAAGGGATTCCGATGTTGCAGAAAGACTGGATTGCCGAGAATCATGAGGGTTTGATCGTGTTATCGGGAGCGATGGACGGCGATGTCGGTCAGGCTTTGTTGGCGGAAAATGCCGAGCAAGCCAAACGTTGTGCCGAATATTGGCGGGATTTGTTCGAAGACAGTTTTTACCTGGAATTGCAGCGGCTCGGTAAAGTGGACGAGGAGCGTTACATCAAACTAGCAGCGGATTTGGCTGCCGAACTGGATTTGCCGGTGGTTGCCACCAACGACGTGCGTTTTATCAGTAAAAACGATTTCGACGCGCATGAAGTGCGCGTCTGTATTCATCAGGGCCGGGTGCTGGACGATAGTCGCCGGCCAAAAAACTATACCGCTCAGCAATATTTGCGCACTGCCGAGGAAATGGCGGAATTGTTCGCCGACATTCCGGAGGCCTTGGCCAATAGCGTGGAAATCGCCAAACGCTGCAATGTCGAGCTGACGCTGGGCGAAAACTATTTGCCCGATTTTCCTGTCCCCGAAGGCATGACTCTGGACGAGTATTTTAAACAGGCCTCTCGGCAAGGCCTGGAAGAACGCTTGATCCAGTATCCGCCGATAGGCAAGGGCAGCTTCTCGGAAAACCGAAAAGTCTATGACGAACGCTTGGAAGTCGAGCTGAACGTGATCACCCAAATGGGTTTTCCCGGCTATTTCATGATTGTTGCCGACTTTATTCAGTGGGCGAAGAACAATGCGATACCGGTGGGGCCGGGGCGGGGCTCCGGTGCCGGTTCCTTGGTGGCGTACGCATTGAAGATTACCGATCTGGATCCGATCGAATTCGATTTGCTGTTTGAGCGGTTTTTGAACCCGGAGCGGGTGTCGATGCCCGATTTTGATATCGACTTTTGCATGGAACGCCGCGACGAGGTCATTGATTACGTGGCCCGTCACTATGGCCGCGATCACGTGTCACAGATTATCACCTACGGCTCGATGGCGGCCAAGGCGGTGATTCGCGACGTGGGGCGGGTGATGGGTCACGCCTACGGTTTTGTGGACAGGCTGGCAAAATTGATTCCCTTTGAAATTGGCATGACGCTGGATAAGGCCCTGCAAGACAGTGCCGAATTGAAGGCTTTGTACGATACCGAGGAAGAGGTTAAATCCCTGATCGATATGGCGCGTTCGCTGGAAGGTATTTCCCGTAACGCCGGCAAACACGCGGGCGGCGTGGTGATTTCGCCGACCAAGCTTACCGATTTCAGTCCATTGTATTGCGAGCAGGGCGGCGGCAATCTGGTGACGCAGTTCGATAAGGACGATGTCGAAGCGGTTGGCTTGGTCAAATTCGACTTCCTGGGTTTACGGACGTTGACGATTATCGATTGGGCGCTGCAAACCATCAATCGCCAGCGCGCGCAGCGTGGCGAAGAGCCGGTCGATATTTCCCAGATTCCGCGCGACGACCTGCCAAGCTATGAATTGTTAAAAAACGCCCAGACTACGGCCGTGTTTCAGCTGGAGTCGCGCGGCATGAAGGAGTTGATCAAAAAACTGAAACCGGATTGCTTCGACGATATCATCGCCTTGGTGGCCTTATTCCGTCCCGGACCGTTGGAGTCGGGCATGGTCGACGACTACATCAACGTCAAACACGGTGCCAAGGCCGAATATGCCCATCCATTGTTGGAACCCATCCTTAAGCCCACCAATGGCGTTATTCTGTATCAGGAGCAGGTGATGCAGATTGCTCGGGAATTGGCCAGTTACACCTTGGGCGGTGCTGACATGTTGCGGCGGGCGATGGGTAAGAAAAAGCCGGAGGAAATGGCCAAGGAGCGGGAAAAATTCATGTCGGGTGCGGTGGCAAATCAGATTGACGCGGCGATTGCCACTTATGTGTTTGACCTGATGGAGAAGTTTGCCGGCTACGGTTTCAACAAGTCGCATTCGGCGGCTTACGCTTTGGTTGCTTATCAAACCGCCTGGTTGAAGGCACATTTTCCGGCCGCGTTCATGGCGGCGGTGATGTCGTCGGATATGGATAACACCGATAAAGTGGTGGTGTTGATCGATGAATGCCGGGAAATGAAGCTGGAGATCTGCCCGCCGGACATTAATGTTTCAGACTTTCGTTTTACTGTAAACGACCAGGGTCAGATTGTTTACGGTATCGGTGCGATCAAGGGTGTCGGCGAAAATGCAATTGAAGATCTGTTAAAAGAGCGGGCCGCCAACGGAGCGTTTGCGGGTTTGTACGATCTGTGCAAGCGCGTCGATTTACGCAAGGTCAATCGCCGGGTTCTGGAAGCATTGATCAGAGCCGGGGCGCTGGATACTATCGATCCAAATCGCGCGGCGCATCTCGCCGAATTAACCACAGCGCTGCGAGTTGCCGAACAACACGGAAAAATGGCGCTGGCCGGTCAAAACGATCTATTCGGTTTGGCGGTACAAGTCGAAGTGAGCGACGGTGAAGCGGAAGCTTATTCCACCGTGGTCGAGCCTTGGACCGAAAAAGAAAAGCTGGAAGCGGAAAAGCAAACTTTGGGTCTGTTTCTAACAGGTCATCCTATCGCCGAATATCTGCCGGAATTAAAACATATCACCCACGGCTCGCTAGCCAGTCTGGAGGTCGATGCCGGCCGCTCCAGAGGTAAAATGGAAGCGCGTGTTGCCGGCTTGATCGTGGAAATGCGTACCCGGCAAACCAAGCAGGGCAAGATGATGGGTTTTGCAACGCTGGACGACCGTACCGGCCGGCTGGAAGTGGCGGCCTTCAGCAATATTTACGACAAATATCGCAACCTGCTCAGCAAAGACACGATCCTGATTGCCGAAGGCTCATTGGCAATGGACGACTTTACCAACAGTCTGAGGATGACTGCCGAGAAGCTCTACAGCATGGAAGAAGCGCGCGAGTTATATGCCCGCGGAATTACATTAACGATAGACCTGGCCAATGGCGGCCTGCCGCCGGGTTGGCTGGCAAGCCTACAGACCACGCTAACGCCATTCTGCGGCGGCCAATGTCCGATCCAAATCGAGTATCGCACTGCCACCGACAAAGCCATCCTGCAATTGGGTGACGACTGGCGCGTATGTCCGAGCGATGAACTCTTGATCCGCCTGCGGCGCTTGCTGTCTAACGAAACGGTGCTGGTTAGGTACTGACCTGGCGTTTGAGGGCGCTGCATTTCTGTTTGCTGAGGGGATAGGCTGAGTTCGGGAGGGTGTAAGAATTTTTGTGTAAACGGCCATTAGGCAGGAAACTGTCGTTCCTTAGAGGAGAAAAAATGACCGTATCAAAATCCATCCCGACCGAGCTGCTCGATACCTTGCTATCGGATTATCAAAAACCCGAAGACCTGATTGGCGAAAACGGCCTGTTGAAGCAGTTAACCAAGGCGCTGGTCGAGCGCGCGTTGGAAGCCGAAATGACCGAACATCTAGGCCACGCCAAGCATGACCCCATCACCAATTCCAGTGGCAATGCCCGTAATGGCAAGAGCCGAAAAAACCTCAAAGGCGACTTCGGCGAATTACCGATTGAGATTCCGCGTGACCGTCACGGCAGCTTCGAGCCGCAAATCGTCGCCAAACATCAAACGCGCTGGACAGGTTTCGACGACAAGATCATTTCACTGTACGCCCGCGGCCTGACGGTGCGAGAAATCCAGAGTCATCTGGAAGAGCTGTATGGGACTGAGGTTTCGCCTTCGTTGATTTCCTCGGTCACCGACGCGGTAGCCGATGAAGTTAAAGCCTGGCAATCGCGGCCACTGGAACCGGTTTATCCCATTGTTTATCTTGACTGCATTCACGTCAAAGTGCGCGATACCGGTGCCGTGCGGGTCAAAGCCGTCTATCTGGCGATTGGTATCAATCTGAATGGCGAGAAGGAAGTCCTGGGGCTATGGATCGCCCAAACCGAAGGGGCTAAGTTCTACCCAAAGGGCATAAATGGTTACAGGTGGTGACCGAACTGAAAAATCGCGGCGTGCAGGACATTTTCATCGCCTGTGTCGATGGCCTGAAAGGTTTTCCCGAAGCCATTGAAACCGTTTATCCGCAAACCGCCGTTCAGCTTTGCATCGTCCATCTAGTGCGCAACAGCCTGAACTATGTCGGTTGGAAAATGCGCAAACGGATTGCCGATGACCTCAAGCGGATTTATCAATCGGCTACCGTAGCAGAGGCCGAGCAGCAACTGGTTGAGTTCGAGGCACAATGGAACGGCGATTACCCTTCGATTGCCCAGATATGGCGGCGTAATTGGAGCCGGATCATCCCGTTTTTCGACTATCCACCGGAAATACGCCGAATCATCTACACCATTTATGCCCTGTGGGTACCAATGCCATCGAGTCGGTCAATATGAGCCTTAGGAAAATCACTAAAAATCGTGGCTCTTTCCCCAATGACGAGGCATTATCGAAACTGTTTTATCTGGCGCTGATGAATATCAGTAAAAAATGGACCATGCCCTTGCATGACTGGAAAGCCGCTTTAAATCGGTTTAGCATTCAGTTTGACGACCGGATGCCAAACCATTAATAAACACCGTTTACACAAAATTCAGGACACCCTCGAGTTCGGCCAAAAATTGACGTTCAACTCCAACTCATTAGTGTCTGCTTACACATACATTGCGTAAGTAGAACAACGGGCAGTTAGAGAGTTTGTGAGCCGAACCGATCGCAAATATGCGGTGTACTTTGTTTATCGTGTCCTATTGGGTGACTGTGGACGAGATTTTATGCCAGACAGTTCTCCATTAGGCTTGGACTATTTAATCACTGGGTTTTCCAGGACCCGAGTTAATAGTCGTCATGCGCCGCATCGCGCCTGCGCCAATTCTTCCGTTAAGGATATCCGCCCCACAAGGACTACCCGCACTACATTCGAGCATCATGGAATTGAAATCGTAAATACTCGAATGGCCACAATTGCCCTTGGGGTACGGAACTCCTTTGGCGACATAGAAATTTGCCGAATTCCCGCCATACAGGCCGGCGGGACAGACAAACTCTTTCAAGACCATAAACGCGTTATCCAAATATGGAGGAATATCAGGTGGCTTTTTATTCATTTGCGCATATTCTTGTTTAAGCAATCTGGTCCATTCCGCGACATCGTCGAGTGTCGCTTTTCTTAATATATTTTCCTTCAAGGCCTGTTCCAAACCGGCATTCCCCGCTAACGGCGTATTTGGTATTCGAAACGATTCAAGTGGGGTTGCGTTCGAAGTCACCAAGCTCACACCATAAGTCAAAGGGTTGCCAATCGATACTTTGCCTCTCTTGACCCGACTGAAACTCGCTATCGGTCTATTAAAAAGTTGCTGCGCTTGTTTGTCTTCATTCGACCCCGTTTTATTGTTTGTCAAGTCCGTTAATTCGCAAGGGCCTTGTTCATCATAGCTGCTAGCCAATACCGGCGTTCCGGCAGGCAATCCCGAAACTCGTTGTTTGTGATAACCGAAAACGGAAACCGCTAGGATTTTGGTTCCCGCCGTCCAGCCTATATTCCAAATCGTGGCGTTATAAGTGCCCAACATCAATACAACTGGTTTATCGATTGAATTGACGACAACATCTATTTTCCTGGCGGCATTTCCACTTTTTTGTTCTATGACAAAATCAAGTTCTTTACCCTCTCCGCCGCCTGCGGCCGAGACAATAACATTGTCACTTAACTCCAGTTTTCCGAAACTGCAACTGAGCGGTTGCTCGACAGTAAATGGGATGAGAGTGTTACTGATCGAATTGTCTAAAGGCTTTTCTGTTGCACATGCTTGTATCAGCAGTAATGCAGTAGAACTCAGCAATTTACGCATGGTGATCTCCAGTCGCCTAAATAAAAGTTTATCTCACCAATCAGTAGCAATTATTACTCTCCGGACAAAACCTTGATAGCTTTATCGCAAGCAAGCAACCCGTATCCTGTTGAGCTGTCGTAACCCAAGTCTCCCAAATCCAAACTGCTACGCCGTAACACTTCGTAAAGTTCGAGAGGCTGCAAACTCAGACCTTTTTTCGACGCAGCCTCTAGCACCAAGGCGGCCACCGCCGCTGCATGGGGAGCAGCAGCAGAAGTGCCGGTGAAATTAGGTTTGCCGTCTTTTTCCAGATCCGGACGGGTTTTGGAAAAGAAACTGGTATTGATGTTGGTGGGCGCGACAGCATCGACGTGTTTTCGGACGATAGGCTCGGCTAAACGCTGGCCTTGGTTGTCGAACAAAACCGGCAAACCGCCGGGCGAAGAATAGTAACTCGGCACCAGCGGCTTTTTGCCTTGGCCGGCTTCGACGGCGCCGACGCTGAACACACTTGCCGCGTTAGCGTGGCCGAACGCCGACGCGATGGTTTTAGGAGTGTTGCGGTATTCGTCGATACTGGGGTGTTCGCTGGGTAGCGAGCTGCCGCTCAGGATGTATTTCAGCAAGCCGGGCGCGGGACCGGCGACTTTCAAAATGCTCAAGCCGACGGTTTTTCGATGGCAGTTGCCTTTGTTGTCGAATCCAACTACTTCGACGGGGTCTCCGCCCAAATTATCCGTCGAACCACCGATGGCCCAGGCTTGGCTGGCATGCTTGCAGGCCGGGTCGTCGTAAACCACAACGTCCAAATCACTGGTTGAACCCTTGCCTCCGCTAATGGACTTGGCCGGCTCGTCCCACTGCAAACTCAATATAGTAAACGCATCGGCACCGACCGTAATCGTTTGGCAGGTGTCGGTTTTGTTAGGATCAGGATTGAAGTCGTGAGCAACGCCATGCTTTTCACCCAAAGGGTAGCGACCGCTATCGGCAAAAACGGATTGATAGCTGTTAAGGCCGGCGTTGCCTGCCGACGAGAAAACAGCGACGCCGCGCTCAGCTACCAGCCGGTCTATCATTTGTGATTCCGGACCATCCTGAAACATGGGCTCGCTAAAATACACCGCGTCATCGACGATAATCTGCGCGCCGTGGTCGGCCACTCGATTCAAGGCTTGCGTCAAGTCGCCAGGGCTATCGCCCATAGCGTGAAACAACAAATTGGCGCCAGGTGCCAGATCGTGTATTACTTCCAGCATGGCCCGGCCTTCGTCGAGCGTCTTTTCGTCTTTGCAATCAGCTTCTTTTACTACCGTCACTGTTGGTGGTAATTCACCGTTGGCTTGCCCAATTTCCGCGCCGCCCAGACAATTGAAACTGTCGCTTATGACAGCGATGGCGATACCAGCTCCGCTCAAGAGGTCGCTGGTTCTTGCTTGATTGGCGCCCAAGATTGCGTCGCCTTGACTGACAACGAGTTCAGTGTCGACGTCTGCTCTTACATCGTTTGTTAACCAACAGGTTAAGCTGAGGCTAAGGAAAACCGAAACCATTTTATAAACCGAATGGTAAAAACTCATGAAATACGGAAAAAGTTGTTCTATTTTGATAATTGGTCGATTAATATTTTTGCTTCTTGATAGCAAGCCAAATTTCCGTCAGAGGGACGGCGCAAATTGGCTTCATCTGTTAAATTTGGGGGCAGGCCTTTTTGAAGAAAAAACCGTACAATATCGGGTTTACATAACCATCCAGCATAAAGTACCAAATTATTGCCGTTGTTTTCATAATCCAACGGTACGCCTTTCTGAATCGGGGAGTCGCTATTTTTGCCGAAAGATTTTTTCGAGCTTCCCAGCAGGAAAAAATCGGCAAAAACTACGCGACCGCTTATGCCTGCGGCGCCCCGATTCGTCCGCGTCACCTCGTTCCGACCCAACAAGGGGTCGAAACTTAGGCTCTCGCATGACTTAACGCCGTGTCGCGATGCCTTGCAGGTTTTCTCCGCTTCGCTGCGAAAACCCGCCCGGCGCTACGGCTATCGGGGACTAAAAATCTTCACTTCGCTAACGCTCCGTTTCCAAGATTTTCAGCGAAAGAAATTTAACTAACTCCAGTTGCTTAGAATCTGGATCTTGGTACTTCAAATTGTAATCTATGGCCCTAGCTATCAAATAGGGATCATCTAAATTGGCTCCTCTATTTACCAATAATTTGATTATATCCATGTTTATTGGCGCATCAATGCTAAACATCATCGCGGTAGTAGAACGCTCTGAAACTGATTCATTAACGTCAACTCCCGCATTGAGAACAAGTTTCACCAATTCCGGGTTTTTTTTGCGAATAGCAAGATAGAGTGCAGTGTTACCGTAAGAATCTTTAGCATGAACATTAGCTCCATGATCCAGTAAAAATTGAGCTAACTTTACTAGGTTTAAATCCATTGCTATCAGTAAAGGCGTCATCCCTTCAGATACTTCTTCAATATCAGCACCTTTTATTAATGCTTTCGCAGCCTGTTTTATATCGTTATCGAGCACAGCTTTATGTAGTGTTGGCTGCGATAAATAATGGCGAAACGATTCATGATTGTCTATCAAACCCTTATCGGACGGCTTCCAAGTTTTGCCTCCGTCCAGAGACCGTAAAAGTCCACCTCCGAGCCATCCTGCGAACAATACGCTAGGGTCGCGCGGGTCGACGGCCAAACTGGTGGCAAACCAACTCTTTGGTAAACCATCGCCCAATATTTCCCAAGTTTCGCCATAGTCGACGCTTTTCTTGAAATTACTATGCCCGCCTGAATTGGAGTCTTTATAACAAATTGCATAAATAATGTTAGGCGATGAAGGTGCCTCTACCCCATCAACACAAAGCTCGCCTATATTATTAGGCCTATCCGTATTTCTGGTTTTTAGGTCAAAAGATAGATTATTCCTTCGATTCTGATAAACCCACGACAAGCCTTTGTCGATGCTTTTGAATACATCTGAATTTCCGGAAATCGCGTAAATAACATTTTCATTTTCTACTGAAAATTGTATTTCATTTATTTCAGGGCCGACATGGCCTGGCTTGTTTGCTTCTGCGACACAAGTAAACAATAAAAATAGAAGAGAAATATTAGATTTTATAAAGTTTTTTATTTTCATGCGTTTGCTATGCATCTTTTGCGCCGCCAAATCCGAGATTGATTGAATTAAGAAAGTACAGGTGGTGGTATAACAAGCAACTATGTGATGTCGCTATACTTGCTAGACACTATTCAAAGATGAGGCGACTTCTTGGAAATATTCAAAACTCCAAGACGCGTTTATAATGCCTTCGAGTTACAGCGACGGGTAATGATAAAATTGCAGTCATTCAACCAAATATTGCCACAGACTGCAAAGGGTCGATTGTGTTGAAAAAGGCGGATTTTTGAAAGTCAGTGGGAACTGCGTTTTGATTGATTGCCGTGGTTTTGCAGAAGCTGGCAGGTGAGTTTTTTGCTTTCCGGTGCGTAAATACGCCTTATATTGCCGTTATGCGGGTATCAATTGGGTTACTGGTTCATTGATTGCCAACCTCTTCGCCATTCGCCTTAGATTTTGGGCCGTCGCCGCCAGTAGGAACTCATCTTTGGCATTACTGAAGCCTCGTAAACGTAGTTTATCCATCTTCAATATGCGCTTGAGATGGGCAAACAGCATTTCCACCTTCTTGCGTTCCTTGCGTGACTGCTTATAAGCATCGGTTTTGGTAATGGCTCGTGCGACATCACGAGCCGATTCGTGGGGGCTTCGATCGATTTGCCGATTTGCCATGTTAGGACAGCACTGCGCTTTGAGCGGACAGGCTTGGCAATCCAATTGGCTGGCGCGATAGCGATAAGGGTTTTTCTGTTTGCTGCGCCAAGCGGGTTTCAGACACTTACCCGCTGGACAGATATACTGATTATTCTCCGCGTCATAAGTAAAGTCAGAGCGGCCGAAGGTGCCATCGCTGCGTTCTGACTTATCAAATACGGGTACATGCGGTTCTATGTCTTTTTCATCGACTAACCATCCGAGCATGGCAGCTGATCCATAGTTGGTATCGCCCACCAAACGTTCGGGCTTCAGACCAAACGTCTCTTCTACCCGGTCAATCATGGTCCGAGTCGCCTCCACTTCGGCGGCTTTATTGACCGCTGAGGCTTCTACGTCAAGGATGATGCCGGCTTCCAAGTCGATCAAGTAATTGGTTGAATAAGCAAAGAATGCGGGGCCACCGGGTGCGGCCGTCCAGGTAGCCGCCGGATCAGTCAGTGAAAGCGTCCGGGTGGACTCTTTGGGATCATTCGTTTCTTCTAGTGCCGCGAGATATTCACGGACCGGACGTTCTGCTTGAGCGGGATCGCCCCAGTCAATGTCGTCACCATTTTCTACTCGACGTTGCCGTTGGGCATCGGCTTTGATGATGCTGGCGTCGGTGGCAAAACCCTCGCCACGCACCAGGCCTTCTGCCATACATCGTTTCAGGACCGTTTCAAACACTAGCCGAAAAGCCTGGCTTTCCCGAAAACGGCCCAGGCGATTCTTGGAAAAGGTGGAATGATCCGGTACGGGATCGTCTAAATCCAGTTTGCAAAACCAGCGATAAGCCAAGTTGACATGCACTTCTTCACACAGACGACGTTCGGAACGAATGCCGAAACAATAACCGAGGATTAGCATCCGGATCATCAGTTCGGGAGCAATCGATGGTCGGCCGATAGGACTGTAAAACTCCGCCAATTGCTGGCGAAAATCACCCAAGTCAAGAAAATGGTTAATGCCTCGCAGCAGATGCTCTTTGGGAATGTGGTTTTCGAGACTGAAACAGAAAAACAACTGCTCCTGAATCCCGGATTGTTGTCCCATCATGGCGTCACCTCATGATTGAGTGGCTGTTAGCTGTATTTTACTACTTTAGGAACCGTATATTAGGGGACTTTTTCAACAGAATCGGTCGAACTCGACCACTGAAAACAAAATATTCCAAAGCTTTAAGCCGAATAGCTTGTTCGCTTTTTCAGCCTCTGTAGATATGCTGCTCGCTTTGGTTTATACGCCAAAAATCCAAAATCATGCATATCAAAAACTTTCGAATTCACTGGCGAAATTTTGGAATACTCGATTTAAGGTATTTTATAGGCATGCCATGGTTTCGTGTGCATACCTTGCAGATAGGTGGGTGAGGGCGGAGGTATCGAAGGTAGGTTCCAGACATAACGCGTTGTGAACCCTGGCCTGGAATATGCCCAGCAGGGTGTTAAATGTACATCTATGTTTGCGAACGTGCCAACGGGGCAAGAATGTGTGGATCTTTAGCGGCTGAAACTACGCCAACGTGTTGTGTCGCCATTGCGCGTCCATACCGGCGGATGCTTCGATAAATTGACGATTACGCCACGCGGCACCAATATTAGGTGGCAGTCGATTCGACTGGTCTGGACATAAAAAAAGGGAGGCCTAGCTAGGCCTCCCTTGTGTCGTTAAGCTGGAAGCTTATCGTTTAGCGGTCGGTACGTTTGTATTCGACACGGCGGTTGTAGGCACGGCCTTCATCGGTTTCATTGGTATCGACCGGTTTGGACTCTCCGAAGCCAACCGCTGTCAGGCGCTTGCCTTCCACGCCTTGTTTGATCAGCTCGGCTTTGACCGCATTAGCTCTACGCTCCGACAGTTTTTGGTTGTAAGCATCCTTACCGTAACTATCGGTGTGGCCCTGAATCTCAATGGTCAAACCAGGGTTCATTTTCATCACTTCTACGGCGTTTTGGATCAGTGGGCCGTATTTGGCTTTGACGTCAGATTTGTCGAAATCGAATAACAAGCCGCGAAATGCCCAGCAACCGTCTTTATCGACGATGGCACCTTTAGGGGTGTCAGGGCATTTGTCCACACAGTTGCTTACGCCATCTTTGTCGTCGTCTTGTGTCGAACAATCTGCCGCTTTTGGTGTACCCGCTTTCAGGAACAAGTTTTTAACAAAATCGCTCATGCCTTTCGGATTGGAAATGGCATCTGCAGTGGTCGAGAATCCGCAACCGGATGCGTTAGCCAAGTCTTGCAGCACCGTTTGACCTGCGGCATCTTCGTCATTGCCGACCCAAACTGTATAAATGCACAGCTTGTCCCCGTATTGGGATTTAAGCGCTTCGGCAGTTGGTAGGGGCGAGACTTCCTCGATACCATCACTAAAAACGATTAAGGCAATATTGCCGGGAGCAGAGGCGATATCTTTGCCGGAATCGCTTAACGCAGTGGCCAGTGGTGTGCCGCCGCTAGAGCATTCGAGAGAAGTAATCGCACTTTCGAAACCGGCTGGTGTGTAATTCTGCACGGCTTGATTGAGATAAGTCGAGCCCCATGATAGGCATGGACCAAAACCGAAGCTGCGTAGACCGGATGTCAGCGGCATGACCGGAATGGATTTGTTAAACTTGTTGAGCAGATTTTTTTCGACATCCAGCTTGGTGCCACTGTAATCGGTAGAATTTACATAGGTACGGCTCATTGATGACGATGAATCATTAACCACGAAAAAGCTGTTGGTTTTTTGTACCAGTTTTCCGGATTTAACCAGTGCGTTAAGGTCTTCAGGCTGGAAGGCCTGGAAATTATTGCTCGACTGCGTCGCGCAACCGGAAAGCAGCGCTCCGGCCAGAGTGGCCGTGAATAAAAGGTTTCTTTTCATGTTTTAATTCTCCAGGTTGTTATTCTGCATCTACAAGGCCTAGCGTACCGCCTTGGTGTCTTAAGTCTAACATCAATCCCTTATTTTGAAATAGTGCGTTCATCTTATTCAGACGCCGTGAAATAATGCCGCTTTGTTTTTAATCCGTAGGTTTCCTTGGAGAATGTAATGGGAAAAATTTTAATTTTCTGTGCGATGTTTTTACTCGCTAGTGCGGTAAGGGCTGACAGCGTGAAAGAAATGGCTGATCAGGGTAACGCGCAGGCGCAAGCCAAATTGGCGTCGTTGTATTTACTTGGTCGAGAGGGTTTTGAGAAGGATGAGCATAAGGCCGCGGAGTGGATGGAAAAAGCGGCGAACCAAGGTTTGCTGGATGCTCAGGTAGTCATGGGGGCGATGTACGATAGAGGTATGGGTGTCATCAGCGATAGAGACAAGGCTACCGATTGGTATGAAAAAGCCGCTAAGCAAGGGCATGCCACTTCGCTGGCCATACTAGGCAGAAACGACGCAGCTAAGGGCAGCGTGCAATTTAACTATCAGGCGATGCGTTTAAGCGCATCGCGCTCCATTCCCGGCGAATACGCCAAGAAATTTTTAACCACTAAGTAATTAGAGATGAGTATTAGAACCCGCTTTGCCCCAAGTCCCACCGGTTATTTACATGTTGGCGGTGCCAGAACCGCTTTGTTTTCGTGGTTGTATGCGCGCAAACACGGCGGCAGATTTATTTTGCGAATCGAGGATACCGATCTTGAGCGTTCCAGTCAGGAGTCCGTGAATGCAATTCTGGAAGGCATGACTTGGTTAGGCTTGGAATATGACGAGGGCCCTTTCTATCAGACGCATCGTTTTGATCGTTACAAAGAAGTGATTCAGCAATTGCTGGCGCAGGGCGATGCCTATTATTGCTATTGCAGTCGCGAGGAGTTGGAGGTTTTACGCGAGCAGCAAATGGCCAACAAGGAAAAGCCGCGTTACAACGGTAAGTGTCGGCACGGTGTTGAAAATCCGCAAGGTGAGCGGGTGGTGCGATTTAAGAACCCGGAGCAGGGCGAGGTTATCATCGACGATCTGGTGAAAGGTCGTATCGTTGTCGCTAACAAGGAGCTGGATGATCTGATTATTGCCCGTTCCGACGGCACCCCGACCTATAACCTGACGGTGGTAGTCGATGACATGGATATGGGGGTTACTCATGTGATCCGTGGTGACGATCATGTCAATAATACGCCCAGACAGATTAATATTCTGAAAGCCTTGGGTGCGCAATTGCCGGTGTATGCGCACGTGCCGATGATTTTAGGTTCGGACGGTGCGCGCCTGTCCAAACGTCACGGTGCGGTCAGCGTGATGCAGTATCGCAATGACGGGTATTTACCCGAGGCTTTGTTGAACTATCTGGTGCGATTGGGTTGGTCGCATGGTGATCAGGAATTGTTTTCCTTGGAAGAGATGGTGGCGTTGTTCGAGTTGGAAAAAGTCAACGTTTCCGCGTCCACGTTTAACACCGAGAAGTTGTTGTGGTTGAATCACCAGTACATCATGAACAGCGATCCGGCGCATGTTGCCAGACATTTGGCGTGGCATATGGGGGAGCGTGGTATCGATCCGACCACCGGTCCGGGATTGATGGATGTGGTTAAAGCGCAACGCGAACGTTGCAAAACCCTGGTGGATATGGCAGCCGAAAGCGAATACTTTTACAAGGAATTCGACGCTTACGAAGAAAAAGCCGCCAAGAAGAATTTCAAAGCGGGCGTGGACGATGTATTGCAACATTTACTGGCGCAATTTAACGCTATCGGCGATTGGGAAGCGTCAGGTCTTCACCAAGTGGTATTGGATAGTGCCGAGCAATTGCAGCTTAATCTGGGTAAAGTCGCGCAACCCCTGCGCGTAGCGGTTTGTGGCAGTGGTGTATCGCCGGCTATTGATCTGACTTTGGCTCTATTAGGCAGAGAGAAAACCTTGCGCAGAATAGAGCGAGCCATCGGATACATAAAGAATGTAGAAAAGTCCTAGACAAAGTTCTGAATATCCGTATAATACGAGGACTCAACTACGGGGCCATAGCTCAGCTGGGAGAGCGCTTGCATGGCATGCAAGAGGTCAGGAGTTCGATCCTCCTTGGCTCCACCAAATAATAGTTGATTTAGTCCTGAGTCCCCATCGTCTAGTGGCCTAGGACACCGCCCTTTCACGGCGGTAACCGGGGTTCGAACCCCCGTGGGGACGCCAATTTGGCTAAAGTCGGTTAAGCCGGCAATTCGTATTAAAGAAGTAATTCTTAAAAAATAGTCTTAGTCCCCATCGTCTAGTGGCCTAGGACACCGCCCTTTCACGGCGGTAACCGGGGTTCGAACCCCCGTGGGGACGCCATCAATTCTTAAGGTTATAGCTCTGGCACAGCGGCAATAATGCGGTGCTAAGTTTGCTATGCCGTCTGTGTTAATTCAATATCTTAAGTCGAATCTCTATTTCTCTGATATGTAGCGATTAGTTTCTTCTGTGCTGATCGCTTTAGTAAGGCGGTTTGATCTCGCGAAGCGTAAGGGTAAACCTAAATTGCTGATTTAAGTTTGCCCATATGGCGAATTAGAAAGATCTAATTTCACAAATCGATTTGAACTATACGCATGGTTATCTGAAGCCTTAGGTGGACGGATGGCCGGCCTCAATCATTACTTTTAGCTTAGAGCCCGGTTTGATGTCCGCCTTGTTTTTGGGAACGTTATTCCATTTGCGGAGTTCGGTGACGTTGACATTAAATTTCTTCGAAATCTGTGCCAATGTGTCGCCGGCTTTGACCGTGTAGCTGATTTGCTTGATAGACGGCGCGGTTGATGCAACGGTTATACTGCTGCTGGTTTTCTTGATAGTCAGTTTTTGACCGGGTTTCAGAGCCGCTTTTTTGGGTAATTTATTCCAACTCACAATATCGTCTTTATCAACGGAAAAACGTTGCGAGACATCCCATAGGGTATCGCCTTTCTTAACCGTATATTGTTGTTTGCTTGATTGAGCAGGTGTTGGTGTGGATTGTTGCGATACTGCAGCAACAGCCGGTATGGTTGGTTCGCCCTTTTGTGAATGAAAAGAGACCGGGATTAACAGGATTGAGCCTTGGGCAACCGTATCGTCGTCAAGATGATTGACATTGATAATCTCTTCGACGCTGGTGCTGTGTTTGCTGGCTATGCTTTTTAGAGTCTCTTTCTTGCCCACCGTATGGTGTTCCCATTTGATTCTCTCTTGGTGTGGCAATTCAGCCAGTTTTTCTTTAAAAGAATCGGCTTTGCTTACCGGAATCAGCAGATGTTGCGCGCCGTTCGGATCGGTGCTCCAGCGGTTATAGCCAGGATTGAGCTTTAAGAAATCATCTAGCGGGGTTTGTGCCATTTCGGCGGCTTTACCCAAATCGAGCTGGGACTTTACATCGACCAATTCAAAATAAGGTTGGTTGGCGAATTGATGCAGATTGACGTTGTATTTTTCCGGGTTGGCAAAGATCTTGGCGATTGCCAGCAGCCTGGGTACGTAAGCTGAGGTCTCGTTGTTCAAGTCCAGAGACCAGAAGTCGGTAGGCTGTCCGCGCTCGAGGTTTCTATCCACTGCGTTTTTTATATTGCCTTTGCCGGCGTTGTATGAGGCGAGAGCAAGTAACCAGTCGTTATTGAAAGTCTCGCTCAGTTCTTTCAGGAAGGTAGTGGCTGCCTGAGTCGATTGCACCACATCGCGTCGTGCGTCATACCAGCTATTCTGTTTTAACCCGTAAAGACGCCCGGTGGGTGGAATGAACTGCCAAAGACCGGATGCTTGAGCTGGCGACATCGCGTCAGGTCTGAAAGCGCTCTCAACCGCAGGTAACAGGGCCAGTTCTCCGGGGATATTTTTCGCTTCAATTTCGTTGAGGATGAAATATAAATAGGGCTCGGCGCGCTGTTGTACTCTGGTCAGATATTCAGGGTTTTTAAGATACCAGTTTACTTCGCGGTCGATTCTGGCATTATCGATTTCCGGTAAGGCATAAAGAGACAGCATCCTATCCCAGATGGTGGCGTGCTCTTTTGCTTCTACCTGCTTGTTGTGGATTTTTCCGGCATTGCCATTACGGGTAAATACGGAAAACTTGCTAGTTGATGATTGGCTTAGATGGTCTTTTTGCGCATGTTGGCTACAACCGGTTGCTAGCAGAATAGGCAGTAGATAAGACAGATGACGGCCTGATTTTTTGGAAATTGAGCGGGGCATTGTCTGAACTCGCTAAAATAAAAAAATTAGATCCTAGCATGGCTTTCTAAAATAGCCAAAAAAACATACCCTTAGCGGCGGTTAAATGAAGAGACAATTTCTTTTTGCGTTGTACCAAACCCCACGGGGTAAGCTACTGCAAACCATGGAAGCCAACTATCTGCGAAGATCAATAACGGTGAGTTGTAAGCAACAACAACTCCAGATCGGTGGTTTAGGCTGGGAAAATGAGTTTGTCGATTTTTCCTTGTATAGGAATTATCTAATTCTGGACGGCAAGGCCTTGGGTGATGCTGGGGCGTTGAAGGTGACCGCTAAAGCTTTTAACTTGCCTATTCAAACTGAATCGATGGATTTAGTCATACTTCCACACATTTTAGAGTTTGACGCACGGCGATTTCAAACCCTGCGCGAAGTCAATCGCGTGTTAAAGCCGGGCGGCGAATTGGTCATGCTGAATTTCAATCCGTTCAGCATGTCGGTACGTTTCCAGTTTTTATGGGACCGGAAGCTTGCGGAATCTTGGCGGGCGCATTTCATTACCAAAGCGCGGGTTTTGGATTGGTTGAAATTGATGAACTTCGAATTGTTAACGACCGCCGAGTTTGGACTAGACAGCTATACCATCGCTCACGGTAAATTCGAATTTAGCTTTGCGTCTTTGTTTGCTATGGCTTACGGCATTAAAGCGGTGAAGAGGCAATATACATTGATTCCTTTGACCGCGACGCAGCAACGCCGAAGCAATTTGGCTGCGGTTGGATTAGGTTTGAAATCGAATTTACATAGATAGGTTGACTATGTCTGAAGTGATTGTTTACACAGATGGCGCATGCAAGGGCAATCCTGGGCCCGGAGGCTGGGGTGTGCGCTTGGAATATCGAGACAAAGAAAAGGAGCTATGCGGTGGTGAACCTGAAACGACGAACAACCGGATGGAGTTGGTAGCCGCAATACAAGCTTTAGAAACTTTAACTAAGCCTTGCAGCGTCAAATTGCACACTGACTCCAAATATGTTTTGCAAGGCATTACCGAATGGATGGCTAACTGGAAAAAGCGGGCATGGAAAACTGCTGCCAATAAACCGGTCAAAAACGAAGATTTATGGCGACGTTTGGATGCTGCGATCCAGCGGCACAACATCGATTGGATATGGGTGAAAGGGCATGCCGGGGATGTTGGAAACGAGCGTGCCGATCAGTTGGCCAACCTGGGAATCGAACGATTGTCTCGCCGCTAAACTACTTAAAATCAGGGAAACACATGTTAGGTTCGATAGCTGCCGCGTTTGTCGGCATTTGGTTTTACAGCACCGCGGCACGCTCGGGGCGTCCGGCTGTGTCATGGGCGGTGTCGGGTGTGGTGGTGTATTTTTTGGCGGCGCTGCTCTGGACTTTGGCAATTACGCCCGGTGTCAAAGATGCTGCAAGTCACAGCCAGAGCGCTGCGCTGATTTTTATCGTTCGATATGCCTATATCGGTAGCGGTTTTGCTGAATGGTTGGTTGAATAAATCCGTCGACTCTGAATAGCGCGCCAGTGTCAAATTGGTCGGTCTATATCATTCAGTGTGATGACGGCAGCTTATATACCGGTATTAGTACCGATGTTGAGCGACGTTTCCACCAGCATCTGATGCAAAAAGGGGCCAAATATTTCAGAAGCCGTCAACCTCGGCAACTGGTGTTTGTCGAAGCGGGGCATGACCGCGTCTCGGCTTCCAGAAAGGAAGCGTTGATCAAACAAATGAAACGTTCCGAAAAGCTGGAGCTTATCGCAACTTACAGTCGTTAAGTCATTAATTGCAGCTATTTTACGGGAGGGAAAGTTGTTTTGTTAATGCGGATAGATTTGAGAATGATTTGCATTAAATGTTGTAGGGGTTTTATACTCGAGTCTCAAATTCTTGGAGACCGATATGAAGCCATTCAACTCAAAACTTAGCGCCGCGATTTCGGCGATTGTTGTCAGTGCCGGGGTAAACGCTGCGGGAATTCCCGCCGAAAAGCCGCAGACCATGGATGAAATGTGGAAGATCATTCAGGCACAGCAGCAGCAGATTGACAGCATGACTAAAAAGCTGGAAGCGGTCGCGCAAAAAGCGCCCACCGGTGAAGTCAGCAATTTGGAGCGTAAAACCAATGTATTGACGGAGGAAGTGGAAAAGCTGCGTACCGAGTTGGTGGTGCCGGAAAAAGTCGAATACAAAAGCGCATACGGTTTGGGCCCGGCGGCGTCGAAAGTCTATCAATCTAGTAAAGGCTTATCTCTTGGTGGTTATGGTGAAGCCAATTATCAGGCTAGAGTGAACGATCAAGGCGGTCGGGATGACGCTGGTAACGTCAGAAATTCAAATAATGCTGACTTGGAGCGCTTGGTTATTTACGCTGGTTACAAATTTACCGACAGTATTCTCTTTAACAGTGAGATCGAGTTTGAGCATGGAACCACTGGTGAAGGCAGCGAAGAAAGGGGAGAGGTTTCAGTGGAATTCGCTTCGCTGGATTTCTTCATCGATAAGATGGCAAATGTTCGGGCTGGTATGTTGCTCATGCCGATGGGTTTCATCAACCAAATACATGAACCACCTTTTTTCTTCGGTAACAACCGTCCCGAAGTCGAACGCCGTATAATTCCGAGTACCTGGCATGAAAATGGGCTCGGTCTATTTGGTGAGTTGTTGCCAGGATTGACTTATACCACATACGTAGTCAATGGTATGAATGCTAGAGGATTTGCGTCCGATGGTATTAGAGAAGGCCGCCAAGGCGGCAGTCAGGCATTAGCGGAAGATTTGGCCTACGTGGGTCGAGTAGATTACGCGCCAGCGTTTATACCTGGATTAAGTGTCGGTGGATCGGCTTACCTCGGCAAGTCTGGTCAAAATCAGTTTTTCGCCGGCGAGAAAGCTGATGTGATGACAGAGCTGTATGAAGCGCACTTGCAGTGGAAATATCGCGGTCTCGAATTCCGTACGCTGGGTTCCTTTGGTCATGTTGGAAATGCGGCGATATTGTCTGCTGCAAATGGTAATGGAGTCATTGGCTCAGAAAATTACGGCTGGTACAGCGAGGTCGGTTACGACATTCTGCCGCACGTCTTACACGATACCACGCAATATTTGGCGCCATTTTTCCGCTATGAACGCTTGGATACACTCGCCAAAGTGCCAGTGGGGTATGCCGATGATTTCACCAAAGATATCGAAATCTTCCAGATCGGTATGAATTACAAACCAATACCTAATGTAGTTATCAAAGCGGACTACCGTAATTTCAATCAGAAAGCAGGTACATCGCCAGATGACTTCAACCTTGGCGTAGGCTTTATTTTCTGATAACTGTTCTTTGTTGTAGGTGGCTCCATTGGTTTGAAAAATGGGGCCATCCCTCGACTCAAAGGCAGAGTCAATCCCAACTATCGAGTGCTTCGGCTTGGCAAATCGATGACCTGTCTCTATCATAGCTCGCCTATTATTAGTTTATTGGATTTCTCCAAAGTATGCCGTTTTCAAAATATTCCCGGTTCTTCCTGATTCTACTGGCTTTTTGCCTGACGACTCTGAGTGCTTATGCCACTGTGTTCTACAGCAAAGAAGAAGCAATGAAGCTGGCCTTCGGCGACGACGCGACCGTGGAAATGCAATCGTTGTTTCCGACGCCGGAGGAAGTAGCGCAGATCGAACAGCTTGCGAAGGTCAAGCTGGAATCCAATCTGTTCAGCTTTTATGTGGGCAAGAAGCAAGGCGCCGTGATCGGCTATGCCGCCATTGAAGCGCACACGGTTAGAACCAAACCGGAGACCTTGCTGGTGGTATTAACGCCGGATGGCAAATTGCGTAACGTCCATACGCTGGCGTTTCATGAACCGCCGGAATATCAACCGCCGGAACGCTGGATGGCCTTGCTGGCGAATCATTCCATCGAAGAGTTGAGCCTGAATCAAGATATACAAGGGGTGGCCGGGGCGACGCTCAGCACCCGTGCCGCAATTAATAGCGCCCGCAAGGTACTGGCGATTTATCAAGTTCTCATCCAAAACAAGCCACACTGATGCGTTTTTTTGTTACCGGCGAACAGAATCGCCAGCTGCTGATCAATACTTTGATCTTGATGTTCTTGGCCTATGTCGCCTTGTTGTGGATCAGCAATGGTCTGATGTACTTCCATAAAATGAATCTCACACCGGAGTCGGTTGTTTCTTACTATTTGGGCAACGAGCAAGAGTTTAACGAACCGAAAAGCTATCAAAGTCTGCTGGAAGTCAGTCATTTTCATTTGTTTGCAATGGGGATGTTGGTATTGACACTGACGCATCTGATGCTGATGACCTCGTTGCCGACGCTGATGAAAGTCTGGATTAGCGCGATAGTTTATGGTGCGGCGATAGCAGATGAAGCGGCCGGGTGGTTGGTGCGTTATGTCGATCCGGCTTTTGCTTATTTCAAAATAGCCGCGTTTTTATTACTGGAAACATCCTTGTTCCTATTGATCGTCATAGTCAGTTTATCGTTGATTGAATCGCGTCGGCAATTGCGTTAAAACCGTTTTCCTCGTTGTCACTATTTAATTAATCGGCGCACTCTGCCTGTTCACTACTGTCCTATCAACGGGTAGGCCGGTAGCTGTATATATTGTCTAGCGCCGCGCCACTCTTCATCCGAACTCTTTGAATCCAACCCCGGAGCAGAATCATGAACAAACATTTACAACAAGTTAGAGATTTTCACCGGAAATTCGCTATCAAGCAGCCCGACGATGGCGAAATCGGGCATTTGTCCGACATGGATATTGTGATGCGCCAAGCCTTATTGCTGGATTGCGGTAGCGAGACATTTAAAGCCATTGCTAGCGGTGACCTGATCAAAATTTTGGCTGGGCTGGTGGATTTATCATTTAATGCGCTGGCCGCCATCGCGTGCAGGGGCGACGAGGTGGTAAGCGTGCCCGCCAACTGGAGGCAAGACGGTACGGTGTTGTCAGTGATGCGGGTGCTATCCGAGAAAATCAACCTGTGTACTTCCGGCGAGACCGTGCATTATTCGGGCTTATATGCAATCTGCGCGCATTTATCCCAGCGTTTTGTGAATGCCGATTTCGATGAAGCTTTTCAAATCGTGCATCAACAGTTGATGAGTGGGCGCGGCGGCGAGCGTTTGGATTTAAGTCCGGCACTATTCGAATAACTGCGAGTTTCACTATGGCAGAACAACGCTACACGCTGGGCTTCGTCGGCATAGGCCTGATGGGGCAACCGCTAAGCCTGCGGCTTCTGGAGGCGGGTTTTCAGCTCAATGTCTGGAATCGCACTGCTGCCAAATTGGATGTGGTGGCTGGTGCGGGTGCTAAGGTCTGCGGCAGCGTCGGCGAATTGGTAAAAGCCTCCGATGTGGTGATTTTGTGCCTGGCCGACACCATGGCCGTTGAAGCGGTAGTGACGGAACAAATTATCGCCAGCGGCGCTGCCGAGAAATTGTTAATTGATTTGTCCAGCATTCACCCGGAAGCTACCCGGCGCATGGCATCTCAATTACAAACTGCTTGCGGCATGCGCTGGGTGGACGCGCCGGTATCCGGCGGTACGGCCGGCGCAGAGCAGGGTAGTTTGGCGATTATGGCGGGTGGTGCTGAACCGGATATTGAAATTGCCAGAGAAGTATTGCGACCGCTGTATAGCCGTTTGACGCATATGGGGCCAATTGGCAGCGGTCAGACTACTAAAATTTGCAATCAGATGATCGTCAGTTGCAACGTGCTAGTCATCGCGGAAATGATGGCGCTGGCCAACTCTGCCGGCGTCGATGCTGCAAAAATTCCGGAAGCGCTGGCCGGTGGCTTTGCCGATTCCAAGCCACTGCAAATCGTCGGACCGGAAATGGCGGATCAGCGTTTCGAGCCGGTAAAGTGGCGCGTGAAAACTTTATTGAAAGATTTAAATATGGCCGTCGATTTAGCCGGCAAGCAGGGCAGTGCGATACCCATGTCGGGCTTGGCTGCGCAACTAATGCAATTGCACGGCAGTAGCGGCTTTTTGGACCAAGACCCCTCGACACTGATCAAACTGTACGCCCAAGAATAATGCTGCGCTTTACCGCCAATCTGAGTTTATTGTTTACAGAACTGCCTTTGCCGGAACGGTTTCAGGCTGCGAAACAGCAAGGTTTCGATGCGGTGGAAATTCAGTTTCCCTACTCGCTACCCGCCGAACAAATCCGCGATATATTGGATCAACTGGATTTGCAGTTGGTGTTGTTCAATGTCGATGCCGACACTTTGCTGCAGGGTGGCGAGGGGTTGGCGGCGGTTCCGGAAAAACGCGATCAATTTAAAGCCGCGGTAGAGCAGACGCTGACTTATGCCGAACGATTAAAGCCCTACGTTATTAACGTGTTACCAGGTCGTTGTTTGGACCCACAACGCTTGGGCGAATATCAAACTACCTTTTGTGAGAATCTGGCTTATTCCGCAGCCGTTTTCGCTGAGTTGGGTATCAAAACCGTATTCGAGGCGGTCAATAGCTATGACATGCCTGGCTTTATAGTCGACACCAGCGACAAAATGCTGGATGCGCTAAAACAAATCGATCATCCGAACTTATTCATGCAATACGATATTTATCACATGAGCCGGATGGGCGAAGATTGTGCCGGATTTTTGCGCCAACATCTGGACAAGATTGGGCATATTCAATTTGCCGACTGCCCAGGCCGCGCTCAGCCGGGCACCGGCGCCGTGGTTTTCAATACCTTGTTCGATATTATCGCGGCGTCGGACTATCAAGGCTGGGTTGGGGCCGAGTACCGGCCGACCGCTGGCACCGTTGCCAGTTTGCCTTGGTTGAAAACCTACTCGATAAAATAATCGGGCGGTATAATCGCTTGGCCTTACTCACCTGTTGATTGCCATGTCCAAACATAACTTCACGATACATCACGCCAGTTTGATCGTCTCCGATACCGAGCAATCGCTGCTTTTTTACCGCGATGTTTTGGGAATGGAGCAGACTGAACGGCCGAATCTGCCGTTTCCGGGTGCCTGGTTGCAAATCGGCGCGCAGCAAATACATTTGCTGGAATTGGATAATCCCGATCCTACCACCGGCAGGCCGGCGCATGGCGGCCGTGATCGGCATGTGGCGATGCATATCGATTCGGTTGACGCCTTGCGCGAAGATCTGGAGCGGACCGGTACGGCTTATACGGTGAGTATCTCAGGCCGCAAGGCGCTGTTTTGCCGCGACCGTGACGGCAATGCGCTGGAGTTTATCGAACGGCCCTGATTGACTATGTTCGGACGGCTCCTCTATGGCGGACTATTGCTTGGCAGTTTGGCGATGCTGCTGTTTGTGCTCGGTTTCGTCTGTTTGCAGTTTGGTTTGGCTTTGCTGATGGGTTTGTTTTATCTGTTAGCCAGTAAAGTCATGTTGCTGGCTTTGGCTCTATTGGCTTTGCTTGGTCTGATGATGTTATTTAAGGCGGTTTGCCGCGAACTGCGCGGGTATTTCAGCCGCGAATCGGCGGCGGTGCGGCAACTATTGTCTTTACAGGTTCGCCAGCAAGATCTGGCGCGGCGCAAGTCTGCCGAATGCCGACAATTAAGTTATTGGCACAGATTCAAGCGGCAACGCCTGCTGGTAGCCGATAACCGCAAACAGGCCTGGGCCTTATCTGTGGCAATTAGCCATGAATTGCAAGCGGTGCGGGCGCAACTGCCGGCCACTCGATATAAAAATCTGCGTAAATCCTTGCGCACGTATCGTAAACAAGCCGATTCCGCGGCGATGCTGGCTTTACGCCAACAGCTCCATGTCGCCGATTAGTCGCTGGCTGGGTGACGCACTGGCGTTTTTGCGGCGCAGTCGCGACGACAATCTGCAATGGCATTTATCCAGGCACGAAGATGTCGCCGAACTGCGGCAAACCAAGGCGCTGGCGGAACAGGCTTTGGTGGCGCAACTGAAAAAACAGTCGCAGCAATTGGCTCATGAGCTGGCCGTCAACAAAGCCCGCAACAGCAACGAGCTGGCGATGGTGAAAACCCAATGTCAGCAGGATTTAAAAGACTATCAGCAATATCTGCAATCACTGGATAAGCTGAAGGAGTCTTTACGCAGTAGTTACGCCCATCTACCGGAAGCAGTGGCGTTCACTATCCACCATCACGCCAAGCAGTTATTGAATCGAATGTGGGATGCCCAAGACCCGCAGGAAAAAATGAAAATTGAAATGCAATTGTTGCAGTTTATGACAGCGGTACATGAAGACAGCCAGAGGTCTTTGCAAGGCGAGAGCAAAGACGGTTTGCCGCAGCGGGCACTGGCTTTTATCGATGCCGATTTGGCGGACTAGATCGGCTGGAAATAGCCTTCGATGTCTCTGACCATTTTCTTGTTCAGCGCAAACATCACTACGTGATCACCTTCCGCGAATACGGTGTCGTGATGCACCGGAATCACTTCCTTTTCGCGAATTAGCGCGCCTAATATGACGCCGTCCGGTAAGTTGACCTGATCTACCCGCAAGCCAACCACTGAGCTGGAGTTCTTGCTGCGGTGAGCAATCGCTTCGATCGCTTCCGCACTGCCGCCGCACACCGAGCTGACGCCGACTACGTCGCCTTTACGCACGTGTTTGAGGATGCCGCCCAAGGTTTCCAGTTTTGGTTGAATCGCCAGATCGATTTCGGTGCCGTCCAATAATTTCAGGTAGGAATTATTGTTGATCAGGCAGATGGCTTTTTTGGCGCCGAGTTTTTTCGCCAGACCGGCGGCAATCAGGTTGATGCCGTCATTATTGGTAATCGCGCAGAACAAGTCGATGTCTTCGATCATTTCCTCTTGCAGCAGAGATTCGTCGGTGCAGTCGCCATGCAAAATTAAGGTATTACGCAAATCGTTGGAGATCTCTCGGGCGCGTTCGATGTCTTGCTCGATGACTTTGACGTGATAATTTTTTTCCAAGGCAATTGCCAGTCGCTTGCCGACATGGCCGCCGCCGGCCAGCATAATGGTTTTGATCGGCGATTCCAGCTTGTGCAAATCCACCAGGGTTTTACGGACTTTATCGCGCGGGCAGACAAAGAATACTTCGTCGCCGGTGGCAATCACCGCCTCGCCGTTTACCGCGATGGCTTTGCCGTCGCGGAAAATCGCGGCGACCCGGATCATACTGTCGGCCAGTTTTTCTTTCACGGCATGGATGCGTTTACCGGTCAGAAAGCCGGTCGGCACCACGCGAATCGAAAACAGCCTGACCAAGCCGTCGGCAAACTCCGACACATGCAGCGCGCCGGGGTATTTGATCAGATTATGAATGGATTCGGTGACGACCTGCTCAGGGCTGATGACAATATCAATACCGCCCGGCGCAAATAATTCCGGGTGGTTTAGAAAGTCGATGGCGCGCACCCGGGCGATGGTTTTGGGTTTGCTGTACAGGGTGTTAATCACCTGACAGGCCAGCATATTGGTCTCGTCGCGGTCGGTAACGGCAATCACCATGTCGGCGTCCTGAATACCGGCTTGTTCCAGCACGCTGGGATGGGCAGCGTTACCTTCAACAGTGGCTATATCCAGGCGGCCCTTCAATGCGGTGAGCAATTGGGCATTTTTATCGATAACGACAATATCGTTTTCTTCACTGGCCAATGCGCCGGCAACCGAAGAGCCGGTAACGCCGGCACCGAGAATCACTATTTTCATAAGTTTTTAAAGCCAGTAATGATGTCGAATGCTTGTCGCCACAAGGGCCGAAGCCGGCGAATTATACGCTGATCGATAGGCTTGTCCATGTTCCAGCGAGCGCAGACTTTGCTTTGATGGAAATCGCCCAATTGTGGAGTAAGGCTGAGGCTGCAAAGCAAAAATCGCGTTTTAAATGGCCGATAGCGGTATTTAAATAGCCGATTTACAAAAACCGGCTGGTCAATCGTCCTAGCTTGCCGGGCTTGTTTTCTGGTCACAGCTGCCCCATACCGTTTATAATCGCAAACTTTGGTTCACTCTCACTCTGGAAATATCATGCTGGGTAAGCTGGTTAAATTGGTAGTTGGCAGCCGCAACGACAGGCTGGTCAAGAAGAAACGCAAGCTAGTCAAGAAAGTCAACGCGCTGGCCGCCGAATACGAAAAATTATCCGATGCGGCGTTACAAGCCAAGACGCAGGAATTTCGCGACCGCCTGGCCCAAGGCGAAGACTTAGACAATTTACTCCCAGAAGCCTTTGCCGCCGTGCGCGAAGCCTCGACCCGCGTATTTGGCATGCGTCATTTCGACGTGCAGTTGATCGGCGGTATGGTCTTGCATAGCGGCAAGATAGCCGAGATGAAAACCGGTGAGGGTAAAACCCTGATGGCCACTCTGGCCGCCTATTTGAATGCCTTGCCGGGTAAAGGCGTACATGTCGTTACCGTCAATGATTACTTGGCCCGCCGCGACGCGGAATGGATGGGCAAACTATACGGTTTCCTGGGCTTGACCACCGGCGTCATCGTCAGCGATTTGACCCATGAGCAACGCCAGGTTGCCTATGCGGCGGATATTACTTACGGCACCAACAACGAATTTGGTTTCGATTATTTGCGTGACAACATGGCCTTCAGCCTGGAACAAAAAGTCCAGCGCGATCTGAATTTTGCCATCGTCGACGAGGTTGACTCTATTTTGATCGACGAAGCCAGAACGCCGTTGATCATCTCCGGCCAGGCGGAAGGCAGTACCGATATTTACCTGAAGACCAATCAAATCATTCCTTACCTGACCAAACAGGAAAAAGCCGACGATCCGGAGAAGCAGGATCAAATGCCCGGTGATTATGCGGTGGACGAAAAATCCCGGCAGATTCATCTGACCGAAGCCGGTTATGAGCACGTTGAGCGCTTGTTGGCGGAGCACGGCTTGATAGCCGATGGCTCGACCTTATACGAAGCCGCGAATATCCGCTTGATGCACTACCTGAATGCCTCTTTGCGGGCGCATGTGCTGTTCCAGAAGGATGTAGATTATGTGGTGAAGGACGGTCAGGTCATTATCGTCGACGAATTCACCGGCCGGATGATGAGCGGTCGGCGCTGGTCCGAGGGTTTGCATCAAGCGATGGAAGCCAAGGAAAACGTGACCATTCAAAACGAAAACCAAACACTGGCTTCGATTACCTTCCAGAATTATTTCCGGCTTTACAACAAGTTGTCGGGTATGACCGGTACCGCCGATACCGAAGCGTTCGAGTTGAACAAAATCTACGGTCTTGAAGTGGTGGTTATTCCTACCCACAGACCGATGATACGCAAAGACAAAGGCGATTTGGTTTATCTTTCGGCGCGGGAAAAATACAACGCCGTCATCGAAGATATCAAGGATTGCGTGCAGCGCGGCCAGCCGGTCTTGGTCGGTACGACGTCGATCGAAAACTCTGAATTGATTTCTCGGATGCTGCAACAACAAAACATCCGCCATGAAGTCTTGAATGCCAAACAGCACGAGCGCGAAGCGCACATTATCGAAAATGCCGGTATGCCGGGCGCTGTCACCATCGCTACCAATATGGCCGGTCGCGGTACCGACATCGTGCTGGGGGGTAATCTGAATGCCGAACTGGCAGCCTTGGGTCCGGATGCCAGCGAAGCCGATAAAGAGCGAGTACGCGCTGCGTGGCTGGAAAGACATGAAAAAGTGTTGGCGAGCGGTGGTCTGCATGTGATCGGTTCGGAGCGCCACGAATCGCGGCGGATCGACAACCAATTGCGTGGCCGTTCCGGTCGGCAGGGCGATCCGGGTTCGACCCGTTTTTATCTGTCGCTGGAAGACGATTTGATGCGGATTTTCGCGTCCGAGCGCGTCGCCAGTTTGATGCAAAAACTGGGTATGGAAGAAGGTGAAGCTATCGAGCATCCTTGGGTGACGCGTTCCATCGAAAGCGCGCAACGCAAGGTGGAGAATCGTAACTTCGATATTCGCAAAGAAATTCTGGCTTACGATGACGTCGCCAACGATCAACGTAAGGTTATTTACGCGCAGCGCAATGAATTGATGGCTGCCGAAGACATCAACGACATTATCAACGCAATTCGTGCCGACGTACTGAACGACGTCATCACCGAATACATTCCGCCGAAAACCATGGAAGAACAATGGGATGTGCGTGGTTTGGAAACGCATTTGCAGCAAGAGTTTAATCTGCAGATGCCGTTAATGGAAATGCTGGAGAGCGACCGTACACTGAACGAACCGAAATTGCGCCAGTTGATCATCGAAAAAGCCGAACAAGAAAGTCGTGCCCGTGAAGAGGCCGTCGGTGTGCAAGTGCTGCGGCATTTCGAGAAATCGGTCATGTTGCAAGTGCTGGATAATAGCTGGAAAGAACATTTGGCAGCGATGGACCAATTGCGCCAAGGTATTCATTTCAGAGGCTATGCGCAAAAAGATCCCAAGCAGGAGTACAAACGCGAGTCGTTCCAAATGTTTACCGGCCTGTTGACGCATATCAAACAGGAAGTGGTAGGCATACTCGCCAAAGTGCAGGTGGCGCGTGAAGAAGACGTGCAGGCGATCGACGAACAACGCCAAGCACCGCTGGAAATGCATTACGAACACGCGGAAGCTCACTCCATTTTTGAAGAAGAGCCGGCGGCACAAGCAGCTCAGTCTGACTCAGACTCGGAGAGCGCGGAGCAGCCTTTTGTCAGACTCGGCACCAAAGTGGGCCGTAACGACCCATGCCCGTGCGGTTCGGGTAAAAAGTACAAGCAATGCCACGGCAAATTGAACTAATGTTTAACCGCGACGCTTCAAACCGGGTGTCGCGGCTGCCCGACAATTCGATTTAGAGGGCCTTCTGCATCGCTTTCAGCCTTGCACAATCAAGCGGCCCACGGCTTTTAATTTTCACTGTCCTCAAGGGTAAGCACTATGCCGCATAGAGTCTTTAATAAGAGTAATCCCGCCGCCGATATTACCAAGCTCCCCAAGTTGGGCATGGAAAAAAAGCATTTCATCGCCGATTTCAAACACTATTACAGTCATCGTCTCGGGCGCGATCAAAACTGCCGTTCCCCGCATTACGCCTACGAGGCCTTGTCCTTGGCGATCAGCGACCGTCTGGTCGAACGCTGGAAAAAAACCTACAACGTCTATCGGGACTCCGACTGTAAAAAAGCCTTCTATCTGTCGATGGAGTTTTTGATGGGGCGCTCGCTGAGCAACGCTATGTTGAATCTCGGGGTTGACGATATCGTGACGCAAGCACTTTACGATTTGGGTTTGGAAGCCGAGGAACTCATCGAAAGCGAACCGGATGCCGGTTTAGGTAACGGTGGTCTGGGACGCTTGGCCGCGTGTTTCATCGACAGTTGCGCCACCTTGCAATTGCCGGTCACCGGCTACGGTTTGCGTTACGAATACGGTATGTTTTCGCAACAAATCGTCAATGGCGAGCAGGTCGAAAAACCGGATCATTGGTTGCGGATGGGCAATGTTTGGGAAATCGAGCGTCCTGAGTACATGCACCGCATCAAGTTTGGCGGCCACACGCAAACGCACATCGACGAAAAAGGCAACAAGCGCACCAGCTGGCTGGATACCCATGACGTGATTGCCATGCCTTACGACACGCCGGTGCCGGGGTATAAAAACGGCACGGTCAATACCCTGCGTTTGTGGAAAGCCATCGCCACGGAAGAGTTCAATTTACAAGAGTTCAATGCCGGCGATTATGCCGAAGCGGTGGCCGAGAAAAACACCGCCGAAAACATTACGATGGTGTTGTATCCCAACGACGCCAACGAAAACGGCAAAGCCTTGCGCCTGCAACAACAATATCTGTTGGCGTCCGCCAGTTTGCAGGACGTCATCGCTAACTGGGTGGGTCGCCATGGTAATAATTTCAGTAAATTTGCCGAGAAAAACTGCTTCCAGCTCAACGATACCCATCCCAGCATCGCGGTGGCCGAGCTAATGCGCTTACTGATGGATATTCACGGTCTGCCTTGGAAAGAAGCCTGGCACATCACTCGACACACGATGGCCTACACCAACCATACCTTGTTGCCCGAGGCCTTGGAAAAATGGTCGGTCAATCTGATGCAGCATTTGCTGCCGCGCTTGATGGAAATTATTTTTGAAATCAACGCGCACTTCATGGCGGAAGTGTCTGCGCGTTGGCCAGGCGACAATCCACGTATGGCGCGGATGTCCATCATCGAAGAAGGTCATCAAAAACAGGTGCGGATGGCATTTTTGGCCATCGTCGGTAGTTTTTCGGTCAACGGTGTCGCCGAATTGCATTCCAAGTTGTTGCAGGAAGGCTTGTTTAAAGACTTTTTCGAGCTGTGGCCGCAAAAATTTAATAACAAAACTAACGGTGTGACCCCCAGACGCTGGCTGGCCGGCTGTAATCCGGAATTGGCCGAGTTTATTACCGCAACTATCGGTGATGGTTGGATTACCGACCTTTCTCAGCTGTCCAAACTAGCGCCTTACGCCGAAGACGCTGCGTTCAGGCAAAAATGGTACGACTTAAATCGGGCCAGCAAACAGCGTCTTGTCGATTACAAAAAAGAAGAACACGATATTGAAATAAACGTTGATGCGTTATTCGATGTGCAGGTCAAACGCATTCATGAATACAAACGGCAGATTTTGAATGTGCTGCATGTGATCCATCTTTATGATCGAATAAAACGCGGCGATACGCAAAACTGGGTGGATCGTTGCGTCTTGATCGGCGGCAAGGCGGCGCCTGGCTATGTCATGGCGAAAAAAATCATCAAGCTGATTAACAATGTCGGCAATGTCATAAATGAAGATCCGGAAGTAGGTAACAAGCTGAGATTGGTGTTTATGCCCAATTACTGCGTGTCGGCGATGGAGAAAATCTGTCCGGGCGCGGATTTGTCGGAACAAATTTCGACTGCCGGTAAGGAAGCGTCCGGTACCGGTAACATGAAATTTATGATGAACGGCGCGCTGACCATCGGTACGTTGGACGGCGCCAACATCGAAATTCGTGAAGAGGTCGGTGCCGACAATTTCTTCCTGTTCGGCTTGACCGAAACCGAAGTGGAGGCGCTCCGTCCACATTACGATCCGCAATGGTTCATCAATCAGGACAGCGATTTGCAAGGCGTGATGCGCTTGCTGGAATGCGGACATTTCAATCAGTTCGAGCCGGGCATTTTCGACGACATCATTGCCTCGATTAAAAGTCCGCACGATCCGTGGATGACTATCGCTGATTTCCGCAGTTATCTGGAAGCGCAAAAGCGCGTTGAACAAACTTGGCGCGATCAAGAGCGCTGGACCAAAATGAGTATTCTGAATACAGCGGCCAGCGGTAAGTTTTCCACCGATAGAACGATTAGCGAATACAACCGCGAGATTTGGAAACTGTCGCCGGTGGACGTGGAAAAATACTAAAGCAATGCTGGATATTGTCTTGTTCGAGCCGGAAATACCGGCCAATACCGGCAATATCATCCGTTTATGCGCTAATACCGGTGCGCATCTGCATTTAATCCAGCCTCTGGGGTTTGACTTGGACGACAAACGTCTGCGTCGCGCCGGGCTGGATTATCATGAATGGGTGAACATCCGCCAGTACGGTTCCTTGCACGATTACGTCGAAAAAGCCAAGCCGCAGCGTTTATTTGCGTTAACCACCAAAGGCCACACCGGGTACAGCGAGGTGCGTTATAAAGCTGGAGATGCCTTGTTATTCGGTCCGGAAACCCGCGGCTTACCAACCGCATTTTTGAATCAACATCCGGCCGCGTTGCAACTGTATTTGCCGATGCGTAAGGAAAGCCGCAGTCTCAATCTGTCGAATACCGTTGCCATAGTGCTGTACGAAGCCTGGAAGCAATTGAATTTTGTGGATGCGGCTCGTTGACTTAGTGACGGTTCAGCGGGTCGGTTTTCAGCGCCCGCAGCAACGTTTAAATTTCTTGCCGCTGCCGCACGCACAAGGCGCATTCCGGCCGGTTTCCGTGCTTATCGCAACTTTGCCCGCGGCTTTGATGACGCCGTCCAGATAGAGCCAGCGCGAATCCGTCTTAACGAACCGACTGATTTCGTGCATGAAATAGTCTTCGCCGTCCTGTCGGTAAAAAGCCTTAAACTCGACCATGCCTTTGCTGTCGTGCGCACTGCCTTTCTTAGTGTCGACTATAACGAGTTTTTGCCACTGCGCGGTTTCCTTGGAAAAATCGATTGCTGCGGGGCGTTTGCTTGTTTCCCAAGTATTTAATAAATAGTCCACGTTGCGTTGGGCATAAGCGCTGAAACGCGAGCGCATCAAGGCTTCTGCCGTTGGCGGGAAGTGTTCGCCGCTGTGATAGCGGCCGCAGCACTCCGGATAATGCAGGCCGGAGCCGCATAAACAAGTTTCGGTGTTGTCGGTGATTGTCGTCATAGCAGCTGATTTTACCGAAGTAGATAAGCCAAAAGCCAATCTTCGCCGGTGTCATGATGAAATCCCCTGTCGTAGGGCCGGACTCAATGTATGTCGCTTTGGGGGTGTTAGTTTGCTTATTATAAATCTCAGTATTTTGGCATTTTACGATATTAGCATTTTCAGGAGGTCGGATTGAAAGTCGCATTAAATACACAGATTTTTCTCGGTGCCGTGTTTGGTGTCCTAATGGGATTAGGGTTCGCCAAGCTTGGGCCGGAAGCAGCCCTTACAAAACAGGGTATATACTTTTGCGGTCTCTTGAGTAACTTATTCATGGACTTGCTGAAAATGGTATTGGTGCCTTTGGTATTTACCTCTATAGCGGTCGGTGTCGCCAATTTGCGCATGCACAGCCAACTGCACCGGGTTTGGATGTCTACGCTGGGATTTTTCGCAGTGTCCATGGTCTTGGCCATTTTGTTGGGCTTGGGCGCGGCCAATTGGTTCGAGCCGGGTAAGGGCCTGAATCTGGACCTGTTTCAGAATGCCGGTCAGGGTTTTGCCGCCAAGCAGATGACGTTTGCCGAATTCATCGCCAGTTTTTTACACGGCTTGTTTGTCAATCCGTTCGCGGCGCTGGCGCAAGCCAACGTGCTGGCGATCGTGATGTTTGCGTTACTGCTGGGCATAGCTTTGGTAGTTGGCGGGGACCGGTATCGAAACATATTACTTTTAATGCAGGAATGCTTGGAATTGATGTTGCGCTTGGTCGGCTGGATCATGCGGCTGGCGCCGTTCGGCATCATGGCACTACTGGCACAGTTGCTAGCGACGCAGAACATGGCTTTGTTAAGCAGCCTAGCTGAGTTTGTAGCGGTTGTGGTGGGCTCGACATTGCTGCATGGCTTCGTCGTGTTGCCGCTATTGTTATTTCTAGTTACCAAAATCACGCCGTTAAAGTTTTTTCGCGGTTCTCGGGAAGCATTGATGACCGCGTTTGCCACCAGTTCCAGCTCGGCGACCTTGCCGGTCACCTTGCGCTGTGTCGAACAGCATCTGCATGTCAAACCCAGTATTGCCGGGTTTGTGGTGCCGTTGGGTGCAACCGTCAACATGGATGGCACCGCGCTTTACGAAGCGGCTGCCGCGCTATTTGTGGCTAATTTGGCGGGTATTGAGTTGGATTTGGCTCAGCAATTGATCGTGTTTTTTACTACGATGATCGCCGCCATCGGCGCGCCGGGTATTCCCAGCGCCGGCATGGTGACCATGATAATGGTGTTGCAGTCGGTAGGTTTGCCGGCCGAAGCCATTGCCATATTGTTACCCATAGATCGTGTACTCGATACCGTGCGGACCATGGTAAATGTCGAGGGCGATATGGTGGGCAGTTTGGTGGTACAACGCCTCAGCGAACCCTAATCGGCTGCGGCGGATATTCTGAAATGTTCATGAATGTATTACTTGATTGCGGCCGCTTTGCTTGGCTTTATACAGGGCGTTATCGGCGCGGACGATAAAGCTTTCCGGATTGTCGCCCGGTTGCAATCTGGCAACGCCGATCGACAAGGTGATTTTACCCAGTGACTGGTTATCGTTTTTGCGCTGCAAGCGGCTGGTTTCCATCGCGTTGCGAATATTTTCGGATATTTCTACCGCCTTTTCGTGGCTGGTATTGGGCATGATAATCGCCAGTTCCTCGCCGCCGTAACGCGCCACATGATGATGATCTTCAGCGTGTTTCTTCATTAAAGAGGCCACATATTTAATGACATTGTCGCCGATGGTGTGGCCGTAAGTGTCGTTAATGCGTTTGAAATGGTCTATATCCAGCATCGACAGGCAAGCGGTATTGGGTGCGGATTGTTCGATAATTTCCGCCAAGGTCATGTCGAATGCGCGCCGATTCAATAGGCCAGTTAGGCCGTCGGTAGTGGCGATTTGCCTTGCTTGTGTAAGCTCTGCACGTAGTTGTTCCATTTCACGGTTAGCATCGGTCAGCTTGGCCTGCATGGCCTGACTGGTGATTGCCAGGGCTTTTGTTTCCTGAATGATTTCCTGCAAGACGATTTTCAATCCGTCGGACGCGGAGAAATTCTCCAAAATGACAGATTTTTTCTGGAAGCTATCGTTGGTTTGTTCGGCCTTGTTATAAGTTTCGTTGATCGCGCTAGTGGCTTGTTCAATAACTTTGTGCAGTTGTCGGTTGATTTGCTCAAAAGATTCCAAAGACGCATTACAAATATGTGATTTGTAAAGCTCGACGCTGTTGTCATAATCGAAGGCCTGGTTTTCTGCGAGCAACAAGTCAACGGCTTTGTTTAAGGTCGGGTTATCACCGGCTACATAGTCGTACCAAATGGCGTAATTGATGGGATTGGCCGCCACATTATGCCGCACCAGCAGCGGCAGGATTTGTTTTAGATAACCGGCGTTAATGCTCGGTGAGAAATCGTAAATCGGTATGTAAGTGGTGCCTTTACTCATCAGATTTTTGTCGATAAACGTATAAGGGTTTAAGTATTGCTCGCGCCGGGATTATTAACCCTGTCACTGCTTTCGATTGTTCCGTTTCGTTGCGCTTGGTTTAGCGCTTAGTAGAACGTGTCTCCGGTGACTTAGATGTGCCTCGCCAAATTTGGCTTGAAACATAATTGACCATCCAGGCTTTCATCTTTCGTAGTCATAAGCCTACATAAAAGTAACTTAAAACCGGGATTTTTCAATATATCCGGAAAATAAGCTTACACGGACAGCGTTTGCGGTTTGCGTACAGGGGATGGTTTTTTGGGTGGTGAGCATAACTTTGTATAGAAATAGTTTGCTCGTACTGGCTTGCTGTCCGGAGAATGCAAACTTTTGGCAACTGCACGTGTGGCAAGAGTATTTGCATCGCAAAGTTAACAAAACATTTTGCAGCAGCTCGAGTTTTGGATAAAATGCGCGGCCTTTAGTCGGGTGCTTAGCTCAGCTGGGAGAGCATCGCCCTTACAACCCGAAGGTCGTAGGTTCAAATCCTGCCCCCGCTACCAGATAACTGATTGATTTTTAAGGATAAGAATCATAAAGCCATCGGTTTAACACGTTGAAAAAAACCCCACAGGGCACCGTTTAGGGCTCATGTGGATTTTTTCAAAAAGGTTCCAGAGAACCTGTGTTACATCGAGGGCTTTTTTTATGTCCGCAATAAATTCAAAACAAACCCCATCAACATCACGACCAGAACCTGGTGCTGATGTCCAAACGTTCAAACAAACAATCACTCAAATCGATCAAACTTCGCAAGAAGCGTTTGATTTAATCGAATTAATTTCAGACTTGCTTATTTGCGCGTCTGAAAGTACAAAATTTCATACCAACCCACGCCTTTTACGTAACGCGCTCCAGGCAATACACTCAATTGCCGGTGATGCACAGAACACCATCAATTGTTTGGCTGAGGATGTTGGCTGCAATTATTCGGAAAGCAGCCCCTTGGTCTTCGATAGGTTTCCACAGGTCGTGGAGCCGTTAACTAGCCGCGGGGTGGAATGACATGACCAATATTCCTAAAAGTCAACACAACGCGGGTCCGGTCGTTCCTAGTGCAATTTCAGACTATTTCCTATTTGACCGGTTTGCGTATTGTCCTTCATGCGGTGATCCTGAAGGGTTTTTCTTGCCTGCTGAGGTTTATCCGTATTTTCCCGACGGCGGCAGCGTGCAGTGCACGACATGCGGCGCCTACGACCACCCAGTCATTCGACTTTGGACTGTTCATCATCCTGACAATCATTTGTTGGCCTCTCCCGGCTTTCCCACAGAGGGTGAGGCGCGGCGCTTTGGCAACGTTTTTGGCTTGACAGGGTATTGCCTTAAAGATCTGCGCTGCTTTTATGTTGGCGAGGGTGATGACGATCCACGAAAAGGCATACTTTATTCCCTGTCACGGGGCCGAGACGTATATGAGCGATTGCTTGAATCGTTACCGGTAGACTCTGATCCGGAAACATTGCGGCAGCTTGCGCTATCACTCGACCTGAGAGACTACGCTTTGCCGCAATTTTCGGCAGCTTTCAGCGAAGAGAGGCCTGCCTAATGGCCACCATCCGAAAAATTGAACGCCAGTCAGGTGTCGTCTATAAAGCGATCATCACCCAGCGCGGCATTGCAATAAAATCCAAAACCTTCACCCGCAAAGGTGATGCGCAAGCCTGGGTAAAGCGCATCGAGTCAGACCATGAAATGATGGAGGCCTTAGGCTCGCGCGGTGCGGGTTTGCGGTTTGCTGATCTGGTCGACGAATACATGCGGCAATGGCAAGGCAAAGACGCAGTCAACCAAGCCAGGCGGGCCCAGTATTGGCAAACCTGCCTGGGCGATTATAAGTTGGTCGACATCAGCGCGGATATGATTCGCCAACGGCTTAAAGCCTTTGAAGCGGGCAAGGTGCTGCGTGGCGATGGCGCCGGCAAGACCAAAGCAATTAATCGAGACCGTTCGCCGTCTACGGTCAATCGTTATCGTACCGTGCTGTCGGCGATTTTCAGATATGCGATTTTCGAGGGCTATATTGTTGCCAATCCGGTCGCCCGGGTGGCCGCTCGCAAGGTTAACAACCAGATTAATCGATTCCTGGATGAAGGCGAACGGGTGCGGCTGCTGGCGGCGTGTCAAAAATCAGACTGGGATAAGCTGCATTTGTTGGTATTGATGGCGCTGACTTCCGGCATGCGTAAAGCCGAAGTGCTTAACCTCCGCTGGAGTGACATCGACTTCGATAACAACCTGGCCAGGTTGGCAACCAGCAAAAACGGCGAACCCCGCTGGTGTCCGTTGCCGGATTTTGTAGTGGATCATCTACGCCCGCAGCGCCGGGTGGGTGCCGGCTTACTCTTTGCCAGCGAGAACAAGCCCGAACGACCGTTCGAGTTCAAAAAACATTGGGATAAGGCGTTGCGAGAAGCGGGAATCGAAAACTTCCGGTTTCACGATTTACGCCACAGTGCCGCCAGTTTACTGGCGATGGCCGGCGCTTCGTTGTACGAAGTCGGCGAAGTGTTAGGCCATAAATCCACCCAAACCACCAAACGCTACGCGCATCTATCCACCGAGCACAAATCGAAGCTGGTGGAACGCGTCATGACCGCCGCCATTCGGCAAAAATAATTAGGAGAATACCGTGAATACAGAAAACCAAGATCGTGAAACCAACAATCGTAGTAATGCGGGCAACCTGATAGAGCTATTTGATGACATAGTGATTAAAACCGAGCGGGCGCGTTGCATTTTGGAGCTACTGTTTATTCCGTTAGAGAACAGCGAATTATTGCCAGCAATTGGGGTGGTAATCGATGAATTGACGGCTATCGATCGCACCATTAACGCCTGGAACTCAGGCGAGGCCAGTGCGGAACAGTAAGCCGCTTGGAGTTGCTTATCTGTAACTTATAATTCACAATGTACCAGGTTGAAGACTACCAGGCAGCCGATGGCCGGCTGCCCTTCAAGGATTGGCTGTCGGCCTTGGCGGATCGACAGGCGAAAGCCCGCGTATTAACCAGGGTGCAACGCATGGCCGCCGGTAATCTTGGCGACTGCAAGCCCATACAAGACGGCGTATGGGAACTACGCATTGATTACGGTCCCGGCTATCGCGTGTATTACGCGCAGGCCGGGGCCAAGCT
The DNA here is from genome assembly GCF_000365425.1 of Methylomonas sp. MK1. Classification (NCBI taxonomy): domain Bacteria; kingdom Pseudomonadati; phylum Pseudomonadota; class Gammaproteobacteria; order Methylococcales; family Methylococcaceae; genus Methylomonas; species Methylomonas sp. MK1. The sequence goes on from NZ_AQOV01000002.1 coordinate 1,539,756, forward strand.
GCTGCTGTTACTGATCGGTGGCGACAAGCGCAAACAGCAGGGCGACATCGACAAAGCCGTTGCCTATTGGAAAGACTGGAAGCAGAGAACACACCATGAGTGAAGCATCAAAACCACACGACCAAACGGTTATCGAGCTATTGCGCGAAGATCCCGAGTTTGCCAATGAATACCTGGCCGCGGCGCTAGAAGAGGTGGACCAGCCCGGCGGCCGCGAAGCGTTATTGGCAGCACTACGCCAGATTGCGGAAGCGCAAGGTATGGCGGAAGTTGCCGAGCGGGCGGGTATTAAACGCGAAAGCTTATACCGGGCCTTGTCGCCCAAAGGTAACCCCACCATCAAAACCCTGCTGGCTGTTACTAAGGCGGTCGGGCTGAAACTGTCGGCACATCGGCAGGCGGCAGCATGACCGCCCAATTTAACCCGCCCCATCCGGGCAGTATTTTGAAAGAGGACATCTTGCCCGAACTGGGGATTGGCGTTACCGAGGCAGCATCGCAATTGGGTGTGTCCCGCGTGGCATTGTCGCGGGTCATTCGCTGAAAATCTTGGAAACGGAGCGCCAGCGAAGTGAAGATTTTTAGTCCCCGATAGCCGTAGCGCCGGGCGGGTTTTCGCAGCGAAGCGGAGAAAACCTGCAAGGCATCGCGACACGGCGTTAAGTCATGCGAGAGCCGATGTTTCGACCCCTGGTTGGGTCGGAACGAGGTGACGCGGACGAATCGGGGCGCCGAAGGCATAAGCGGTCGCGTAATTTTTGCCGATTTTTTCCAGCAGGATGCCCGAAAAGATCTTTCGGCAAAAATAGCGACTCCCCGGAACGGCAAGGCCGCGATCAGTGCGGAAATGGCGATTCGATTGGAAGCCTGGACCAGTGGCCCGACTGCCGAAACGTGGGTGCGTATGCAGGCCGAGTATGACTTATGGCAGGCCCGCCAGAAGCCGCGCCCTAATGTCACGCCGGCGCCTCGACCAGAGGCGGCTTAACCTGTTTTACCAAGCCTAGCCCGACGGGGCGAAAAGCGGATTTCTCACCCGCCTGGCTTGGTATCTTTTTTGAGAATCACACTAGAGAGGTGTTGATGTGGTCATAGTTAGTATGACTGAGCGCGAGATCGATAGATGGGTCGCTAGCCAAAATTTGCCGCCTAGGGCGGGGCATTTGTTTCGGTATCCGTTTCTTGGTTTCGAAAATCCTCATTTTCAGGATTTCAAAAAAGCTCACGATATCATTCGTACATTCACTGTTTATGCTGCGCACGAAGGTGGCCACCTTGAAATAATCAATCAGTTTATTGCCTCAAAAAATCACTGTGTCGAGTCGTTGCGAAAGATTTGTGAACTTTTAGAAAGTGACGAACACATGATGATTTTTTGTTTCTGGTTACATAGAGCTTGGATGATTTGGGGAATCGGAAAAGAAAAAAGTGCGTGTGAATTAGGCTTATCACCCCTAGCAAAGGGCTGGTCACAGAGTAAAAAAGCTGATGAGATCAGAGGGCAAATCAAACAAAAAACTGAGGAAATTGTTCGGCTAGTCAATGGTTTGGCTGAAATTGGTGGCGTTCATTGGATTAGTAGCCCTCAATCCTCTATTTATTCTGGATTGCTACAACGCGCAGTCGATATTCAATCAAACTCGCTGCCTGAGCCTATTCGACAGTGGGCAGATTGGGTCGCTTATGACGCATCCGACGGTGTCTTGGCGCAAAAATTCCAGAAATTTAGTGGTGATGTTGGAGCTTTTTATGACACGGATTTTCCAATGCCGACATTTGAAAGTTTGATTCTTGCCTATGGGCAACAAGTTGCTGAAGATTTTGGTCGTAACTCGCCTTATCGGGACGCGTTTAAGGCTTCAAACCGAAAGAAGTTTAACCCTGCGTTTTTTGCCAGGGGTTTTCTCGGATTGCTGAGCCGTATGGTTGATGATGGGCTGTTGCCGGAGAAAATCAAAACTCTCCCCCTGGTTGACTTCGAGAGGCTGTTCAATCCTCCTTTTCCAGTGGTTGAATTTAAGAGATATGTCGATTCGGATTGGCGGAAAGATATAGATACAACTGCTGAAGAATATGAACGCAAGCAGAAAAAGGAAGATAAACGCAAAAATAAGGCAATAAATACCGCAAAATCTCCAGCAAATATCTGATAAATAAGGGGAAAGATAATAGACATATTATCTTTCTTACATCGCTCCAAACCATTCGCATAATGTCCGTAATGCTGCGAAACGCGGCAGAACTTCACACGCTAGAGGCGGCATTGATGCAAACAAATCAAAACCATTTGATTTTCCCTCGCTTGGACCCTGAAACTCCTTGACTGCCTTTGTATTCTTTGATCTGCGCGACAATATGTCCAGGCGCTTTGAGTCGCTTTCAAATTTCAACACCATGAATATTAATGAGGAATAACTATGGAAAAACAACAAGGCAACTTTGCCGGCGCTTGCGCCGGTTTGAATGATGTTTCTCGAGGGGAGATTATTATTCTTGAAAAATTCCAGGAAAAGTACGCTGACAAGTTCACACCCGGTCAATTGACTTGGTTCATGCGTAATCGCGCGCGCAATGGATTGTCAAAGTCCGGCGCGGTGATTTTGTCGGCCAGAAAGTTTTACATCAACGAGCGATTATTTACGAAGTGGTTTGCTAGTCAAAAAGCCTAATTCTCTTTCAGACGACTTATCAACGTGGCCGCGCGGATTGCGGTCGAGTCGGACCGATGGCAAATGAGAATGGGTGATTTTGATGACGAAGTTTAAAAACTGTTACAAAAAGCAGGAACCTATGTGGCAATGCCGGCTATGCGGCGGCACCTGCAAAAAGCGCTTAATGCGTGAGGGCTATTGCGTGACGTGCTTGCGGGGTAACCGGGTGGCATTCGTTACCGAGCATTACAAGAAGGCGCTCAATGCCAGCAATTGAATCCCGATTTGAGTACGCATTGAAGTATGCGGCGCTGGGCTGGCCAGTGTTGCCGTTGCACTGGATTACCGAGCGGGGTATATGCAGCTGCGGCAAAACTGATTGCCGGTCTGCTGGCAAACATCCGCTATTGCAGAAAGGGCTGCTTGATGCCGCTACGGATACAAAGACATTAAATGCCTGGTTTAAAAAATGGCCTAAGGCGAATATCGGTATTCGAACCGGCGCGGCCTCTGGTTTTTTTGTACTCGATGTTGATCCTCGCCATGGTGGCGATGATGCGCTGGAGCAGATGAAGCGTGAACTCGGCCCAATCCCGGATGATGTGGTACAGGTGACCGGTTCAGGTGGTAGTCATATTTGTTTCAAATATGCCGGTCAAGAGTGTGTGTCGACAACCAACTTTTACCCGGGGATCGATCTTCGCGGGGATGGTGGGTTTATTGTTGTCGAACCATCCAATCATGTGACGGGTGGCAAATATTATTGGGATGGTGATTCGCCTTTGGAAGGTGCATCTTTGCCGGATATGCCAAGTAACCTTCTAGCAAAGTTACGCGCTAAAAAGCGGGCGATCCTGCCGCAATCTGAACCAGCGGTCGCAAATCCTTTAGCGGCGGTTGAAGTTAAGAAAATCCGCGCGGCACTGGGGTTTATTCCAGACTTTGACGACAGAGACCAATGGCGCACCATAGGCATGGCGTTACACTCAACCGGGGCAGGTGATCAGGCTTTTGGGTTGTGGGGTGAGTGGTCGCAGCAGTCGGACAAGTTCAACCTGGCTGATCAGCGGCGAGTTTGGAATTCATTCAAGCCGGGTGGCGGGGTAAACCTGGCTACCTTGTTTGGTATTGCCAAAGGCAACGGTTATTCGCCGCCGGAAGTATCTCGACCACCTGAGCCGCCTTTGTCGGTTTATGAGACTGAAGCCACTCAGACAGAAACATCAAAACCAGCGCAGGCAAATAAATCAAAGCGTAAACCCAATGCGGCCCCGCCAGGCAATACTGAGCAATTTCAGCGCTTTGTATTTCTGAAAAATCACAATCGGATATTCGATACCGTGACGCGCAACGAGTTGAGTCGAGACGGTTTCGACGGTGCGTTTCTGCATGTCTTTCCTGATCACAAACCATCGGCTGTTTTTCTAAAAAATCCAGCCACTATCAAGGTTGACGGTCTGATTTATCTGCCTGGCGAAACGGATAACCCGGTTCATCGTGACGGTGCGGTGCTTTGGAATATTTGGCGCGATCCTGGCGTCAGTTTACCTGATGAGGCTACGCGGGAGGACGTGGAGCTGTGGCTTGAGCACCTAAATTATCTGTATCCGAATCGGGAGGAACAGAATCATTTGCTAGATTGGATGGCTTGCACGTTGCAGCGTCCGTCGACCAAGATTAATCATGCGATTTTAACCAAAAATGAGAAATCCCCCGGCTCTGCCGGGGAGACAGCTGAAGTTTGACATTTAGAGGAGTCCATCAGGACACTCGGACGCGTG